>NZ_JBFBBZ010000002.1:65858-399699 GCF_040682935.1 Amycolatopsis sp. NPDC051061
GGAACCACCGGCACAGCGGCCTCAGCCGACTGCGGCTCGACGACCGCATCAGTCACCTCAGCCTGAGTCGGCTCAGCCTCGGCAGGCTCAGGAACCACCGGCACAGCGGCCTCAGCCGACTGCGGCTCGACGACCGCATCAGTCACCTCAGCCTGAGTCGGCTCAGCCTCGGCAGGCTCAGGAACCGCCGACACAGCGGGTTCAGCCTGCTCCGCAACCACGGGTGCGGCGGCTTCAGCCTGCTGCAGCTCGGCAACCGCATCGGTCACCTCGGCTTGCTCCGGCTGCGCCTCCGCCGGCTCCGCCGCGGCAACTTCGACCGGCTCGGCCTCGGCGGCCGCCTCGCTCCGCTCAGCCTGGTCGGCATCGGCCGCAACCGGCTCGGCGACCACATCGGCCACCGCGACCGGCGCGGTGTCAGACTCAGCCGCAGCCTCCGCGATGACCTCCGGCTCCACCTCCGCCGGCGAGACGTCCGCCTCCGCGATCGCCGTCTCCGGCTCGGCCGCCGCCGTCTCCACCACCTCCGACGACGACGATGACGACGCCGCCGACGCCTCCACCGGGGTGTAGTCCAACAGCGAGTCGTCGTAAACCAGCTCTGCCACCGGGACCGACGACGTCACCTCGACCTCGACCTCCGAGTGCGCTCCGCACCCGTACTCCACGTCCACCACGTGGCCGTCCGCCGGGGCGATGTCGTTGCTGCACACTCCGAACACCCCGCGCAGCGAGCCCGCCAGCGGCACGAAGAACCCGCACGTCCCGCACACGTCCGGCGCACTGCGCGCCATGTCCGAGCGCGGTCCGAACTCGCCGCCGTGCCAGCGGGACGCCGCCTCGGTACGGCCATAACGAGACAACACGTGGACGCGCCCCAGGCCGGCGTCGCGGGAGACCTCCTCCACCGCCGGGTCGTCCGACTGCAGGTACGCCGGGGCCAGGCGGGGGTCGTTCTCGTCCGTCGGGAAGATGTCGCCGACGCCGAGGTCGCCCGCGCGGACCCGGCGCCCCCACGGCACCCACGCCGGGGCGACCAGCGCCTCGGGCCCGGGCACCAGCACGACCTCGCTGACCGTCACCGGCTCGTCGTCGCCCGCCAGGGCGACCGTCACCGACCAGCGCCAGCCGCGATGGCCGGGCACCTGGGCCTCGAACAAGTGACTCGCCGTGACTGCGTCCTCACGAGAGACACCCACGTGGGTGCCGATCTGCTCCCCGGGCGTTTCGTCGAGCACTGCCGCGCGCGCGAACTCCACCGCATCGGCGAGCTTGCGCTGCACGGAACCGTCATCGAGGGTCAGCAGCAGCGTCATGCAGCCAATTGTGCCGCACGCATCATCGGCGCCCGTGCCAGGCTGTTCATGTGCGCACGCCGATCATCACCACGCTGCTGGTGGCCGCCGCGCTCGGCGGCTGCGCCGGTGCCCCCGGCCAGGAGACAAGCCCGGAACAGCTCACCGTCCAAGTGGTCGCGACCCTGCCGCACGACCCCGCCGCCTTCACCGAAGGCCTCGAGTTCGCCGGCGACACGCTCTACGAGAGCACCGGCCTCGCCGGGCAGTCGACGCTCACCGCGGGCCCGCCCGGCGGACCGCCGAAAACCACGGCCACGCTCCCCTCGCCCCTCTTCGGCGAGGGCGTCACGGTGCTCGGGCCGACGCTGTGGCAGCTCACCTGGCAAGACGGCTTCGCCATCGAACGCGACTCGCAGACCCTCGCCGAGCTGCGCCGGGTCAGATACGAAGGCGAAGGCTGGGGACTGTGCCACCAGGCCGGCGGACGGCTCGTCATGAGCAACGGCTCCGCCCGGCTGACCTTCCGCGACCCGAAGACCTTCGCCGTCACCGGCGGCGTCGACGTCGGGCGCGACCAGCTCAACGAACTCGAGTGCGTCGGTGGCGACGTCTACGCAAACGTTTGGCACACCGACACCATCCTCCGCGTGGACGCCGCCACCGGACACGTCACCGGGACGATCGACGCAGGTCAGCTGCGCGCACAGCTGAACAGAACCGGCTCCGAGGACGTGCTCAACGGTATCGCCGCCGTGCCGGGCACGGACGAATTCCTCCTCACCGGGAAGCAGTGGCAGGTCACGTTCCGGGTGAGGTTCGTCCCGAAGAACCCGTAAAGCACGGATGAGCAGGCGGAACCGACCCCCGGTAAGGCAGGATTGAGACGTGGCACTCTTCGGCTCCCGCTCCGACGGCTCCGGCTCGCAGCAGCGCGGCCGGAAGTCGAAGCGACGCTGGACGCCGGAGCCGGGCGCGGCGCAGGCCAAGCCGTGGCGGGAGGCCGTCGCCCCCACCCGGGCGGAGCCCACCCGCGCCGAGCACCGGAGCGCGCCGCCGCCCACCCGCGTCGAACGGCCCGTCCCGCCGCCGCCCCCGCCGCGCGGCGGTTACTACGGCGACCCCGGGCCGAACGCGAACGAAGCCCCGACCGCCGCCGCGCCGATGGGGCACCGGCCACCGCCGCCGCCGCCACCTCCGCGCGGCGCCCGGCCGTATGACCCGAACCGCACCGAGCCGGTCCGCCGCGAGCAGCCCGGCTTCTACCAGGGCGAACACCGTCCCGGCAGCGGTGAGTACGAGCACTACGACACCGGCGGCTACGCGGGCGAACCGCGGCCGCCCGAGCCGGAGCCCCAGCCGCCGCGGGAGGAACCGCGCACGCCGGGCGGCACGCCGAAGCTGCCGAAGAAGATCACCGTCACGCGGGTCGCGGCGATGCGCAGCCGGCAGCTGACCGGCCAGGCCGTCGGCGCCTTCCAGCGCGCGACGAAGGCCGACGGCGCCGAAAAGTCCGGCCTCACCTCGCTGACCTACGCCGTGATGCTGAACTACGCCAGCGACGCGGCGATGGCGATCGCGCTGGCCAACACCCTGTTCTTCGCCGCGACCAGCGGCGAGAGCAAGGGCAAGGTCGCGCTCTACCTGCTCATCACGATCGCGCCGTTCGCGCTGGTCGCGCCGGTGATCGGCCCCGCGCTCGACAAGGTGCAGCGGGGCCGGCGGCTGGCGATGTGCGCGTCTTCGGTCGGCCAGGGGCTGATGGCCGTCGTGATGGCGCTGCACTTCGACGACTGGCTGCTCTACCCCGCCGCGCTCGGCATGATGGTGCTCTCGAAGTCGTTCACCGTGCTCAAGGCCGCGGTGACGCCCCGGGTGCTGCCATCGGAGATCACGCTCTCCAAGACCAACGCCCGGCTGACGACGTTCGGCCTGATCGCCGCCGGCTCGTTCGGCGCGCTGGCCAGCGGCATCAACGCGATCTCCGGGGCGGCCGGCGCGCTGTGGTTCACGGCGCTGATCTGCGTCGCCGCCGCGGTGCAGTCGATGCGGATCCCGGCCTGGGTCGAGGCGACCGAGGGCGAGGTGCCGACGTCGCTGTGGGCGCACCCGACGGAGAAGAAGCGCCGCCAGCCGATGGGGCGCCACATCGTCGTCGCGCTGTGGGGCAACGGTTCGGTGCGCATCCTCACCGGTTTCCTCATGATGTTCGCCGCGTTCGCCGTCAAGGCCCAGACCGAAGGCAGCGGGCAGACGCCGTTCATGCAGCTGCTGCTGCTCGGCGTGATCGGCGCCGCCGCGGGTACCGGCGGCTTCCTCGGCAACGCCCTGGGCTCGCGGCTGCACTTCGGCAACCCGGACCAGGTGATCGTCGGGTGCGTGGCGGGCTGCGTGCTGGCCGCGCTCGTCGCGACGATCCTGCCCGGCCTGGCCACGGCCGCGCTCGTCGGCCTGGTCGGCGCCACGGCCAGCGCGCTGGCCAAGATCAGCCTCGACGCCGTCATCCAGGAGGACCTGCCCGAGGAGTCACGCGCGTCGGCGTTCGGCCGCTCGGAGACCGTGCTGCAGCTGGCCTGGTGCCTCGGCGGCGCGGTCGGCCTGCTGCTGCCGCCGACGTACTGGATCGGCTTCCTCGTGATCACCGTCCTGCTGGCGGTCGGGATGACCCAGACGTACCTGGTGCGCCGCGGCGGCTCACTCGTGCCGGGCCTCGGCGGCGACCGGCCGCTGCGCCCCGAGCCGACCGGGAGCTTCCCGGTCCAGGGCCTGCCCAGGGACCCGTCGGCCCGCCGGTAGGCTCCGGCCATGCGACGTTCCCGGGTGGTGGCCCTGCTTGCGGCCGGTGGGTTCGCGGTGGCCGGCTGCTCGGCACCCGGCCCGGCCGAGGTCACCTTCTACGCCGACGGCCACACGATCAACACCACGCCGGTGCTGTCGTGCGACTACTCCCAGCAGCTCGCGCAGCCGTGCAGCGCCAAGGGCGACACGCAGACGCTGAAGGTCCGCCCGGGCAAACCCGTGCAGATCTCGGTGCCCGGCGAGGTCGCGGACGCGCCGTGGCAGATCGTCTACGAGTACGTCACCCCGCAGGGCGAGTTCAAGCAGAGCGACCCGATCCCGTTCACGTCACTGGACCGGTACGCCTACACGGTCACGCCGCCGACGCCCGCCGACCGCATCTCGGCGGTCGACGTGCAGAAGTACACCGCCGTGCTGAACTCGAGCACCGGTGAGTCGGGCCTGCTGCCCAGTGACGTGTGGGGCCTCCGGCTGGAGGCCTAGCGGTTTAGGGGTCCAGGTCCCGGGCCACCCCGCGCAGGATCTCGCCGACCTGCTTGGTGTGCTTGCGGTCCGGGTAGCGGTTGCGCCGCAGGTCCGGCTGCACCTTCAGTTCGAGGAGCTTGATCATGTCCTCGATCAGGCCGTGCAGCTCCTCCGCGGGGCGGCGACGCGCTTCGACGACGGACGGCGGCGCGTCGATCAGCCGGACGGAAAGCGCTTGCGGGCCGCGACGGCCGTCGGCGACGCCGAACTCGAGCCGCTGCCCGGCCTTGAGCCCCTCGACGCCGTGCGGCAGCGCGGCCTTGCGGATGTAGACGTCGGCGCCACCGTCGTCCTGCGTGACGAAACCGAACCCCTTCTCCGCGTCGTACCACTTGACCTTGCCGGTCGGCACTTCCCTCACCAATCCTTCTGCTGTCCCGCTCACGACGAACGCGCCCGGGGGCGTACCCAGGGCGCGCTCCTGAAAGGGTATCTCGCCACAGGCCCTGGGGAGAAGTCGATACCGGCGGATATCCTCTGGGGCATGACGACCGCGACGAAGGAGGCCACCGTGGCCGCCCCCGGCAAACCGTTCCTGATGCGGATCGGCATCGGCCTGTTCGCCCTCGGCATGATCGCCGTCCTGACGGTGTTCATCATGTTCGCCGCCGGTCTGGAGAACCTGCCGATCTGGCTGTCCGTCGGCGCCGGCGTCGTCACCCCGCTGGGCCTGCTGCTTGGCTTGCTTGCGCTGGTCTTCGAGGCGCGCGCCAAGAAAACCGACTAGGGCACCACGCTCCTCGCGAAGGTCCGCTCGAACCAGTCCGGGAACTCCGTCAAGGAGTCGAACACCACTTCGGCGCCTTCGCTCAGCAAGAGCGTGCGATCACACGGACCGGTCGTGACGCCGACCGCGATCGCCTTGGCGGCCAACGCGCCTCGGATGTCGCCGGCGTGATCTCCGACATACACCTTCGCGTCGTGGGCCAGGAGCGCCTCGGCCTTCCGCGTCGACCACAGCTCGCCGACGACCTCGTCGACGTCCAGGCCGAGCGCGTCCACGTGCAGCTGCGCGTTGGGCGCGTACTTGCCGGTGACGACCAGCGTGCGCCCGCCGGCTTTCCGGACCGCCTGCAGCGACTCGACCGCGCCGGGCAGCGCGACCGTGCTCGGCACGACCATCTCGGGGTACAGCGCGCGGAACCGGTCGACCAGACCGGGGATGCGTTCCTCGGGTGCTTCGAAACCGCGCAGGATGTCGTCGAGGGGCGGGCCGAGGTTCGCCGCGAAGGCGTCACCGTCCAGCGAAAGGCCGGATTCGACGCCGAGCGCGTTCATCGCCGCGGCCATGCCCGGCCGCGCGTCGATCAGTGTCATGTCGAGGTCGAACCCCACCGTGATGCCCACGCCTGACACGGTAGCCGTCACCACCGACAGATTTACACGTCAACCGATCATGTACAGCGCCTTGACAGCGGAGACATCTGTGTCAAGGTGAAGGTGTGACCAGCTTCACTGACCGGACGAAGGCGTCCCTCCGGGAAGCCTTGCTCGACGCCGCCGCGGACCTGCTGCCCGAGGGCGGCTACGCGGGGCTGCGGATGGCCGACGTCGCGGCCCGGGCCGGGGTGAGCAGGCAGACCGTCTACAACGAGTTCGGCAACAAGGCGGCGCTGACCCAGGCGGTGGCGCTGCGCACCGCGTCGGAGTTCCTCGACGGGATCCGGCAGCGGTTCGAGACGGCGGACAGCCTGCTGGCCGGGATTCACCACGCCGTCGTCTACACGATCGAGCACGCGCGGGAGAACCGCCTGGTCGCGGCGGCGCTCGGCACCGAAGCGGGCGAGGACCTGCTGCCCCTGCTCACGACCAAGGGCGAACCCATCCTCACCGCGGCCGCCGACCTCGCCGCGGAGCAGTACCGGGAGTTCGAGCCGGGACTGTCCGCCGAAGCCGCCGCCCTGCTCGCGGAGACCGTCGTGCGGCTTTCGCTGTCGCACCTGGTGCTCCCCACGCACTCGGCGGCCGAGGCAGCCGACGCCGTCACCGCCGTGCTGGCTCCCACCATCCGCCAATTCGGCCACAATGGAGTGAAACGATGACCGACACGCTCGCCGAACTGCGCACCGGTTTCTCCTCGCTGCGCAAGGGCGGCCTGAACTGGGACTCGTTCCCGCTGCGCCTGTTCGCCAAGGGCAACAAGAAGTTCTGGAACCCCGCCGACATCGACTTCAGCCGCGAACGCGAAGGCTGGGACACCCTCAACGACGAGCAGAAACGCAGCACGACGTACCTGGTCGCGCAGTTCATCGCCGGCGAAGAGGCCGTCACGGAGGACATCCAGCCGTTCATGCGCGCGATGTCGGCGACCGGCCGCTTCGGCGACGAGATGTACCTGACGCAGTTCTGCTTCGAGGAAGCCAAGCACACCGAGGTGTTCCGGCGCTGGATGGACGCGGTCGGGCTGACCGAGGACCTACACCCGTACGTCGCGGAGAATCCCCACTACCGCAAGCTGTTCTACGAGGAACTACCGCAGTCGCTGCGCGCGCTGGAGGACGATCCCAGCCCGCTCAACCAGATCCGCGCGAGCGTGACGTACAACCACGTGATCGAGGGCAGCCTCGCGCTGACGGGCTACTACTCGTGGCAGCTGATCTGCACCCAGCACGACATCCTGCCGGGCATGCAGGAGCTGGTCCGCCGCATCGGCGACGACGAGCGCCGCCACATGGCGTGGGGCACGTTCACCTGCCGCCGGCACGTCGCGGCGGACGACTCCCTGTGGGACGCCGTCCAGCAGCGGATGGGCGAGCTGCTGCCGCACGCGCTCAGCATGATCCAGTGGGTGCAGGACCAGTTCGAGGAAGTGCCGTTCGACAACGACCCGGAGGAGATCATCCAGTACGCGGCCGACCGCGCCCAGCGCCGCCTGGGGGCGATCGAGTCGGCGCGCGGGATGCCGGTGGAGCAGATCGACGTCGACTACTCACCGGAGCAGCTGGAAGACACGTTCGGCGAGGAAGACGCGAAGGCGATCGCGGCGGCGGCCGCGGCGGTGGCCGCGGCGGTGGGCTGACGTGCCGTGAAGGCCACCTTGAGGAACTTGAAGTTCGTCAAGGTGGCCTTCACGAAGTTTCAGGCGTGCTTGGCCGACGCCGCCTTTTCCAAGCCCAGCAGGCTGATCGACTTCTCGCGCATCTCCACCTTGCGGACCTTGCCGGTCACCGTCATCGGGAATTCCTCGACGACGTGCACGTACCGCGGGATCTTGTAGCGGGCCAGCTTGCCTTCGCAGAACTCACGTACCTTCTCCGCGGTCAACGGCGAAGCGCCTTCGCGCATCCGCACCCAGGCCATCAGCTCTTCGCCGTACTTCTCGTCCGGGACGCCGATGACCTGCGCGTCGAGGATGTCCGGGTGCGTGTAGAGGAACTCCTCGATCTCCCGCGGGTACAGGTTCTCCCCGCCGCGGATGACCATGTCCTTGATGCGGCCGGTGATGTTGAGGTAGCTGTCGGCGTCCATGACCGCCAGGTCGCCGGTGTGCATCCAGCGGGCCGCGTCGATCGCCTCCGCCGTCTTGTCCGCCTGCTCCCAGTACCCGAGCATCACCGAATACCCGCGCGTGCACAGCTCCCCCGGCTCGCCGCGCGGCACCGTCAGCCCCGTCTCGGGGTCGACGACCTTGACCTCCAGGTGCGGCCCGACGCGCCCGACCGTCGACACGCGACGCTCGATCGAGTCGTCCGCGCGGGTCTGCGTCGACACCGGTGACGTTTCGGTCATGCCGTAGCAGATCGACACCTCGGACATGCCCATCCGGTCGATGACCTGCTTCATCACCTCGACCGGGCACGGCGAGCCCGCCATGATCCCGGTCCGCAGCGACGACAGGTCGAAGCTCGCGAAGTCCGGGTGGTTCAGCTCGGCGATGAACATCGTCGGCACGCCGTAGAGGGACGTGCACTGCTCGGCGGCGACGGCGTCGAGGGTCGCCTTCGGGTCGAACGCCGGCGCCGGGATCACCATGCAGGCGCCGTGGCTGGTGCACGCGAGGTTGCCCATCACCATGCCGAAGCAGTGGTAGAAAGGCACCGGGATGCACACCTTGTCGGCTTCGGTGTAGTTGCACAGCTCGCCGACGAAGTAGCCGTTGTTGAGGATGTTGTGGTGGGACAGGGTGGCGCCCTTGGGGAAGCCGGTCGTGCCCGAGGTGTACTGGATGTTGATCGGGTCGTCGGCCGACAAGCCCGCCTGCAGGTGCGCCAGCTGCGCCGGATCGCCCTGCCGGCCGGCGCCCACCAGCGCCTGCCAGCTCTCGCCGCCGAGGATCGCGACGTGCTCCAGCGCGGCGCACTTCTCGCGGACCTCGTCGACCATCGCCGGGTAGTCGGACGTCTTGAACTCGTCCGACGCGACCAGCAGCCGGATGCCGGCCTGGTTGAGCACGTACTCCAGTTCGTGCGAGCGGTACGCGGGGTTGATGTTGACGAGGATCGCGCCGATCTTCGCCGTCGCGTACTGCAGGAACGTCCATTCCGCCCGGTTCGGCGACCAGATCCCGACCCGGTCGCCCTTCCCGATGCCCTGCGCGACGAGGCCCAGCGCGAGCGCGTTCACCTCGGCGGCCAGCTCCCGGTAGGTCCACCGGCGGCCGGCGGTCCGGTCGACCAGGGCATCCCGTTCCCCGAACGCGGCCACCGTCCGATCGAAGTTGTCACCGATGGTGTCCCCGAGCAGTGGAACCTCGGAGATCCCCGAGGCGTAGCTCGGCAGGGCGGGCGCGTCAGGCATGGTGCCTCCCGTAGACGTCTTCGTCGGGCCACGTGAGTCTAGGAACCGAACCCGCCGGTGGCGACTGCTCGGAGCCGTTTCGAGAGGGAAGCGCTGGTAGTGTCCGGACGGATTCCGAGGGGGCGATCGATGGCCGGCCAGGGGTTTCGTGACGAGCTGACCGAGTTGCTGCAGGCTCGCTACCCGCTCCTGGTCGTCGAAACGCACGAAGAGCAGCGGGTGCTGCGAGAGATCCGCGCGGTGGCCGAAGACCAGAATCGCCTGCGCACGCCCCGCCGCGTCTACGTCTGGTCGAGCACCACCGGGCTGGCTCCCGCCGGCGGTCCGCCGATCAGCGAGACCCGCGCCGCGGCCGCCGCGCTCGAACGCGTCTACGGCTGGGGCGAGCCCGCCGTCTTCGTCTTCGTCGACCTGCACCCGTCGCTCGTCTCCGAAGGCGGTCACCGGCCGGACCCCGACGTCGTGCGCCGGCTGCGGGAGCTCGCCGCCGCGTTCAAGACGCGTCCGGTGCCGCTCAGCCTGATCCTCGTCTCGCCGTCGCTGCCCGTGCCGCCGGAGCTGGAGCACGACGCCACCGTCGTCGACTTCCCGCTGCCCGACCAGCGCCAGATCGGCGAGCTGCTCGACGGCATGGTCGCCGCGCACCGGCAGAACGTCCGGATCAGCATCGACCGCGACGACCGGGACATGATCGTCGCCGCCGCGCGTGGGTTGACGCTGCCGGAAGCCGAGAACGCGTTCGCCCGGGCGCTCGTCGAAGGCGGCGGGCTCGACCCCAGCGACCTGGAGCTGATCCTCGCCGAGAAGCGCCAGGCCGTCCGCCGGTCCGGGATGCTCGACATCGTGCCCGCGGAAACGAGCTTCGACGCCGTCGGCGGCCTCGACCGGCTCAAGCGGTGGCTGACCAAGCGCACCGGCACCTGGACGCCGGCCGCGTCGGCGTACAACCTCGCGGCGCCGAAGGGCCTGCTGCTCACCGGCGTCCCCGGCTGCGGCAAGAGCCTGTCCGCGGTGTGCGTCGCGAACATGTGGCGGCTGCCGCTGCTGCGCCTGGACCTGGGCCGCGTCTTCGCCGGCCTCGTCGGCTCCAGCGAGAAGAACATCCGCACGGTCATCCGCACCGCGGAGGGCATCGCGCCGTGCGTGCTGTGGGTCGACGAGATCGAGAAGGGCCTCGCCGGCGCGGGCGGCGGTGGCGACGGCGGCACCGCGCGCCGCGTGTTCGGCACGTTCCTGTCCTGGATGCAGGAGAAGACGGCGCCGGTGTTCGTGATGGCCACCGCGAACCAGGTCGGCTCGCTGCCGCCGTGACGTCGGAGTTCACCGAGGACTACCGGCGAACGTCGGCTTCAGCCGAGAACACGGCGTCGCAGCAGCAGTCGCAATGGAACTCCTGAACCTCCACCGGATCGTCGACGTCACCGCGGCCGAAGGCCCGGGACTGCGGTGCGCGGTGTGGACGCAGGGCTGCTCGGTGCGCTGCCCCGGCTGCTTCAACCCGCAGACGTGGACGACCCGCGGCGGCACGCTCTTGCCGTGGCAGGACCTGGTTTCGCGCGTCCTGGCGATCGGCGGCATCGAAGGCGTCGCTGCTGGGCGGCGAGCCGTTCGACCAGCCGGGGCCGCTGGGGCTCTTCGCTTCCGCCGTGCGCGAGGCGGGGCTTTCGGTGATGACGTTCACCGGGCACGTCCTTGAGGAGCTACCGCCGTCGAAGCTGCTCGATTCGACGGATCTGCTGGTGGACGGCCCTTTCCTGGCCGACCGGCCGGAGCCGTCACGGCCGTGGGTCGGCTCGGTGAACCAGCGGTTCCACTTCCTGACCGGCCGCTACGACGAGTCGATCTTCACCACCCCGAACCGGCTGGAACTGACGATCGCCCCGGACGGCGCGATCGAGCTGAACGGCTTCGCCACCACCGAAGTACTCGAAGCGCTGCTCGAAGGGGACTACCGATGAGCGTCACGCTCAAGCTGCGCAGTGAGGCGCTGGCGCAGCTCAACGCCGCCACGATCGCGGCGCACACGCAGGCTCGGCCCGGCGTCGTCACCGTCCGGACCCGGATGCGCCACCGCGATCTGCTGGCCCGTGCGCTGACCGGGCTGCGGGCACAGGTCACCGACGACGGCGCGTCCGTCGTCGCCGCGTGGGAAGGACGGCGGATCACGTTCGTCTACGGCCCCGAGGGCGTCCAGATGGCGCACGTCGACGGCCCCGGCCTCGCCGAGGCCGAAGCCCAGCGGCTGGTGCTGTCGGTCGACGACGCTTACGCGGCCGAGGTGCAGCGCGCCGTCCTCGCGCGACTGAAGGATCGCGCGGCTTCGAACGGGATGGTCGTCGAGTCCGAGCGCGTCAACGCCGACCAGTCGATCAGCGTCACGCTGGCCGCCACGTCGTGACCGAGGTCAGGGTCGGGCTGATCGAGTTCGGGAAGGCGCTCAACGACTCGATCACCCTCTCCGGCCTCGGGGAGCTGCCCGGCGGCCAGGTCAGCATCGGGCGCGCGGTCCGCGGCGCCCGCGCGCGGCTGAAGCGCGCCGACCGGATCCTGGCGGACAACCTGCGCCTCGGGATCATGGTGCGGAAGAAGTTCTTCTCGAGCGACATCGAGCCGGTGACCGACGCCGGGTTCCTCAAGGACGTCTTCGTCGCGGTGGGGCGGCGCGACCTCGGGAACGGCGACGCGCTGGAGCTGTACACCGACGACGCCGTCGGACCGGACCTGAGCCGCCAGGACGGTGTGGCGCAGGTGGTCGCGCCGGCGTACGACCAGCTGACCGGGTTCCACGTGCAGGTGCTCGTCCGGGAGGGCATGCTGCGCTTCGGGGCGTTGACGGCGTTGTCGCGCGGAGGCCAGCCGATGCGGGTGCTCGGGCTGTTCGGGCCGGCCGGGCCTCTCGAAGAGCTGCCGGCGGGGCAGCCGGGCCTCTCGAAGAGCTGCCGGCGGGGCAGCCGGGCACGGTACTGCTCGGCTTCCAGTGCGACGTGCCGCCCACGGCGGGCGACGCGCTGACCGCGTTCCACGAGCCTTCGCACGACCACCTGGAGCGCCGGGAAGGTGTCGCGGTCGTGCACGGTTTGAACGACCTCGGCAACGGCTCGGTGGTGGCGGCGGTCGAGGTCCCGGAGGGGCGCGGCTCGCTGTTCACGGTGGGCACGCGGGCGCGGGTGCTGCGGCCGGCGGGGACGACCTTCAACGAGCGGAGCACGGTCATCGCGTCGGACCTGCGGATCCTGTCGCTGGCCCGGGGCGGGGTGGCGGTGCGGACGAACGGCGGGGTGCGGACGTTCACCGTCGGGCTGGCGTTCCGGGATCTGCGGCAGAACGACGTCATCGAGGCTTACGTCCCGGCTGATGTGGCTCCGCTGGCGCCCCCGCCTCCTGCTCCTGTGCCGCTGGTGGACGTCAACGCGGCTTCGGGGCCGGAGCTGGCGGGTTTGCTTTCCCCGGAGCAGGTGGCCAAGGCGCTGGAGCTGCGGCAGCGTCAGGGCGGATTCCCGGACGTGGAGGCATTCGGCGTCGCGATCGGGTTACAGCCACACGAAATCGTCCGCTTGCGCGAACGGGCGACGGCTGGCCGGGTGGCGTTGCGCGAGACGGGTGTGCGGCAGCTCGACATCTGAGCGCGGGGTGGCCGTTCCGCTACGCTCGGGGACGTGCCGGAGGAATTTTCACTGGGCCTGGCTGAGGTCGACACGGCGATCCGGCGTACCGGTCTTCCGGCGAACTGGCACCCGTTCGAGATCCGCAGCCCCGGCCGCACGCTCGCGGAGAACGAGCGCATCGCGGCTCTTTCGTGGGAGTCCATGCGGTCGCGGGGGCTGGCGGGTCCGGACAAGCTGGACATCGAGGTCGAGCAGACGCTCCGGGCGTGGACGCAGCCGGACGTGCTGGTCATCGTCCGCGCGGCGGAGGAGGGCCGCCAGGTGTTCTACCGCGCGGCCATCGGCCACGGCCTGGGGGTGTTTTCGGAGCTGGCGGGCGAGGAGGTCCTGTTCGCCCAGGCCCGTCCGGACCGCCTGGCCGACCTGGTGGTGGGCATGCTCCCGGCGTACCGCCCGGTGCCGCTGGCGGAGCTGACGTTCATCGAGCCGGGCACCCGCCGCGACGCGGACGCGGCGACGCAGTTCTCGTCGTGGCCCCTGCACAGGTACGGGACGTTCGAGCTGTCGGTCCGCGTTTCCGACGTCTTGAGGCCGGCCGGAACGGTGACGTTCGTGGACAACGCGGGCGGCCGGTTCCTGATGTTCAGCGAGGCCCTACCGGGCGGCGAAACCCGGGTGACGTTCACCCCATCGGATGGTTCTCACCTGCGCACGTGGCTCCACGAGCGTGGCCGGAACCACTGACGCGGCCGGTTCGTCACTAGTACAGTGCGGAGGGACCACGCAGGGTGGTGCCGGACGACTGGGAGGGCGTCATGGGCGGTTCGCAATTCGGCGCGCCGGGATCGTTCACGCCGCCGGCCGGTGAAGGTGACGCGGGGTCGAACTTCCTCTCGGGGTTGCTCGACGGTCCCACTGACTCCGAAGCTGCCAAGCGGGTCTCCGAGGGTGGGCACCACCTCAAAGACCTCGCCCAGAGCGGCCAGTTCGCGGTGAACGAGGAAGGGTTCCAGGCGTACATGAAGGCCTGCGACTTCTTCCTCGATGGATACAACCGCATGATCGTCGATGTCGGCCTTCTGACGACAGCGGCCAACATGGGCGGCAGCGAGTACGCCAAGGCCGTCGCCACCTTCAACGTGAAAGTGGCCGACGGCGACGAGGAATCCCTGATCCCCAACCTGATCCGGATGCGCGATGGCGTCTTGCAAGCTCGCGAGGCGATGGCGATCGCCCGCAAGAACTACCGTGAGACCGAGGACGCCCACAGCATGACGTTCGCCCAGCTCAACAAAGGTCTGCAAGAGCAGTGAGGGTACGAGGATTTCCGGTCGCGCTCGCCGCACTGGCTCTCGCCTTCGGCGTTACCGCCTGCACGAGCCAGGTCGGGGGCCAAGCAAACCCCAGTTCCACCACGTCGGTATCGACCGCACCGGAGTCGAACTCAGCCGGTAGCAGTCGCTTCGCGGACTTGGACTCGTGCGTCTTGCTCGACCAAGCTCTCGCCGGGCAGGGTTTTCCGAAGTCCGAGCCGACTGTCGCCCGTTCGAAGGAGTCTTGCCGCGCCACCAAGGCAGCTACCGTCGACACACCGGGCTCCGACGTGGCCTTATCCCTGCAGGTCGGCCAGAACTACAGGGACAACGTGGGCAATCCGAGCCAAGCGAGCGAGGGAAACGTCAACGGGCGCCCCGCGGTCGAAGAACGCGAACCACAGCACTCCTCAGGGCAATGCGGTGTGTGGATGGAAGTGAAGCCGAATTCCCGCGCTCTGATCCTGATGAGCGCCAGCACGGATACCGCCAGTGCCTGCAAACAGGTCGAGGAAATTGCCGCGAAGGTCGAGCCCCTGCTGCCGAAGAACTGAGACGGAGTCCTGCCATGAGTCAGCCGCACCGGGCGCAGCATCGCCAGTCCGAGGGTGACTACTACGCGGAAACCGCCCAAAAAACCCAAGGGCACGGTGCGGACGGACAACGAGCGACCCAGCAAGCGGCTTCGGACTACTCGGTAGCGCAAGGCAAGCTCCTCCAAGAGGGACAAAACCTTCGAGGCGACTCGCCGGCACCGGGCGAGAACTACGCGAACAGTCCGCACGAAGTGCTGTACGACATGGTGCACAAAGACCTCGACATCGAGGGCATCAACGACCGCAGCCGCGTGGCCAATGTTTACGGCAACTGGCTCGCCGACGCCTCCAACCAATTCCGCGACGCGGCGACCGCATCCGGCGGTTCCTGGCAGGGGCCCGCCGCCGACCAGGCGAACGGGTTCTTTCAAAACACCGCGGGCCACACCGAGCAGACCGGCAACGCCATGCAGCTGGTCAGCAACCATTACTCCCAGCAGTCCGCCGCCGCGTCCTACGCCAAGAACAACATGCCCGAGCCCACCGGTTTCAACCAGCAAGCCGAGCTCGACAAGGCCAAGCAGCAGTACAACTCCGGTGACCTCATCGGCATGAGCGGCACCATGGCCGGCATCCAAGCCAAACAACAACAGTCCGACGCGGCGCACCAACAAGCCGTCCAGGTGCTCCAAAACCTCGACGGCACCTACCACGAGACCGCCAGCTCCCAGCCCACCTACGCGCCGCCGCCGCAGCTCGGCGGGAACGACTCCACCTCCGTCTCCGGGTTCCACGGCACCAGCAGCACCAGCTTCACCGGCACCCCCACCATCGGAGGCGGAACGACCACCGGGCCCGGCGGAACGAGCGGGAGCTTCGTCCCTGGAGGAACCACCGGCGGCACCACGCCACCCGGCACCACACCGCCGAACTTCGTTCAGCCCGGGGTCACCAGCGGTACCGGAAACTTCAGCGGTGGCAACACCGGCTTCCGCGGCACGCCGTCCCCGAGCGCCTTCCCGCGCATGACCCCGGACGGCCTCGCCATGCCCGGAACGGCCGGCGGCGGAACCGGTGGCAGCGGCGACATCACGCGCGGCAAGTCCGGTGCCGGGCGCGCCGGGACCGGGTTCGCCGGCTCGCGCGTCTCCGGTGGTGGCTACACCGGTGATCCGAAGGAAGCCCCCGGCGAAGGCAAAGCCAAAACCGGCGGAAAAGCACCGGGCGAACGGCTCGAACGCGGTGCCACCGCCGCCGCGGCCGCGAAGGGCAAAGGCGGGGGCGCTGCGGGGGCCGCCGGGGCCGGCAAGAAAAAGGAAGACGACAAAGAACACAAGAACAAGTACGCCGTCGACGAGGACGTCTTCGACCTCAAGCCCGAACGCGGCCCGGACGGCGAAAAAATCGTCAAGCCCACCATCGGGGAGGCGTAGGGGACAACCCCTGAATCTCCCTGAGAAAAGATCAACACACCCAGGTCGCGGGCTACATTGGGAGCATGCGCTTCTTCGTGGTCGATGCCTTCACCGACCGGGCTTTCGCCGGGAACTCCGCCGGGGTCGTCCTCCTGGACGAACCCGCCGACGCGGCCTGGATGCAAGCCGTCGCGGCTGAGATGAAGCACGCCGAGACCGCCTTCGTCGTCACGAACACCGACGGCCCGAAGTCGCTCCGCTGGTTCACCCCCGCCGTCGAGGTCGCGCTGTGCGGGCACGCCACCGTCGCCGCCACGCACGTCCTCGGCGGCGAGCAGACGTACACGACGAAAAGCGGCGAGCTGCGCGCCAAGGCCGACGGCGGCTGGGTCGAGCTGGACTTCCCGTCCGACCCGCCGACCCCGACCGACGACGACCTGTCCGGAATCCTCCCCGGGATCGAGATCGAGTACGTCGGACGCGGCGTCGAAAACCTCTTCGCCGTCCTCCCCGAGGCTGAAACGGTCAAAAAGCTCGAACCCGACCTCGCGAAGCTCAAGGCGACCTGGACCGGACGCCTGCTGGTCACCGCGAAAGGCGACGACTACGTCAGCCGCTTCTTCGCGCCGGGCGTCGGCATCGACGAAGACCCCGTCACCGGCTCGGCCCACTGCATCCTGTCGCCCTACTGGTCCGAAAAACTGCGAAAGACCGAACTGACCGGCCACCAGGTTTCCGCACGCGGCGGGATCGTCCGGACCCGCCAGGACGGCGACCGCGTCCACCTCGCCGGCCAAGCCGTCACCATCGTGAGTGGGGAGCTGCACGTCTGATGCGCACGCTGCTGAACATCATCTGGCTCGTCCTGTCCGGCTTCTGGATGGCCCTGGGTTACCTGCTCGCGGGCGTGCTCTGCTGCATCCTGATCGTCACGATCCCGTTCGGGCTGGCGTCGTTCCGGATCGCGCGCTACGCCCTCTGGCCCTTCGGCCGCACGGTGGTCGAACGCCGCGACGCGGGCGCGGCGTCCTGCCTCGGCAACGTCATCTGGTTCGTCTTCGCCGGGCTGTGGCTGGCGATCGGGCACGTGTTCACGGGCATCGCCCTGTGCGTCACGATCATCGGCATCCCGCTCGGCGTGGCGAACTTCAAGATGATCCCGATCTCCCTGATGCCGCTCGGCAAGGAGATCGTCGAGATCGCCTAGGACTCCGGCTCGTACGGCAGCTCCACCACCAGGCACGGCCCGCCGACGAACAGCCCGCCGTCGACGCCCAGCGCCTTGCCGCCCGCGTACAGGAACGGCCCTTCGATCTGTGTCGGGTGGATTCCCAGCTGGTCGGCGATGACGCTGTGCCCGTGCACGATCCGGGAGCCGCCCAGCGCGTCCATCAGCTTCTGCGCGTTCTCTTCCCCGTCCGGGCCGCGGAACGCGTAGCGCGTCGTCATGCGGCGCCACACGTCCCACCACGCCTCGATGTCCGAGCCCGTCAGGATCTCCGCGGCCGCCTCGTTGATCTCCGGGACCGTCGACCCCCAGTCGAGGTACTCCAGCGTGTCGGAGTGCAGCAGCAGGTGATCCGCCGCCACTGCCGCCAGCGGGCGCGCCGCCAGCCATTCGATGTGCTCGGGCGTCAGCCGGTCCTGGTCCGACAGGAGGCCGCCGTTGATCTCCCAGCTGCGGGCGAAGCTGCGCGGGCCGAAGTCGGACGGCACCGGCTCGTCGCCGAAGTGGTACATCCCCAGGGCCAGGATCTCGTGGTTGCCCAGCAGCGTCTGCACCTGGCCGCCGGCTTCGGCCGCCTGCGCCTCGAGCTGCATGACCAGGTCGATCGCGCCGACACCGTCCGGGCCGCGGTCGACGAAGTCACCGAGGAACCACAGCTGGTCCTCTTCCCCCGACCAGTTGTCTTCGTCGTCGACCAGACCCTCGGCGCGCAGTGCCTCGGCCAGTTCGTCACGGTGGCCGTGCACGTCGCCCACAACGTAGGTGGACTTGCTCATCCGGTGACGATAAGCCCTCCGGCCACCCGGCCCACCGTCAGCCTTCGCCGAACGGGTCGCCGGTTCGCCCGATCAGGTCGGCGATCGAGTCGAGCACCAGAGTGGGCCGATACGGATACCGTTCGGCCGACTCCCGGGTGGAGATGCCCGTGAGCACCAGGATCGTCTGCAATCCGGCCTCGATGCCCGAGTGCACGTCGGTGTCCATCCGGTCGCCGATCATCAGCGTCGACTCCGAATGCGCACCCAATCGGCGCAACGCCGAGCGCATCATCAGCGGGTTCGGCTTGCCGACGTAGTACGGCGAGCGCCCGGTGGCCTTCTCGATCAGCGCCGCGACGGACCCCGTGGCGGGCATCGAGCCTTCGACGCTCGGGCCGGTCGCGTCCGGGTTGGTCGCGATGAACTTCGCGCCGCCCTCGATCAGCCGGATCGCGCGCGTGATCGCGCTGAAGCTGTACGTGCGGGTCTCGCCCAGCACCACGTAGTCCGGGTCGCGCTCGGTCAGCACGTAGCCGACTTCGTGCAGCGCCGTCGTGAGGCCCGCTTCGCCGATGACGTACGCCGAGCCGTTCGGGCGCTGCGACGAGAGGAACTTCGCGGTCGCCAGCGCCGACGTCCAGATCGACTCCTCCGGGATGTCGAGCCCGGTGCGCTCCAGCCGGGCCCGCAGGTCGCGCGGGGTGTAGATCGAGTTGTTCGTCAGCACCAGGAAGTCGATGCCGTTCGACTTCAGCTCGGCGAGGAACTCGTCAGCCCCGGGGACGAGGTGCTCCTCCTTGACCAGGACGCCGTCCATGTCGGAGAGATACGTCCACCGGCGTTCGTTCATGCGCGGAACCTATCACGCGCGCGAAGCACCTGCGGTTCTCGGCGAAAAGGGCTACAGTGGGAATTGCCGGTATCGCGAGGGGAGTCGCGTTCCCGGCCACCGAGGGGGTTCGGGGGAATACTTTTAGACGTCACCGGCGTAATCGCCGGGGCGCAATTCGTCCTGCCCCCGAACGCGAAGGGGGAAACCGCATGACCGAAATCATCGAGCGTCCGGCCACGGCCGGGCCCGTCACCGGGCCGAACTGGGGACTCACCAAGTTCCTCGACCCACTGCCGATTCCGCCGGTGCTCCGGCCGCATTCGTGGTGGGGCCAGGACATGATCACCATTCCGATGGTGGCCAAGCAGCAGCGGCTGCACTCGCAATTGCCGCCGAGTACGTTGTGGACGTACGCGGGCCATTTCCCGGGTCCGACGATCGAAGTGCGCAGCGGCAAGCAGCTGCGGATTTCGTGGTCGAACGAAATCGACGGCGAGATCCCGTTGGTCGCCGTTCAGGGCCCGGTCACCGACGCGCCGACCAGCCGCCCGGGCCGCGAGCTGGCCAAGCCCGGCTACTCGATCGTCGAGGGCGTCGCCGACCTGCCGGCGTGGACCGTCGTGCACCTGCACGGCGCGCGCACCAACGCGGGCAACGACGGCTGGGCGCACAACGCGGGCCTCAAGGGCACGTCGCAGCTGGCCGAGTACCAGAACCGGCAGCCGGCGATGCCGCTCTGGTACCACGACCACGCCATGGCGATCACGCGCTTCAACGTCCACACCGGCCTGGCGGGGATGTACCTGATCCGCGACGACGAGGAGGACGCGCTCGACCTGCCCCACGGCGACCGCGAGCTCCCGCTGATCATCACCGACCGCAACCTCGACACCGACCCGGCGACCGGCGCGCTCACCGGGCAGCTGCTGTTCAAGTTCCCGTACGTCCCGAACGGCCCGATGATCCCGTTCTCCGGGCCGTTCAGCCTGGTCAACGGCGTGATCTGGCCGCACCTGGACGTCGACGCGAAGTGGTACCGCTTCCGGTTGCTCAACGCCGCCAACTCGCGGTTCTTCACGCTCAACCTCGTCGACGAGAACAACACCCCGGTCAACGACGCCGTCCGCCTGATCGGCACCGACGGCGGCCTGCTGCCGGCACCCGCGGCGCTGCCGGCCGGCGGCCTGACCGTCGCCCCGGCCGAACGCTTCGACGTCTTGATCGACTTCAGCCGCTTCAAGGGGCAGAAGCTCAAGCTGCGCAACGCCGACCCGCGGCTGGGCGGGATCGAGCCGGACCTCATGGAGTTCCGGGTCGACGGCCGAGCGAAGCACGACTCCTTCACGCTGCCGGAGAAGGTCTCGACGTCCTACACGCGGCTGGTGCACGGCTCGACGCTGCCGGAGGACCACGACCACGTCTGGATCGCGCTGCTGCTCAACGCCGAGGGCCACCCGGAGATGTGGGACCTCGAACAGGTCGACGCGGACCCGGGCGGCGAGGGGATCATCCAGGTCCAGGACCCGGCAGGCGGGCTCAAGACGTTCCGGATGATCGGGCGGCTCTTCGACGACACGACCGGCATCTTCATCGACCACGACCGGTGGGCGGTGTGGAACATCGTGCACGTCGCGAACGGCGGCCCGGCGCACCCGGTCCACATCCACCTGACGGAGTTCCAGGCGCTGTTCCGGCGGAGCTTCACCACGACGTTCGACCAGGCTTCGGAGCGGACGACGGCGCCGATCAGCGGGTTCACCGACGTCCCGCTGGAGAAGTACGAGGAGGGCTGGAAGGACACGATCATCGTGAACCCCGGCCAGTGGGTCAGCGTCGCCGGCAAGTTCGGCGGGGGTACCGGCGAGTTCATGTACCACTGCCACATCCTCGACCACGAGGACGAGGGCATGATGCGGCCGTTCGTCGTGCATCCGCCCGAGGTGGCGAAGTTCCACGTCCACCCGGGCGGCGGCCACCACCACGAGGGCTGACGCCGGCTCCCATGCGCCCCAATGTGGCCTTCGGTGCGTTCAACGCAACCAAGGGGCCCTTCGGTGCGTTCAACGCACCCAAGGCCACCTTGGGGCGCTGGAGTCAGGAGGCCGCAGCCGGATGCACCACCACGGTCGCGGCCTTCACCGACAGCGTCACCGCCGAGCCGGGCTCCAGGGCGAGCTCGGCCACGGCGGCCGGGGTGAGGTCCGCGGTCAGGCCGTGCGCCCAGCCGTCGCCCTCGGCCCGGACGCGGATCACCGGCCCGTGCGGCTCCAGGGCCGCGACGACGGCGTCGGCCGTGTTGCGCGGGCTGCCGCGGTGCTCGCCGTCACGGGAGTACACGGCGACGGCGTTCGGCGGGAACACCGCCACCGCGGGCTCCCCCAGCACCACATCGGCTGCCGGGATCCCGCTCACGATCGAGCCGGACGCCGTCCGCAGGCCGTCGTCGACCGCCGTCCCGGCGACCAGGTTGAGCCCGGCGATCCGCGCGGTGAACGCCGTCCGCGGTGCCGAAAGCACTTCCTGGGTCAGGCCGCGTTCGACGATCCGGCCGCCGTTCATCACCGCGACGTGGTCGGCGAGCGCCAGCGCGTCCAGCGGGTCGTGCGTGACGAGCACGGTCGTCGGCCCGGTCTTGAGCACCCGCCGCAGCAGGCCGCGGATCGCCGGTGCGGCGTCGACGTCGAGGGCGGCGAACGGCTCGTCGAGCAGCAGCAGGTCCGGCTCGGCGGCGAGCGCCCTGGCGATGGCGACGCGCTGGGCCTGGCCGCCGGACAGCTGCCCGGGCCGCCGGTCGGCGAGCGCGACGGCGTCCACTTCGGCCAGCCAGTAGAAGGCGCGTTCGCGCGCGGCGCGGCGGCCGGCACCGGTCGAGCGCGGCGAGAACGCGACGTTGTCGGCCGCGGACAGGTGCGGGAAGAGCAGCGCGTCCTGCGAGAGCAGGCCGATCCCCCGGCGGTGCGGCGCCACCCCGGCCAGCGCGCGCCCGGCCACGGTGATCTCCGCCGACGTCGGCGTGATCAACCCGGAGAGGCAGCCCAGCACCGTGGACTTCCCGGAGCCGTTGGGGCCGAGCAGCGCGAGGACTGTCCCCGTGGGCACGTCGAGGTCCACGTCCAGCGAGAACGAGCCGCGGACGGCCTCGATCCGGGCGGTCAGGCTCACCGCAGGCCGCCTTCCCACGAGCGCGGGCGCGCGACCGCGATGACGATGACCGCCACGACGATGAGCAGCAACGACAGCGCGACGGCGCTGTCGATGTCCACTTCGGCCTGCGTGTAGACCTCGAGCGGCAGCGTGCGCGTGACGTCTTCGAGGCTGCCGGCGAAGGTGATCGTCGCGCCGAACTCGCCGAGCGCGCGGGCGAAGCTGAGGACGACGCCGGAGCCGAGCGCGGGCAGCAGCAGCGGCAGCGTGACGCGCCGGAAGACGGTCCACGGGCGCGCGCCGAGGGTCGCGGCGACCTGCTCGTAGCGGTCGCCGGCCCCGCGCAGCGCGCCTTCGAGGCTGACCACGAGGAACGGCATCGCGACGAACGTCTGCGCGATCACCACCGCGGTCGTGGTGAACGGCACCGTCTCGCCGGTCAGCGTGGTGATCAGGATGCCGAGGAAGCCCTTGCGGCCGAGCAGGTAGAGCAGCGCGAGGCCGCCGACGACCGGCGGCAGCACCAGGGGCAGCAGCACGATCGAGCGCAGCAGCCGGACCCCGCGGAACCGGGCCCGGGCGAGCACGACGGCCAGCGGCACGCCGAGCAGCACGCAGGCCAGGGTGGACAGGGCCGCCGTGATCAGCGACAGCCGCAGCGCGTGCCACGACGACGGCGACACGACCAGCGACGGCAGCCGCGTCAGGTCCGAGCGCACCAGCAGGCCGACGACCGGCAGCACGACGAGCGCCAGCGCGAGGGTGGCGGGGATGGCGAGCACCCACGGGACGCTCGAACGGCCGGCCGGGACGGATCCCGGCCGGCCGTTCGCGAGACGCTTACTGCGCAGGGCCGAACCCGACCTTGCTCAGCTCGGTCTTGCCCTCGTTGCCGAGGACGAACTCGTCGAACTCCTTGGCCAGCGCGCTCTGCCCGCCCTTGACCACGGCGATCGGGTAGTTGTTGATCGCGCCGCTCGCCTCGGGGAAGTCGACCTTGTCGACCTTGCCCGCGGCCGAGGTGGCGTCGGTCACGTAGACCAGGCCCGCGTCGGCGTCGCCGGACTGGACCTTGTTCAGCACCTGCTTGACGTCCTGCTCTTCGCTCTTCGGCTTGAGCGTGACGCCGGTCGCGGTCTCCACCTTCTTGGCGGCCGAACCGCACGGCACCTGCGGCGCGCAGGTGACCACGCTCAGGCCGGCCTTGTTCAGGTCCGCGAAGGACTTGATGCCCTGGGGATTGCCCGGGGCGACCGCGATGGCGAGCTTGTTGGTCGCGAAGACCGTCGGCTGGCCGTCGATCACGCCACCCTGGACGGCTTTGTCCATATTGGCCTGATCGGCCGAGGCGAAGACGTCGGCCTTCGCGCCGTTGGTCAGCTGCTGGACCAGGCCGGACGAGCCCGCGAAGCTGAACTTCACGGTGACGCCGGGGTGCGCGGCCTCGAACTCCTTGCCGAGCGCGGTGAACGACTCGGTGAGGGACGCGGCGGCGAACACGGTGAGCGTGCCGGTGCCGGCGTCACCGCTGCCCTTCGGCGCGGGCGCGGCGACCGACGACCCGCCGGACTGCGTGCTGGGCTCGTCCGAGCTGCTGCACGCGCCCGCGAACAGGGCGACGGCCGCGACGGCGAGAGCGAGTTGTGACAACCGCGGCTTCGGCTTCTTCATCGACTTCCTTCCGGTGTTTCCACCACGACAGTGGTCGCCTTGACCACCGCGACCGCGAGCACCCCAGGGCGCAGGCCCAGCTCGCGGACGGCTTCCGTACTCATCAGGGACACCACCCGGTGTGCCCCGCACTGCAGTTCCACCTGGGCCATCACCTTGTCGGCGATGACCTCGGTGACCAGCCCGACGAACCTGTTGCGGGCGGAGCGGCCGACGGTGGAGGGGTCTTCGGGGCCGGAGGCCTGGGCCCGGGCGAACCCCGCCAGCTGGGCGCCGTCGACGACCTTGCGCCCGGCGGCGTCGTCGGTCGCGGTCAGCTGCCCCGCGCGCACCCACCTCCGGACGGTGTCGTCGCTGACGCCGAGCAGGCGCGCGGCCTCGGACAACCGAAATTGCGGCATGGCGAAGACATTATCTCCGCAGTTGAGGAAAAGCTACGCGGGGCGTGAATTGTGCATGATCTCGGCGCGCAGCTGTTCGAGCATGACATTCTGATAACGCTCGATGGCTTTTCGCTCGACCGGGGAGAACTGCGCCAGCGTCTCGCGAAGGGCGTCGAAGGCCGACTCGAAGAGCGGCGCGAAGCGCTCGGCGGCCCCCGGGACGACCTCGACGAGGACCTTGCGGCGGTCCTCGGGGTCACGGACACGGCGGACCAAACCGACCTTCTCGAGGCGGTCGATGACGCCGGTCACAGCGCCGGTCGACAGGCCGGTCAGCTCGGCGATCCGGCCGGCGGTCAACGGTCCGCCCGATTGGATGACCAGGTCGAACGTCTTGTGGTCGGTGCCGGACAGGCCCATCCGCTCGGCGATCCTGGCGTGCCGGAGGACGGTGAACGTGCTGCCTTGGCGGCCCAATTCCGCGAAGCGGAACAGCTCCTCATCGGTGACCGGGTAAGTCTTTTCCGTCACGAGTCCTCGTTAGTTCGGCAACTGAACCACTCATTCCGCAAAGTATCCTAGCGAGCGGGCCGGTTCGCGCGTTCCGGAGCTACGCTGGGCGTAATGACGGCAGTGGATCTCGGGTTTCCTCGCGTCCCCGGTACACGAGGGTCATCTCGCGTGCCCAGGCCCGAGAACCCGCAACTCATCGACACCTTCGGCCGGGTGGCCACCGATCTCCGGGTTTCCCTCACGGATCGGTGCAACCTGCGCTGCACCTACTGCATGCCCGCGGAGGGCCTCGACTGGATGCCGGGCGAGCAGGTGCTGACCGACGACGAGCTGGTCCGGCTCATGCGGATCGCCGTCGAGCAGCTCGGCGTCACCGACATCCGGCTCACCGGCGGCGAACCGCTGCTGCGGCCCGGGCTCGAGGACATCATCGCGCGGGTCACGGCCCTGTCGCCGCGGCCGCGGCTGTCCATGACCACCAACGGGATCGGGCTCGCCAAGCGCGCGGCCGGCCTCGCGGCGGCCGGGCTGAACCGGATCAACGTCTCGCTCGACACCGTCGACCCCGAGACGTTCGTGACCATCACCCGGCGCGACCGGCTGTCGCACGTGGTCGCGGGCCTCGCGGCCGCGCGGGACGCCGGGATGACGCCGGTCAAGGTCAACGCCGTGCTGATCCGCGGGCTCAACGACACCGAAGCCGTGCCGCTGCTGAAGTTCTGCCTCGACGAGGGCTACCACCTGCGGTTCATCGAGCAGATGCCGCTGGACGCCCAGCACGGCTGGAACCGCGGCGAGATGATCACCGCGGCCGAGATCCTGGAGATGCTGGGCACCTCCTTCTCTTTGACGCCGTTCCCGGTGGCCCGGGGCGGCGCGCCGGCCGAGCGCTGGCTGGTCGACGGCGGACCCGGCGACGTCGGCGTGATCGCGTCGGTGACCCGGCCGTTCTGCGCGGCGTGCGAGCGGACGCGGCTGACCGCGGACGGCGCGGTGCGCTCCTGCCTCTTCAGCAACGACGAGACGGATCTGCGCTCCCTCGCGCGCGCGGGCGCGCGTGATGAAGAAATTGCCGACGCCTGGCGCGCCACGATGTGGGGCAAGCTCGCGGGACACGAGATCAACGACGCCGGGTTCGCGCAGCCGATCCGGCCGATGAGCGCGATCGGCGGCTGAGATGACCACCTTGACGATCGTGGTGAAGTACTTCGCCTCGGCGCGGGCCGCGGCGGGCGCGGAAGAGGAGAAGGTGCAGCTGCCGGCCGGCGCTCGCGTGTCGGACGCCGTGGCCGAGCTGCGCCGGCTCCACCCCGCCGGGCTGCCGCGGGTCCTGGACGCCGCCAGCTACCTGCTCGACGGCTTCGCGGTGCGGGATCTCACCCGCCCCCTGGTGGACGGCGCCGAACTGGACGTCCTCCCGCCCTTCGCCGGCGGCTGACACCGGCGTGTCGCGTGATTTAGAGGTCAACTCGCGTGATCGAGGGGTCGACACGCGTGTTTGAAGGGTCGACACGACCCGGGCCTGCGCGCTTCGTCGTGTCGACCCGCTGATCACGCGAGCCGACCTTCCCATCACGCGAGCCGACCCTCCAGGCACGCGAGCCGACCCTCCGGGTACGTGAGCCGTCCGGCCGGGGGGCGCGAGTTCGTCCTCTCTATATACGGACGACCGCTCGGGCGCCGCCGCCGACCGCTCGGCGACGTCGCTCCGAGCCCTCGGCGTGGCACGTCACCGGATCCGGGTGTTCGCGAGAAGCTGATCGCGTCCCGCCGCCACGCCATCCGGTGACCTGTTTCGCCTGGTCCGTCGCGGTGCGTGGTCCCAGCTGGGCGTCGACGCCGTCCGGAGTCGCTCCAGGTGTGACTTCAAACCCCACGAAGAGGTGGGGCCAGAGTGACTCAAGGGGCACGTGAGGCGAAGTTGTCAAGTCTGGCGTGCTTCTGCCACTGGTCATAAGATGCGCGCTTCAATCGCCACCACGACGTCGCGAACGGTCCATTCGCCACGCAAAACACGTGATGCAAGCCTCACGATCCGTGTTTTATCTCGACAAGGAAACGGGCAGATAACGGCCCGCTGACCTGCACAAACAACCGCATCGACACGGGTTGCGTGCTGTTACTGTGACGTAGGTCACGCCTCGAATAATTTCCGATCACGGCTCTCGTTACGTACCGTCGCTAATCGGCTGGCCCCGACCAGTCACGCAACACCGGGAATCCGTAGCGCCTAGCCCTGTCCAACGGATCCCCGGACCCATACCCCGAGCGAAAGCATTTCCGGACAGGGACGAGGGGACGAAGAAGACGCGCCGTGCGTCGGACTCGCCTGCCGGCCTGAGACGGCCGGCGCCAGGACCCCGATCCTGACCCTCAGCACAGACTCGTAGGCGCAGGGAGCGAGATACATTCAGATGTCTTACCGAGGCAAGCACCGCAAGATGTCCGCTGCCACCCGCACCGTCGCTCGCGTCGCCATCGCGGGCATTGCGGTCGGCGCGCCCCTCGCTATCGCCGCGACCCCCGCGTCGGCGACCAACTGGGACGCCGTCGCGCAGTGTGAGAGCAGCGGCAACTGGAACACCAACACCGGCAACGGCTACTACGGCGGCCTGCAGTTCTCGCAGAGCACGTGGAAGGCCTACGGCGGCACCGGCAGCGCGGCGAACGCTTCGCGCGAGCAGCAGATCGCCGTCGCCGAGCGCGTCCTGCAGGGTCAGGGCATCGGCGCGTGGCCGGTCTGTGGCAAGAAGGGCGGCGGCGGTTCGTCGGCCCCGAAGGCCACCCACAAGACGACCACCAAGCAGTCGACGCCGACGAAGAAGACCACGACCGCCCCGAAGAAGGCGGCCGCGGCTCCGGCGGCGACCGGTGTGGCCAGCTCCAACCCGGCCGGTGACTACACCGTCGTGGCGGGCGACTCGCTGTCCAAGATCGCCAAGCAGTTCAACGTCCAGGGCGGCTACCAGAAGCTGCAGGACCTGAACGCGAAGTACATCCCGAACGCGGACCTGATCCTCGTCGGCCAGAAGATCGCCACCAAGTGACGATCGCGCAGTGATGCGTAGGTCCGGCCTCGAGCCGTGACACCACGAGCCCTCCACCGCCAATCCCCCGGGCGGTGGAGGGCTCGCGTGTATCCAGTGGGCGGCCGAGGTCCGCGCCGGGTACGCCGCGAAGCACCGGTACGGGCTGCCTCCCGTGATCGCGAGCCGCCGCCGCGACCCCCCAGACGCGAGCCGCCCCGCGCACCGCCGCCGCGACCCTCAGGCGCGAGCTGCCCTGAGCAGCCGCCCACCGCGACCCCTCAGCCCCGTGCAGCCGCCCACGTGACCCGTGAGCGCGAGCCGGTCGCCCGGTGAGCCCTCCACGCGTCGGCCCGTCTGCCGGCCCCCTCACGCCCCCTCAGAGCCCGCGGATCCTCTCCGCCTCCTCCAGCTGCATCCGCTCGCCCCGGCGCAGCACCTCGACCACCAGCGCCAGCTGCTCCGCCGAGTAGTCCTCCAAAATCGCCCGGCCGGCCCGCTCGATCGGTGCGTAGACGTCCTCCAGCAGCCTTGCCGCCTCCGGGGTCAGCTCCACCACCGCCCGGCGGCGATCGTCCGTCGCCGTCCGGCGGGTCAGGTGGCCCGCGTGCGTCAGCCGCTGGATCGCCGTTGTCGTCGCCGCCGGGCTCAGGTGCGCCCGCGTGGCCAGCTGCCCCGCCGTCAGCGTTCCCGCCGCCGCGATCAGGCCGATGATGCGCAGGTCCGTCCGGTTCACCCCGAACGCCGACGCCGCGGCTTCGTCCACCACGTCGCTCGCCGCGCCGGAGGCCGCCGCGGCTTGGGTCGCCTCCGTGACCAGAGATTGCTTCGACACTCGAAGGAGTCTACCGTGACGGCGGATACTTCGATAATCGAAAGGATTGCCGTCGTGGTGACCCGTCAAACCCTGCCTCGCTGGCTCCGCCCCGCCAACCGGCTCGTCCGCCTGCTGACGCGGCTGGGGCTGCGCCTCGGCACCATCCACGTCCTGACCGTCCCCGGCCGCCGGTCGGGCGCCCCGCGGCCCACGCCGGTCTCTCCGCTGACCGTCGACGGCCGGCGCTACGTCATCGCCGGCGTTCCCCACGGCGATTGGGCGCGCAACGTCCGTGCCGCGGGCCGGGGCGAGCTCGCCCACGGACGTCGCAAACAAGCCGTGACGCTCGACGAGGTCACCGACCCCGACGTCCGCGCGAGGGTCATGCGTGCCTTCCCGCGCGAGGTGCCGCACGGGGTGCCGATGTTCGTCCGGCTGGGCCTGGTCAGCGGCGGGAGCGAAGACGAGTTCGCCGCGGCTGCCGAGCGCGTCGCCGTCTTCCGGATCACGGCGAGTTGACCCACTCGTCCGTGCCGTCGGTGAAGTGCTGGTGCTTCCAGACCGGCAGCCGCGCCTTCACCTCGTCCACCAGGTCCGAACACGCCGAGAACGCCTGGCCGCGGTGCTCCGCCGCCACCGCGCACGCCAGCGCGACGTCGCCGATCGTCAGGTGACCGACGCGGTGGCTCACCGCCACCGCCCGGACGCCGATCCAGCGCGTCGCCAGCTCCGCGACCACGTCCGCGATCACCTGGCTCGCGCTCGGGTGGCCCTCGTACGTCAGGTCGCGCACGCCCTTGCCGCCGTCGTGGTCGCGGACCACCCCGGCGAAGGTCACCACCGCGCCCGCGGCGTCGTCCTCGACCAGGCGAGCGTGCTCCTCGACCGACAGCGTTTCCTCGGTCACCAGCGCCCGCGCGACGCGTACGGAAGGCGCGGCCGCAACGGGACGCGGGTGGTCGCCGCCGGCCAGCTGGTCGACCGCGTGGTCCAGGATGCCGTCGAGCACGCCGAGGCCGTCCTTCACGCCGCCGCTGGAGCCCGGCAGGTTCACGACCAGAGTCCGCCCCGCGACACCCGCGAGGCCGCGCGAGAGCACCGCCGTCGGGACCTTCGGCAGCCCGGCCGCGCGGATCGCGTCCGCGACGCCCGGCAGCTCGTGGTCCAGGAGCGCGCGCGTGACGTCCGGGGTGCGGTCGGTCGGCGAGATGCCGGTGCCGCCGGTGGTGAGCACCACGGCGACGCCGTCGGCCAGCGCGGCCCGCAGCGCGACGCCCACCGGGTCGCCGTCCTCGACGACGACCGGCGCCGGCACGTCGTACCCGCGTCCGGCCAGCCAGGCGACGATCACCGGGCCCGTCTTGTCTTCGTAGACGCCCTTCGCGGCGCGGTTGGACGCCACGATCACGCGTGCGGTGCGCTTCACGGCCGCTCCCAGGTCCCGGTCTTGCCGCCGTCCTTGCGGAGCAGGCGGACGTCGTCCAGCGTCGCCGCCGGATCGACGGCCTTGATCATGTCGTGCAGCGTGAGCCCGGCCACGGCCACCGCGGTCAGCGCTTCCATCTCGACGCCGGTGACGTCGGTGGTCTTCGCGGTCGCGCGGATCCCGACCTCGGCCTGGCCGAGGGTGAACTCGACCTTGACCCCGGACAGCGCGATCTGGTGGCAGAGCGGAATCAGCTCGGGCACCCGCTTGGCGCCCATGATCCCGGCGATGCGGGCGGTGGCCAGGGCGTCGCCCTTGGGGAGGCCGTCGGTGGCCAGCAGCCGGAGCACCTCGGCGGTGGTCCGCACGGTGCCGGCCGCGAGCGCGGTGCGCGCGGTGGCGGTCTTGCCGGAGACGTCGACCATCCGGGCGGCACCGGTCTCGTCGACGTGGCTGAGTTCACTCACACGCCGAGGCTACTTCCGGCGGCAGCGGAGGGTGTGGCCGCCACCGCGGGCGGGGTGGGAACGGCGGGCCGGTCATCGTCACCGGCGATGATGGTCCACCGGAAGACCAGCCGGCGAACGCGGCTCGGTGCAGGACCACTGGGCCGAGCCGCCGAGGCTCAGAACACGCGGCCCGCGAACGCCGCCGATGCCGCCGCTGGAACGGGTTGCGCCGGCTCCGCCGCGCACGCCGTATCCCGGAATGGCCGGACTCCCGAGGTCAAGAACGCCGTTGCCGCGTTGTTCGCGCAGGCATTGGACCCGAACAAGTACGTCCCGTGGCCGCCTTGGTCGGCGGTCACCATCCGGGCGCGGTTGCCGAATGCCTCCCGCAGCCGGCGCGCGCCCGCCAGCGGGGTTGCCGGGTCGCGGAGGTTCTGCAGCATCAGGATGTCCGATGGACCTCGGTCGCCGATGCGGACCTGGGGTTCGGCCGGCTCGGACGGCCAGAACGCGCACGGCCAGACGTTGGCCGCCGCCGGGCCGAACATCGGGTGGCGGATGCGGTCGATCGCCACGTTCCTCTGGTACGTCCACACCGATTCCGGCCAGTCCGAGTCGCCGCAGACCACGTGCAGCTGGCTCGACAGCAGGTTGTCCGGGTCCGGGACCGTTCCGCCCGGCGGCTGCGAAATCGGCGCCCCGGTGTCGAGCGCGTGCCACGCCGAGGCCAGGTACGGCAGCGTCGCGTCGTAGTAGAGCATCCCGAACGTGACCTGACGGAACAGCTTGCCGTCGACACCTTGCGGGTTCGGCTGGGCGTCCAGTCGCCGGGCGATGTCGAAGTACTTGGCCCTGACCTCGGACGGCGTCCGGCCGAGGCCGAACTCCGGGTGCGCGACGGCGAACGCCGCGAAGTCCGGGAAGCGGTCGTCGAAACCTTGGGCCAGCAACCGCGACGCGGTGACGTCGAGGCCGCCCGGTGCCAGGTTGCTGTCCAGCACGATCCGGTCGCTGCGCTCCGGGAACAGCGTCGTGTACACCGCGCCGAGGTACGTGCCGTAGGAAACCCCGTAGTACGACAGCTTCGGCTCGCCCAGCGCCGCGCGGATCCGGTCCATGTCGCGGGCCGTGTTCGCCGTCGTGATGTACGGCAGCATCGACGCCGTCCGCGACGCGCCGCACTGCCGCGCGACGCCCTTCGCGTACTCGGCCTGCGCCATGACGTCCGCCGGCCCCAGCGCGTACGGCGGGACGTTGCTCCGCAGCTGCGCCGGTGTCAGGTCGCACGTCACCGGGGTGCTGTGGCCGACGCCGCGCGGGTCGAACCCGATGACGTCGTAGGTGTCCAGCACGCTCTTCGGCCACCCGATCTGCGCGAGCGCCGCCGGCAGGTCCAGGCCCGGCCCGCCGGGCCCGCCCGGGTTGGTCAGCAGCACCCCGCGGCGGTGCGCCGGGTCCGCGCTCTTCAGGCGCGAGACCGCGACCTCGATCTGCCGTCCGCCGGGTTTCCGGTAGTCCAGCGGGACGTCGAGCGTCGTGCACTCCAGGCCCGGCGCCGTGACGTCCGCCGGGCACGCACCCCACTCCAGCGCGTCCGGCGCCGCCTGCGCCACCCCCGGCATCACGGACGCCACCACGACGGCCACCGCCGCGACCAGCAAAGTCCTCCGCATCAGGCTTCCCCCAAACGTGTCGGGATCCAGCCTAGGACGCCGCCGGGTCTCCGGTCGTCCGTCGAAAGAACGATTCCCGGTCCGCCGAACCGACGACTCAGCGCTCGGCGCGCACGGCCTTCCGCACGGCCTCGGCGACCGCGGGCGCCACGGCGTTGTCGAACACGCTCGGCACGATGAACGACGCGTTGAGCTTGCCGTTGTCGACGACGTCGGCGATCGCGTCGGCCGCCGCGAGCAGCATGTCGTCGTCGATGTTGTGGGCGTTCGCGTCGAGCAGGCCGCGGAAGACGCCCGGGAACGCCAGCACGTTGTTGATCTGGTTCGGGAAGTCGCTGCGGCCGGTCGCGACGACGGCCGCGTGCTTCTGGGCCTCCAGCGGGTCGATCTCCGGGTCCGGGTTGGCCAGCGCGAAGACCACCGCGTCGGACGTCATCGTCGCCACCTGCTCGGCGCCGAACAGGTTGGGCGCCGAGACGCCGATGAACACGTCCGCGCCGGAAAGCGCTTCGTGCAGGGTGCCGCTGACCTGCTGCTTGTTGGTGTGCGACGCGATCCACGCCAGGTTGTCGTCGAGGTTGCCGCGCGCGGGGTGGACGATGCCGTCGATGTCCGCGGCGACGATGTCTCCCGGGTTCTTGCGCAGCAGCAGCCGGATGATCGCCGAGCCGGCCGCGCCGACGCCGCTGACCACGATCTTGCAGTCCTCGATGTTCTTCTTGACCACGCGCAGGGCGTTGCGCAGCGCGGCGACGACCACGATCGCGGTGCCGTGCTGGTCGTCGTGGAACACCGGGATGTCGAGCTGCTCGCGCAGCCGCTTCTCGATCTCGAAGCAGCGCGGCGCGGCGATGTCCTCGAGGTTGATCCCGGCGTACACCGGCGCGATCGCCTTGACGATCTTGATGATGTCCTCGGTGTCCTGGGTGTCCAGGCAGACCGGCCAGGCGTCGACGTCGGCGAACTTCTTGAACAGCGCCGCCTTGCCCTCCATCACCGGCAGCGCGGCGGCCGGGCCGATGTTGCCCAGGCCCAGCACCGCGGACCCGTCGGTCACGACGGCGACGGTGTTGCGCTTGATGGTCAGGCGGCGCGCGTCTTCGGGGTTCGCGGCGATCGCCTGGCAGACGCGGGCGACGCCCGGCGTGTAGGCGCGGGAGAGGTCGTCACGGTTGCGGAGCGCGACCTTCGGCGTGACCTCGATCTTGCCGCCGAGGTGGATCAGGAACGTCCGGTCGGAGACCTTGCGGACCTTGACACCGGGCAGCGAGTCGAGCGTCTGGGTGATGTCGTTCGCGTGGTTCTCCGACAGCGCGTTGGCGCTGATGTCGACCACGATCGAGTCGGAGTGGGACTCGACGACGTCGAACGCGGTCAGGACGCCGCCGACCCGCCCGACGGCGGTGGTGAGGTCACCGGCCGCGGTGGACGAAGCCGGGGCCTCCACCCGGACGGTGATCGAATATCCGGGACCGGGAACCGGCATGGTGCTTACCCCCGCGTGGGAAAGGTCGGGTGGGACGGGAGCGAACCTACTCCCGTGACCGCCCTCACGAGGCCCCGATACCGGTACTGACCAGTAACTCTGTCGCTGGTTGCCACCCCGGCCACAGTCACGGCCGCATGGCTTCGTAGCAATGGTTACCCGCCGCTCCGAGGCGGCCTGCTTGGGGTCGGGGGTCGACCGGGGTCAGCGGTTGATCTCGGTCTCGGGGTGCACGTAGGGCACCGTGTCGAGCGGGAACGTGAGGTCGCCGAACGGCGACAGCGCACCCTGGCGGTCCGACGACAGCTCGGTCACGGGGTGCTCGCCGTCCTCGCCCGGCCAGGTCGGGTCGACGCCCTTGTGCTTCTTCTCACCCTTGGCCACAACGTCCTCCACAGCCGTACTCGGTTCCGTGCCACGTCAGTCTGCCTGAGCCCGGGCAGCCTGTCGCAACCGCCCGGTACCCTGGCCTTCTATGCCCGCGACCTCCTTGGCGGACTGGCTGCGCGCGGAGTCCGACGCCGCTCTCGAAGAGCTGCTCCGCACGCGGCGCGACCTGTCCACGCCCCCGCCCTCCGACAGCACGGTGCTGGCCACCCGCGCCGGCACGCCGGGCTCGGTCGCGCGCGCCTGCGAAGACCTCGACACGCTCACCCTGGCCGTGCTCGAGGCTTGCCTGCTGGCCGGCGCGGACCGTGACCCGGTGCCGGTCCACGAGGTCGCGGACCTCCTCGGCGCCGACCTCGCCGCGCCACTGGCCCGGCTGCGCGCGCGGGCGCTGGCCTGGGGCCCGGACGACGCGTTGCGCGTGCCGCCCTCGGTCCGGGAGGCGCTCGGGCCGTTCCCGGCCGGGCTGGGCGCGTCGTCGCCGTCGCTTGCCGGCGAAGACCTCGAGGCGCGGCTCGCGGAGCTGTCCGACGACGAGCGCGGCGTGCTCAACGCCCTCGCCGCGGGCCCGCCGATCGGCCGCACCCGCGACGCCGGGCTCGACCTGACGCTCGAGAAGGCCGGGACACCGGTGCAGAAGCTGCTCGCCCGCGGGCTGCTGCTGCGGCGCGACGACCAGACCGTCGAGCTGCCGCGCGAGCTCGGCATCGCGGTGCGCGGCGGGGTCTTCGCCCCGGGCGCGCTCACCGAGCCCGAGCTGCCGCTCCACCCGCACCAGCCGTCCACTTTGGACGAGGCCGCGGCCGGCGAGGCGATGGAATTCCTGCGCCACACCGAATCCCTGCTCCGCGCGTGGTCCGCGGCGCCACCGCCGGTGCTCAAGTCGGGTGGCCTCGGCGTGCGTGAGCTGAAGAAGCTGGCCAAGGACCTCGAGATCGACGAGGCGCAGGCGATCCTGCTGGCCGAGCTCGCCGTGGGCGCCGGGCTCGTCGCGGACAGCGAGGCGACCGCGCCCGAGTGGGTGCCGACGACGCTCACCGATTCGTGGCTCGCGTCGCCGACCGCGCAGCGGTGGATGACGCTGGCCCAGGCGTGGCTGGAGCTGCCGCGGCTGCCGGGGATGGCCGGCGGGCGCGACGCCAAGGACAAGCCGATCGCGCCGCTGTCGGAGGACCTGCGCCGCCCGCTGGCGCCGGTCGCGCGGCGGCGGATCCTGGCCGCGCTGGCCGACCTGCCCCGGGGCGCCGGGGTGAAGAGCGTCGACGAGTTCGTCGCGGTGCTGGCCTGGCGGGCCCCGCGCCGCGGCGGGCGGCTGCGGGACGAGACCGTCCGCTGGACGATGTCCGAGGCGTCGGCGCTGGGGATCGTCGGGCTCGGCGGCCTCACGACGGCGACGCGGGCGCTGCTCGCCGACGACCGGCCGGGCGCGGTCGAGGCGATCCTGGACGCGCTGCCGGCGCCGGTGGACCACGTGCTGCTGCAGGCCGACCTGACGGTCGTCGCCCCCGGCCCGCTGGAGCCCGAACTGGCCGCGGAGATCGCCGCCGTGGCGAACGTCGAGTCGGCCGGGCACGCCACGGTCTACCGGATCACCGAAGGGTCGGTGCGGCGGGCGCTGGACACCGGCCGGACCGCGGACGAGCTGCACGCGCTGTTCAAGAAGAAGTCGGCGACGCCGGTGCCGCAGGGCCTGAGCTACCTGATCGACGACGTCGCCCGGCGGCACGGCCGGCTGCGCGGCGGCGTCGCGGCGTCGTTCCTGCGGTGCGACGACGAGGCGTTGCTGACGGAGGTGCTCGCCCACCCGGTCGCGGCGGACCTCGACCTCCGGCTGATCGCGCCGACGGTCGTGATCAGCCCGGACCCGCTGCACGAAGTCTTGGCGGGCCTGCGCGCGGCGGGGTTCGCCCCGGCGGCGGAAGGCCCGGACGGCCGGGTCGTCGACATCCGGCCCGGCGGACGGCGGCTGCCGGCGAAGGCCCGGGCCGCCCGCCGGAGCCCGGGTGAACAGGCCGTGCTGACGTCCGACCAGGCGGCCCGGATCGTCTCGAACCTGCGGGCCGGCGACGCCGCGTCCGCTCGACGCCGGGGGTCCGCGGTGCGGGCGCCGGTCGGCGGCGGGGCGGACACGTCGGCGACGCTGGAGCTGCTGTCTCGGGCAACGCTGGAACGCCGTGAGGTCTGGATCGGGTTCGTCGACTCGCGCGGGACCGCCAGCCAGCGGGTCGTGCGGCCCGTGCGCGTCGGCGGCGGGATCCTCGAAGGCGCCGACAACGAGCGGTACTCGCTGCACCGGATCACCTCGGCCGCACTGGTCGAGGAGGAACGCGGCTAGAGGGCCCGCAGGCCGGCGAGGACGCGTTCCATGAACTCGCGGGACGAGCGGTCCCCGAGGATCAGCTCCGTCTGGTGGATCAGCACCAGCCCGATGTCGGACATGTCGCCGACCAGGACCTTCACCACGCCCAGCGGCAGCCGCAGGTGGGCGGCGATCTCGGCCACCGATCGCGTGTCCAGGCACAGGTCGCAGATCCGGCGGTGCTCGACCGATCGGACGCCGCGATACCGGCGCCCGTCGTCGGACGTCGAGACCAGGGCCTCCAGCGCCAGGTTGTGATCGGACCGCGTGCGACCGCCGGTCCGCGTGTACGGGCGCACCCGGGAGCCCACCGAAGCGACCGGTGCCGGGCTCAGGACGCGGGCCGCCGGCTGCTCCCACGGCTCCGGCTGCGGGATCCAGCGGGTCTCCGGGTCCGGCGGGGGCGTCCAGCCGGTCCTCGGGTCGATCGGCGGGGCCCACGAAGGCGGGGGCGCCGCCTGGGGTCTGGACACCGGGGGCCTCGGCGCCGGCGGCCGGGGCGCCGGCGGGGCCGGGGGCCGCGGGGGCATCGGCTGCCGTGGCGGGGCCGGCGGGCGCGCGCCGCGCGGGGGCGTCCACGCCGGCTCGAGCGGCGGGGGCTCCGGCTCGTAGGTCTCTTCGTCCTGCCACTCCGGCTCGGCGGGGTCGTAGCCCTGGTCGTAGCCCTCGTCGAAGTTGGCGGGATCGGACGGCGAACCCCACTCGCGGGTGTCCTCGTCCGTGTAACCCTGCGGATCCGGCTGCGGCCGCGCCGGCTTGCGCTTGGGCATGATCGTCGACAGCGTCGACATGTCGAACTTGCTGGGCGAATCGAAACCCTCGCGCTCGGTACCGCGGTGCAGTGCGTCCCAGCCGCTGGAGTCCGGATCGTCGAATCCCGAAATCCTCATCGTGTCCTACTGTGCCGGTCGTTACTGATCCGGCCACAGTCACGGCCGGAAGACTTGGCGGCAACGGTTGCGTTCCGCTTGGGGGCCGGCCTGCTTTTGGCCGGATCACTAACCACGCACGCCGCCCTGCAGCTGGGCGCGCAGCTCGGGGGTGATCTGCTGGCCGACCCGCTCGACGAGCAGCGTCATCTCGTAGGCGACCGTGCCGATGTCGCACGTCGGCGCGGCCAGCACCGCCAGCGACGAACCGTCCGAAACGGACATCAGGAACAAGTAACCGCGCTCCATCTCCACCACGGTCTGGTTGACACCGCCCGCTTCGAAGCAGCGCGCGGCCCCGAACGTCAGGCTGATCAGCCCGGACGCGACCGCGGACAGCTGCTCGGCGCGTTCCTGCGGCAGCCCTTCGGACGGCGCCAGGAGCAGCCCGTCGGCGGACACCAGAACGGCGTGCGCGGCACCGGGCACCCGGCGCACGAAGTCCGTGATGAGCCAGCTGAAAGTGCCCTGCTGCTGGCCGGAAGCCGTCACTACTGCCCCTCCTCGTTCCCGCGGCGCCGCACGCCGCACCCCGGAGTGGCCGGCACGGCCGGTCGACGACGCCGAGGTCAAGCGTATGCGCCCCGCCGGCGGTGTCGAGCCGACCACCGGCCGACCGCTGCGCACCCTACGTGTGCGCGCGACTCCGCTCCGCGTCGACCCGGTCCGGGCCGCGCGGACGGAACTCACCCCGCGGCCCGCGGTGGCGGGGTGTCCGCGCAGGTCAGCCCGGTGGACGGGCGGCCGCACGGGCGACGCCACCCTCGACGTTACCGAATCGCGGCGACCGCTTCGTGCTCCGGACGGCGGCAGGACTCCCCGAAGTGGGTGAAGCACGCGGAGTTCACTCCAACGGCCGCATCCGGTTCGGGGCGTCATACTGCGCCGGTCGGTGCTGATCCGACCACAGTCACGGCCGAACGGCTCTCGTAGCAACGGTTACCTGCCACTCGGGGTCGGCCTGCTTTTGGTCGGATCAGCACCCTCAGCCCGCGCGCAACGCCGAATCGTGCGCGATCGCGTGCTGGACGACGGAGATCAGCACCTGCTTGGCGGAGTCGCGCTCACGCGCGTCGCACGCCATGATCGGGACCGACGGCGCGATGGTGAGCGCGTGCCGCACGTCCTCGATCTGGTGGTGCAGAAGCCGGTCGAAGCAGTTGATGGCCACGACGTAGGGCAGCTTCCGGTTCTCGAAGAAGTCGATCGACGGGAACGCGTCGGCGAGCCGCCGCGTGTCCACCAGCACGACTGCCCCGATGGCACCGACCGCGAGGTCGTCCCACATGAACCAGAACCGGTGCTGACCAGGGGTGCCGAAGACGTACAGCACCAGGTCCGAGTCCAGCGAGATGCGCCCGAAGTCCATCGCCACGGTGGTGGTGGTCTTGTTCGGCGTGGCCGTGGTGTCGTCGTGCCCGACGCTCGCCTCGGTCATCATGGCCTCGGTGGTCAGCGGGTCGATCTCCGAGATCGCCCCGACCATCGTTGTCTTCCCCGAACCGAACCCGCCGGCGACCACGATCTTGGCCGACGAGGTCGGACCCGTCACCTGCGGCGCGTTCGCGTCGGAGTCAAATTCTCCGAAGCCCACTGAGCACCCTTTCCATGAACTCGATACTCGGCCGGTCACCCACGGTCTGGCTGCTGGAGTGCACCAGCACCAGCCCGAGACCCGCCACGTCACCAATCAACACCCGCACCACGCCGAGCGGCAGCCGCAACAGCGCCGCCACCTCGGCCACCGACCGGGTGTCGAGGCACAGGTCGCAGATCGACCGGTGCTCGGGTACCCGGACCCGGTCGAGCATCCGGCCCTGTTCGCTGGTCGAGATCAGCGCCTCGATCGCCAGGTCGAGGGTCGCCTTCGTCCGGCCCCGGGTCCGGAAGTACGGCCGGACCAGGCCCGAAGTCTCCATCTCGGTCGGCGCCGGCTCGTCGACGTACTCCTGGTGGGCCTGCCGCGGCAGCGCCGCGGCCAGCTCACCGGAGTCCGGCCCCGACGAGTAGTCGCGATCGTTGCTGTACGCGGCGAAGTCGTGCGCGTCGTACAACGGCCCGCTCGACCCGCCGAACAGCTCCGCTCCCGGGCCGCCCAGCAGCCGGTCGCGGTATTCGCCGCTCCCGGGCTGGATCGGCCGGATCGGCTCCTGACCGGCGTTGCTGTCGGTCAGCCAGTTCGGTGGTTCCCGCACAGGGTCGTTGTCGGACGCCTGCACCCGGCGTGACCGCCATTCGCGGTCGACCCGTTCCCGGAACGACTGCCAGTCCTCCCGGCCGTCGTCCGAGTGTTCGGACCACCCGCCGGAGAAGTCGTCACCGAGCCGGCCATCGCCCCTCAAGCGCCCGTCGTCCACGGCTCTCTCCTCGGTTCCCGGGTCCTCAGCGGCGGACTGCCGAGCCCTGCAGCTGGGCCCGCATCTCCGGTGTCAGCTGCTGACCGACCCGCTCCACCAGCAAGGTCATCTCGTAGACGACCAGGCCGATGTCGCTCTCCGGCGAACCCAGCACCGCAAGACAGGAACCGTCGGAAACCTGCATGAGGAAGAGGAAACCGTTGGCCATCTCGACCACGGTCTGCGCCACCGTGCCGCCTTCGAACACCTTGGCCGCGCCACGCGCGAGGCTCGTGAGCCCCGACGCCACCGCGGCCAGCTGGTCCGCCCGGTCCTTCGGCAAGCCTCGCGAAGCCGCGAGGAGCAGGCCGTCGGCCGACACCACGACCGCGTGGGCCGCGCCGGGCACCCGGTGCACGAAATCCGTGATCAGCCACGCGAAGCTGCCGGCATTGCTCGCCTTGGCATGCGCCTGGCCGTTCGGCTGCGCGGAGCCACCCGGCTGCATTGCACCCGCCCGTGTCACTTTCGCTCCTCACTGCTGTCTGTGGTGTTGCCACGCCCCGGAACCCTGCTGCTTTCCAGCTGTTCTTCGGCCGGGAGCTCCTTCAACGCATGCCGTCCCGAGGTGTAGCCCCGCTGGAAGCTTGCCATCCTGCTCCGCGCCGCGGACGCCGAGCGGGTGATCGCACCCGTTCCGGGCATGCCCGCGGTGTTGTCCGCGAAGTTGTTCTGCGCCGGTCCGTCGGACGAAGGACTGTTGATCGACCCCGGCACCAGGTAGGCGTTCGGGACGCGCTTGGGCAGCCCGGCCGTGGTGATCTCCTCGTTCTTGGCCTCCAGCAGCGACTGCGCCTTCTGCCAGCCGTCGTCGGAGGCGCTGTGCCAGCCGTCGTCGGGCGGGAGGAGCGGGTGCCGGGTCGCCGCGGTCGGCTGCAGCTCGTCGACCGGCTCGCGCTCCTGGTGCCGGGTGACCGGCTCGCGCTCCTGGTGCCGGGTGACCGGCTCGCGCTCGCGGTGCCGGGTGACCGGCTCGCGCTCCGGGCGCCGGCTGACCGGCTCGGCGACGACGGTCCGCTCCGCCACCGGCTCGTCGGAGCCGGTGAGCGGCGGGAGGTTCGGGTCTTCACCCTCGCTCTGCGCCGGCACCGGGTCGGCCGACGAGTCGTCGCCTTCACTGAACCAGCGTGACAGCACCGACTGGTAGATGGGCAGCCGCCGGGTGGGTACATCGTCCTCGAGGGCCGACGAACCGACCTCCTCCACGCGCGGAGGGGGTGGTGGTGGCTCCTCCGGCGGGACGTACTTCGGCTCGCGCTTCGGCAGGACCAGCGGCGCGAACTGCGTGTCGGCCGCCCTGGAGCTGGCGCCCTCGCCGTTCGTCGACGGCGTGAGCGGCGCCAGGTCCTCGGCGGTCGGCCAGGCCGGCACGTCGGGCTTCGGCAGCTCGGGCGACAGGAACGGGCCCGCCGCGCGGCCGCCGCTGACCAGGTCGTCCAGGCTGATCGGCTGGTCGAGCGGGACCAGCCCGCCCTGGTTCGCCACCGGCTCGTGCGCCGGCGGGGCCGGGGGCGGCGGTGCCGAAGGCGGGATCGGCGTGTGGGACTGCGTCTGGTCGAAGTCCGAGCGGGCCGACGGGATCGGGATGCTCGGCATCGACATCGACGTCTCGGACCGGTTCGCCGGCAGCGGGGTCTGCCGCGCCATGCCCGGGCGGAGGTGCGTGAGCAGCTCGGCCGGGACGACGACGCGGGCGATCACGCCACCTTCGATGTCCTCGTTCTCGCGCAGCCGGACCTCGATGCCGTGGCGCTTGGCCAGCCGCGAGACCACGTACAGGCCCATCCGGCGGGTCACCGACACGTCCAGGTCCGGCGGCTCGGCGAGCCGCGCGTTGACCTCGGCCAGCCGCTCGTCGCTCATGCCGACACCGTGGTCGGTGACCTGGATGGCGAGGGCCTTCCGGCGGGTGACGACCGCCCGCACGATGACCTTCGTCTCCGGCTCGGAGAAGTAGGTCGCGTTGTCGAGCAGCTCCGCGAGGACGTGCACGAGGTCGTGGATCGCCAGGCCCTGGACCGCGACGTCGGGCACGATGCCGACCTCGATCCGGGCGTACTGCTCGATCTCGGACACCGCGGCGCCGATGACGTCGGCGGCGGGCACCGGCTTGGGCACGGACTTGGCCAGGCCGGCGCCGGAGAGCACCAGCAGGGACTCACCGTTGCGCCGCAGCCGGGTGGCCAGGTGGTCGAGCTCGAACAGGCTCGCCAAGTGGTCCGGGTCCTGCTCGTCGGCCTCGAGGCGGTCGATGACGCCGAGCTGGCGTTCCACCAGCCGCTGCGACCGCCGGGAGAGGTTCACGAAGATGCCGTTGACGTTCTCGCGCAGGAGGGCCTGCTCGGCGGCCATCTTGACGGCTTGTTCGTGGACGATGTCGAACGAGCGCGCGACCTCGCCGATCTCGTCGCGGGTGTTGACGGGGACCGGCTGGACGGCCCGCCTCGAGGCACCGACGGGGTCGGGGTCGTCGAGGATCGCCTGCACGGTCTCGGGCAGCCGGGTGTAGGCGACGTCCAGCGCGCTCTTCCGCAGCACCCGCAGCGGGCGCAGCATCAGGCGGGCGACGACGAGCATCAGCGCGATCGCGGCCGCCAGCGCGGCGAGCACGATGGCACCGCCGACCCAGGCCGAGTTGACCGCCGCCGTGGCGAGGTCGTCGGCGCGGGTCTTGAGCTGGGCCAGCAGGTTCGACTCGACGGCGTGCAGCTTGTCCGCCGACACGGTGCTGTCCTTGCCGAGCGCCGCGGGGTCGATGCTCGGTGCCTCACCCAGCTGGGCGAAGGAGAACCCCGCGGTCAGGATCCGGCGGCGGTCGTCGACCTCCGGGCCGGAGTAGGTGTCGTTGTAGAGCTGGCGCTGGTCGTCGTCGGCGTTCGCGAGGAAGGCCGCGACCGAGGCGTCCGCACTGGACGCCGACGCGCGCGTCTGGTCCAGGAGGTCACCGGGGAAGCTGCCGCGGTACGCGGCGATCTGCAGCTCGGCGTCGGAGCGGGTGGTGAACTCCTTGGCCTCGCTGATCGCCTGCGTGCTCGTGCCGAGGCGCAGCACGTCCCGGTCGGTGACCGCCGTGGTCACCTCACGGCCGAGCTCGATCAGTGCGTCCAGGACGCCGGAGTAAGCGGTCATCACCGTGATGTCGGGCAGGCCGTTCGCGGTGTTGAACGCCGCCCGCAGCGGGCGCAGCGCGTCGAGGCGCTGGATACCGCGGGCGTAGCGGTCCTTGGTCCCCTGGTCGTCGTAGCTCAGGCCCGCCGCCGCGTTGCGCAGGTCGGTGACCTCGCGGTCGACCTTGGCGATCTGCGAGTCGAGCCCGGTCTGCAGGAGCGGGTTCGCCGACGAGATCCGCGCGACGGCCAGCGACCGCTCGTTCTGCAGCTCGTGCACCACCGTGGTGACCTTGACCGCGAACGCGACCTGGTCGGCGGTGTGCTGGAACTCCGTCGCCTGCTGGGCGTCGTCGACCACGCGCAGCGTGCCGAGCACGAGCGCCGTCAACGTCGGGATCAGGAGGATCGCGGCCAGCTTGGACCGCACCCTCCAGTCGCGCATGCCGGAGAACAACCCGGCCTTCCGGCCCGGAGCATCTCCGGGCGACTGCGCGGGGGTCCCTCCTACCCCCGCGGCGTCTTCGTTCGGCACCGCCGCACCACCATCATCGTTCGTGCTCGTGAAACCCTGGTCGGTCCAGCGCCCGCCAGGGCGCATCGCGTTCTCCTCAGCCACTCGTCAGCACGCTCCCGGCGCTCCGGCTCATCGGCCGATCGGCAGGAGCCCAGCGCGAGACGCTACCCGTACGGGTGAAAAGATCGTCTTCGACGGGGGTTCCTGAACCCCGCCCGGTCGGGCGGAATCGGTTCAGCTGGAGCATCACGGTCCGGTCCCTGCGCTGGTTCTGCATCGGTCGGTTGGTCGGCCTAGCCCGCCGGCACGGCGGCTGAGCCCGGCCGGGCGGTGGTCTCCGCGGGGGAGAATCTCTCAGGAAAAGCACAGCGTGCCCTGGTAAACCGAGGATCGACTTGATCGGCCATCCAGGCACTCTCTCTCACTACATCGGAGGTTGATACCTCCCCGCAGGTGCAGAGGGTAGCGAACGCCCGGAGAAGATGTAACCCTCCCGACGCTTCGTGCACGATGTTGCACAGCGTTCGCTCAGCCGACACACAGCTGGTGATCCGTTATTTCGGAACTAGGCCCTACGCTGGGTGAACGGCTACGGCGAGTGGAGCAGTGGGTCTAGACCAGAGGCCGAAAGAGTGACGTGCGCCACCCTCTTGGGTATTGATCCCACCCGTTGTGAGCGAGCTGTCACCTTCTCTACAGTGACCCGCGTACTCCCGAGAATGAGTTACCTACTTCCCCGGGAATCGGTCCACCAACCGTCACTTTCTTCACCAAGGAGCAGGCCTTGCTTGGAAACGCCATGAGCAGTGGCCGGGTTCGCACTCGCCGCGCCGCGCTCGGGCTCGCCCTCACCGTCGCAGCGGCCACAGCCCTCACCGGCTGCAGCGCGCTCGGCTCGGACGACTCGAGCACCGCGTCGAACGGGGGCGGCCTGGAGAAGTCGAAGATCAAGGTCTCGATCATGCCGACCACGGACCTCGCGCCGTTCTGGCTGGCCTTGGACGGTGGCTACTTCAAGTCCGAGGGCCTCGAGGTCGAGCAGGTCGTCGCCAAGAGCGGCCAGGAGTCGATGACGAAAGCGCTCTCCGGCGAAGCCGACATCGCCCTCTCGACCTACACGCCGTTCTTCGTCGCCAAGAGCAAGGGCGCCGCGGACGTCCAGCTCGTCGCCGACGGCACGTCGGTGAACGCGAAGAGCAACGCGATCGTCACCGTGCCGTCCTCGAACGTGAAGACGGTCAACGACCTGGCCGGCAAGCGGATCGCGATCACGGCGATGAACACCGCGTCCGACATCCTCACCAAGTCCGTCATGAAGGACCACGGCGTCGACTTCAGCACGGTCAAGTGGACACTGGTTCCGCTGCCGAACATGGCGGCGGCGCTGAAGGACAACCAAGTGGACGCGGCCTACATGCCGGAGCCGATGCTCTCGCAGTCGGCGAAAACCGTCGGTGCGACGCCGGTCATCGACATCAACACCGGCGCCAGCCAGGACTTCCCGCTGACCGGCTACGGCGCGACCACGAAGTGGGTCCAGTCGAACCCGAAGACCCTCGCGGCCTTCCAGCGCGCCATGAAGAAGGCCACCAGCGACGCGATCAACGACCGCTCGAAGGTCGAGCCGCTGCTGGTCAAGTACGCCAAGATCGACGAAGACACGGCCAAGCTGCTCACGCTGCCCGGTTACGGCTCCACTCTGGACGCCCGGCGCCTGCAGCGGGTGCCCGACCTGCTGCTGCAGATGGGCGTCATCACCAGCAAGGTCGATGCCGCGCCGATGATCGCCCCGCAGGCGACCAGCTAACGTGAAGAAACTGCTCCGCGGCCTGGCCGGCCTGGTCGGCTTCCTCCTGTTCTGGGAGGTCGTCGTCCAGGTCGGCCTGGTCAGTAAGACGTTCACCCCGCCGCCGAGCGTCGTCCTGGTCACCGTCGGCGACCTGCTGGGCGACCCCGAATTCATTCGCGACATCATCGCGACGATGCTGGCCTGGCTGATCGCGGTCGCCATCGCCATCGTCATCGGCGTGCCCGGCGGGCTGCTGCTCGGCAGCGTCCCGGTGCTGCGCACCGCCACCGCCGCGATCGTCGAATTCCTCCGCCCGATCCCGGTCACCGCGCTCGTGCCGCTGGTGCTGCTGGTGATCGGCTCCGGCCCCGACGCGAAGATCAGCCTCGCGGTGTACGCCTCGCTGTGGCCGATCATGTTCAACACCATCTACGGCATGGGGGAGATCGACCCGGTGCTGATGGAGACCGCGCGGGCGTGCGGAACCAGCCGGTTCCGCATCCTGTCTTCGGTCGCGCTGCCGCAGACCGCGCCGTTCGTCTTCACCGGCGTCCGGCTGTCGGCGACCATCTCCCTGATCGCCGTCGTGAGCGTCGAGTTCCTGGCCGGCTCCCAAGTCGGTCTCGGCAGCTTCATCCTGGTCGCCAGCACCGGTTCGATCCGGTTCGACCTGGTGCTGGCCGGTACCGTGGTCGCCGGGGTGCTCGGCTACCTCATCAACGAAGGGCTCGAACAACTGGGCAAGCGGCTGTTCCGCTGGAGCAGCGTCGACCGGGAGGCGATCGCGTGACCGCGGCAACTCTTTCCGGCCGGGTGGGCCGCCGGGCCGCCCGCGGCGCCGCCGCCGTCGTCCGCAACTGGCTGCTCTTCGCGATCCTCGTCGTCGTCTGGGAGTTCGCCGCCCGCGCGGGCGGCAGCAAGTTCTTCCCGCCGCCGACGGAGATCGCCGTCGCCGCGGCGAAGCTGTGGTTCACCGGTCCCGCGTCGCACCTCTTCCTCACCGACGCCGTCTTCGACAACGTCTTCCCCAGCCTCGGCCGGATGCTCGGCGGCTGGGGACTGGCGGCCATCGTGGCCATCGTGCTCGGGCTGCTGGTCGGCCGGTCCGCCAAGGCGATGGACTACGTCGGCCCGCTGTTCGCGTTCTTCCGCTCGATCCCGCCGCCCACGCTGATCCCGGTGTTCGCGGTGCTGTTCGGGCTGAGCTCGGGCATGCAGATCGGGTCGATCATCTTCGGCGCGATCTGGCCGGTGCTGCTCAACGCGGTCGACGGCGTCCGCTCGGTCGACCAGGTGAAGGTGGAGACGGCGCGGTCGTTCCGCACGCCCCGCCGGTACTGGGTCGGCCTGGTCGTCCTGCCGGCCGCGGCCCCGAAGATCTTCGCCGGCCTGCGGGTGAGCTTGTCGATCTCGCTGCTGCTGATGGTCGTGTCCGAACTGGTCGGCGCGTACAACGGGATCGGCCGGTCGCTGCTGAACGCCCAGCAGGACTTCGACTTCCCCATCATGTGGTCCTGGCTGGTGCTGCTGGGCATCCTCGGCTACGTCTTCAACACGATCTTCCTGGTCGCGGAACGGCGGGTGCTGGCCTGGCAGCCGACCCGCCTCGGCCGCGACTGACGCTGGAAAGGCCTCTCCCCATGTCCACCATGCTCGAAGTTTCCGGCCTCAGTCACCGGTACGGCACCGGCGCCAAGGCGCACATCGCGGTGAACGCGCTGTCGTTCACCGTCGAAGCCGGGCAGCTGGCCAGCATCGTCGGCCCGTCGGGCTGCGGGAAGTCGACGCTGCTGCGCTGCATCGCCGGGCTGACCCCGCCGACCGAGGGCACGGTCAGCCTGCACGGCGACCGCGTCGACGGTGTGCCGGACGACCTCGCCGTCGTGTTCCAGGACTACAGCCGTTCGCTGTTCCCCTGGCTTTCGGTGCAGAAGAACGTCGAGTTCCCGCTGCGCTGGCGGCCGATTTCGAGGGCCGAGCGGCGGAAGCGGGCGGCCGAGGCGCTGGAGCAGGTCGGCCTGTCCGCGGTCGGCGGGAAGTACCCGTGGCAGCTCTCCGGCGGCATGCAGCAGCGGGTGTCGCTCGCCCGCGCGCTGGCCAGCCGCCCTTCGCTGCTGCTGATGGACGAGCCGTTCGCGTCGGTCGACGCGCAGACGCGGTTCGAGCTCGAGGACCTGACCCGCCGCGTGCAGCGCGAGCAGGGCAGCACGATCCTCGTCGTCACGCACGACATCGACGAGAGCGTGTACCTGTCCGACCGGGTGCTGGTGCTGTCGAAGTCGCCGGCGTCGATCGTGGCGGACCTGCCGGTCGGCCTGCCCGCGGAGCGCAACCAGATCACCACGCGCGAGTCGGCGCAGTTCGTGACGTTGCGCAGCGAAGTGGCGCGGCTGCTGAGCGGCGGCACTGTTTCTCCGGAAGAGCCCACTGCGTCGGCCACGGCCGCTTCCGACGCCGCGGAATGGGACCTGGCCGAGCATGCCTCGGACGTGACGGAGACCAAGACCAGGAGCTGACCGACCGCAGGGGGGACCATGGCGAGGGCGGCACTGGCGGTACTTCTGGCGTTGCTGTTGACCGGTTGTTCGGCGCTGAGCGGCTCGTCGCCTCCCCCCGTGGCGCGGGAAAAGCTGCGCGTGTCGATGATGTCCACCATCGACACCGCGCCGTTTTGGCTGGCGAAGGACGGCGGGTACTTCGAACGCGAAGGCCTCGACGTTTCGACGACCGAAGCCGCGACAGGGCAGGCGTCGCTGACGAAACTGGTCAGCGGCGAAGCCGACATCGCGTATTCGAGCTACACGCCGTTCTTCGTGGCGCGCAGCAAGGGAACGGCGGACATCCGGCTGGTGGCGGACGCGTCGTCGGCCGGCCCGCGGTCGACGGGCGTGGTCGCGCTGCCGGCGTCCGGCATCCGTTCGGTGGCCGACCTGGCGGGCAAGCGGATCGGTATCTCGGCACCGAACACGATCGCCGACACGCTGACGAAGTCCGTGCTGGCCGACAACCACGTCGACGCCTCGGGCATCAAGTGGGTCCCGCTGCCCCTGCCGAACACGGTGGCGGCACTGAAGAACGGCGACATCGACGCGGGCTTCCTGACCGAGCCGTTCATCACGCAGGCGTCGCGGTCGGCGGGCGCGGTGCTGGTGGCCGACACCGGCACGGGGTCCACAGTGGACTTCCCGACCGCCGGCTACGGCACCTTGGGCTCGTTCGCCTCGGCTTCCCCCGGTGCGGTGACGGCGTTCCAGCGCGCGATGGCGGCGGCGACGCGGGACGCGGCGGCGGACCGCAAGAAGATCGAGCCGCTGATGGTGAAGTACGCGAAGATCGACGCGGACACCGCCGCGAACACCGGACTGCTGACGGTGAAGTCCACTTTGGACGCGCGGCAGCTGCAGCGCGTGCCGGACCTGCTGCTGAAGACGGGAGTCCTGGCGAAACCGGTGGACGTCTCGGCGATGGTTTTGCGCTAGCGGTCCGCGGAGTCCGGGAAGACGACGTGGTTGTCGGTGTGCCAGTCGAACAGCCGCCACTGCTCGACGTCGCGCCCCGCGCACGCCGGGAAGACCTCGATCAGGATCGGGCCGGACAGCCGCACCGACAGCGTCCCGGCGGTGCCCAGGGCCGCCGCCTCGACGCGGCATTCGTGCTCCGCGACCATCCCGGTCAGCTGCCGGGCTTGGCGGTCGTACTTCGTCCGGTACTCGTCGAACGCCGTCTCCGGGTCGCCGGTGTCCCGGTAGCGCATGTCGACCGAGCCGAACAGGATCTGTTCGCGGTGCGTCACGCGGAACGGGCACTGCGCGTGGAGGCGCTTTTCGACGTCCTCGCCCTGGAACCCCACGATGGCGATGTTCAAGGTCCGGGAGAACTCGGTGACCCGGCATCCCGCCAGCCGGGCCACCGCCGCTTCCAGCTCTTCGTTGTCGACAAGTCAGTACAGCGTCTTGTCGGACGGGGCGACCCGGACGTGCACCAGCGTCGGACGCGGGTCGGCGAGGGCCGCCGTCAAGCCGGGGACCAGGCCCGACGGCTCGGTGATCGTCACGCCCTGGCAGCCCATGCTCGCCGCCAGCGCCGCGAAGTCGATGCCACCCAGCTCGGTGCCCGGCAGCTTCGCGCCGCCGATCTTCTCGCCGAGGATGCGGACCGCCGCGTACTCCGTGTTGTCCATGATCACGATCGTCACCGGGAGCTCCTGGCGCGCGGCCGTCCACAGTGCCTGGATGCCGTACATGCTGGAGCCGTCGCCGACGACGCCGACGACCTTGCGGTCCGGCCGGGCGAGCGCCGCGCCGACCGCGCCCGGGACGCCGTAGCCGAGCGTGCCGCTGGCCATCGTCAGGAAGCCCGTGTCGGTCGCGGTGATCGGCAGGTGGTCGTGCAGGACGCCGCGGTGGCTCGGCGTCTCCTCGACGACGATCGCGTTGTCCGGCAACAGGTCCGCGAGCGTCGAGTAGACGAGTTCACCGGTGAGCTTCTCATCGCCGGGCTTCGCGGGGCGCTCGATCGGCTCCGGCGTGGGCCGCGTGCTCCGGTCGACGACGTTCAGGAGGGCACGGACGCCGAGCTTCGGCGTCGCCCGGATCCCGGTGCCTTCGAAGGCGCGCGCGAGGATCTGCTCGTCGTCGCTGACGATGAACAGCGGCGGCATCGGAGCTTCCCCGCGCCCGCGGTCGACGTGGTAGGTGAAGGCGGGCGCCCCGAGCACGACGACGAGGTCGTGCCGCGCGAGCTTGTCCGAGACGGCCCCGCGTTCGGGGTCGAGGAAGCCCTGGAACAGCGGGTGGTCCTCGGGGAACGAGCACCGGAACGACATCGGCGCGACGTACACGCCGGCCTGGAGGCGTTCGGCGAGCGCGACGGTCTCCACGACAGCGGCGTCCTGGTCGACGGCTCCCCCGACGACGATCGCCGGCCGCTCACTCGTTTCGAGGGCGGCAACGAGTTCGTCGATCGCCTCGGGATCCGGCGCGAAGCCGCGGATGCGGGGCCGGGAGACGACGGGCCGTTCGGTGGTGACGGTCCAGTCGTCGGCCGGCACGGACACGAAGACCGGCCCGGACGGCGCCTGCGTCGCGACGTGGTACGCCCGGGCGAGCGCGGCCGGGACGTCCTCGGCGGACGCGGGCTCGATCGACCACTTGACGTACGGCTTGGGGAACTCGGGGGCTTCCATGGCGCCCAGGAAGGGATCGTGCGGCAGCAGAGCGCGGTTCTGCTGCCCGGCGACGACGATGATCGGCGTCCGGTTGCGGTAGGCGCTGAAGAGGCTGCCGAGCCCGTGCCCGACGCCGCCGGCGGAGTGCAGGTTGACGAGCACGGCCTCGCGCGTGGCCTGGGCGTAGGCATCGGCCATCGCCACGACGGCGGACTCCTGCAGGCCGAGGACGTATTTGAAGTCGTCCGGCCAGTCGGTGAGGAACGGGACCTCGGTGGTGCCGGGGTTGCCGAACACCGTGGTGAGGCCGAGTTCGCGGAGGAGTTCGCGGGTGGCGTCCAGCACCGTGCGCTTGATCATGCCCCCAGACTAATGCTTAGTCTTGCGAAGGAAAGCCCCCCAAGCGGCCGCACTGACGGCGAGGGTGCCCCCGGAGCGGTCCTTGGTGTCGCGGATGCGCGACACACTGCCGAGCGAGACCTCGACGCAGTTGGTTTCGTCGGTGTAGCTCGACTTGCGCCACTCAGGCATCTCACTCCAGTTCGGCGATCACCCCCTGGATGAGTGCGAGCGACTCCTGCTCACCCAGCGCCAGGCCCGACAGGGTTTCCGCGGCCGCCCGGAAGGCGGCCACGTGGTCTCCATCGTAGACGTGGGCGCTGCCCCGGAGGTGCTCGATGTGGACCACCGACGGGAGGTGGGCGAAGTCGAAGATCACGAAGTGCCCGAACAGCCCCGGGTGGTAGCCCGCATCCGCGCGCACCACGCGGATGCTGCTGGTGCGCGGCTGCGCCGCGCGCACCAGCAGCCGCAACTGCTCGGCCATCACGGCGGGCTCGGCGATGGACCGGCGGAGAGCTTCTTCGCCGAGGAAGAGCTTGAGCGCCAGCGGATCGCGGCGGGTGAGCACCTCTCGCCGCCGCAGGCGGACCGCCACCTCCCGCTCGAGCATTCGCGGCGGAAGCCGGTGGGACTCCAGGATGGCTTCGGCATAACCGGGAACCTGGAGGAGGCCCGGCACCACGAAGGGCTCCCAGTCGACCATCTCCGTCGCCGTGCGCTCGTACTCGACATACGTCGACAAGGCCGGCGAAACTCCCGGCACTGTGCGCTCGAGCCAGTTGGGCTCCTTCGCACACTCCGCCAGCTCCAACAACCTCCGTCGCTCCACCGGCTCAACCCGCATCGCCCCGAGCAGCAACCCCACTTCCTCCACCCTCGGCACGCGCGTCCCGCTCTCCCAATGCGACAGCACCTGCGGCGCGACATCCACCAGCCGGGCCAGTTCGCGCATGCCCAGCCCGCGCGCCACCCTGGCCGTGCGCAGGCCGAAACCCAGCGCACGGGACCGGGGTGTTGCCACTCGTGTTGACATGTGCGCAGTCTGTCACCGGCCACCGACAAAAACGGGAACCGGGGCTGTCGCACGGATGCGACAGCCCCGGTCCGACCACACTCAGCCGATCAGGCCCGACAAGCCGCTGCCCTTGAACGACCCCCAGCCCGTCACCTGGTCATACCCGGTTCCCGCGCTGAAGCCCGTCGTGCCGTGCAGGGTGTTGTTGCCCGTCGTCACGTCGTGGAAACCGGTTCCGTACGACGATCCGTTCCCGATCGAGTAGAACTTCGGGTTCAGGTTGCCCAGCCCGCCGCCGTGGACCTGGTTCTGCAGCGTCGCGAACGCCGCCCACAGCGGGGCCGCGCCCGACGTGCCCCACACCGTCTCCCACGAGCCCGCCGTGTAGATGTAGTAGCCCGAGCCGCTCGCCGCGTCGGCCGAAACATCCGGGACCTTGCGGTACGTCGTGCTCTGCGAGGACTGCCACGACGGCGCCGTGAACACCGTCGAGATGCCGCCGCCCGTCGAACCGCTGGACGCGCCGTCGTTCCACGCCTTCTCGCTGCTGTACGCGTTCGCCGAGGTCACCGTCAGCTGCGTGCCGCCGACGCCCGTCACGTTCGGGCTCGACGCCGGGAAGTCGACCGCCTTAGCCGCCGAGCCGGTCTGGCGGTAGCAGTCGGTCGTGCCGTCGTCGCCCGCGGCCGCGAAGTACGAAATGCCCTCCGCGGTGCCCGTCGCGATCGCGTTGCCGACGCTCTTCGCCGCGCTCGAACCCTCCGCGGATTCACAGGCGCCCCAAGAGATCGAGACGACGTTGACCGTGTGGTCCGACGCGATCTTCTGGTACATCGCCAGTTCGCCGGCGCTGGTGTTCGGGGCCTCGTACACGTAGTCGTTCGCCGCGGCCGCCAGCGCGTGCACGACCTCGATGTCGAGCTCGACCTCGATCTGGCCGTCGCCCGGCGCCGAGTCGTAGTTCGCCCCGCTCACCGGAACCGTGGTCACCGAGCCCGCCGAAAGGCCGTACGTGCTGTCGTACTTGGTGACGTCGGCCTTCTTGTAGCCGTCGAACTCGACGAAGCCGACCTTCACGCCGCTGCCGGTCGCCGAGAGACCACTTGTCCCATAAGCGGTCTTGAGCACCGGCGGGGTCACCGCCTTGACGGCGTTCGGCTTCGCGACGGCGGAAGTGTGCGTCCGCAGGGCGTGGTTGTCGAGGCCGACGACGTTGCCCACGACGCTCGAGACGTCCGCCGGCACGGTCGGCGCGGCGTCGTTGGCGAAGAAGTCCCGGCCGGACGTCCGGTCGTGGTAGGTCCCGATCCGGGTGCGGAACGCCGATTCGAGCTGCGCCGCCGAACCGGTGAACGTGACGGCCTGGCGGTTGCCGGAAACCTCGATCCCGGTGGCGCCCGATTTCTCGAGGAATGAGACGGCCTTGCCGACGTCGGCCTGGGTCGGACCGAACTCGGTATTGAACTGCGCCGGGGTCAGAAAGTGATGATATTGCGGCGAGGCGGGGTTCTGCACGTCGGCGAGGAACTTTTCCAGCGCCTGCTGGTTGTGCAGTTTCAGGGACAGCGCCGCGGTGATCCGCTGCCCGCCCGCGACGTCGCCGATGCGGAGGCTGCTGACGAGTGGAGCGGCGCTGTCGGCCAGGGTGACCAGGGGTTCCGTCGCCGCGGCGGCGGGGACGGCCACGGCGAGGCCGAGCAACGCCGGCAGCGGCACGGCGGCCGCGACGAGCTTGCGCAAGCGCATGGGGAATTTCCTCTCGGCGGTGGGGACCGGGCCTGCGCTTCAATGGTCGCCGCAGGTTGCCGAGAAGCATAAGAAACCGCTGTCACACCGAGGAACCTACTTTTGTCTGCCCTTTCGCGGTTCCCATTTTCATTTTCCGGGCGGTTTACCTTTTCATGGCCATTCGATTATCGTCCGGAATGCCCGAGATCGTCGAGACGGTCGACGATCTCCCTTGCGTCCGCATTGCCGGAAAACCGGCGGGCCGCCGCCGACAGCGAGTTCAGCCGCTGCCACGTCCGCGGTGACCGCAGCGCGGCCGCCAGCTCGATCGCCTCCTCGCCGACGGCGGTGGCGACGTCGAGATCGCCGTCCAGCGCGTGCACGGTGGCGAGCCAGATCAGGGTCAGCGAGCGGCTGCGCGTCATGCCCTGGCCGTAGCCGGCGATCGCGTCGGTGAGCGCGGGGATGCCGTCGCGGCCGTGCCGGATGTCGACCACCTGGGCCAGCTCGCCGTGCACCGTGCCGACCATCGCCGCCATGTCGGTGGCCCCGAAGAACGAGTCCCACGGCGAAGGCTCGCGCCCGCCGGCTTCCGCGAACTCCTCGCGGGCGCGGCGCAGGTAGGTCAGCGCCTCGCTCACGTCGGCCTTCTTGGCGTGCGCCCACGCCTGGTTGGCCGACAGGATCGCCTGCGCGAGCTTGGAGTGCGCCAGCAACGCGGCCTCCCGGCCCCGTGCGAACTCCTCCAGCGCCGCGTCGACGGCGCCGTAGTGCAGGTGCAGCCGCCCGATGCGGTACCGGAGGTTGGCCTGGAGATCGTCGTTCTCGGCCCGGATGGCGAGCTCCAGCCCTCGCCGGAACGCGGCCAGCGCGGCCGCCGGGCGGTCCTGGTCGAAGTTCGTCCAGCCGGCCAGGTTGTACAGATCGGCGACGGCGGTGCAGAGCCGCGCCAGGACGACGGTCTTGGTCACGCCGTCCAGCAGCGCCACGGCGGCGGGCAGCCGTGACTCGACGGCCACCCGGCAGGCGCCCCCGCCGTAGCGGTAGTCCAGGCTCCTGAGCTCGGCGACGACGTCCTCGAGCCGCCGCACGTCGGCGAGACCCACGCGTGCGCCGCGCCGGTCGTCCCGCCCTCCACTGCCGTCCATGGCAGCCCTCCGTCCGTAGAGAGCTGCCGGGCAGCTCCCGTTCATTCCCCGCCGGGCCAGGCCGGAGCCCGCTCCTTCGAGGGACTGGCGCCGGGCAGTACCCCGGCGGCGGTCAGCACCACGCCCGTGGCGGTTTCCGCGATCTTGACGGCGGCCAGCAGGCCGGTGAGGGCGAGCGAGCCGCCGAGGCCCAGTTTCGCGAACTCGTCTCCGGAGGTTCCGGTTCCGCGTTGCCGCGGTATCGCGCCGGTCACGATTCGGCCTTCCGGCTCGTTCCGGGCACATTCGGGCGATACTCGCGGGGAATCAGCCGCTCCACCGTGACGGAAATCCACCGCATGGTCGAACTCCTCGTTTCCCGTTGTCCACGTAACGAGTTCTCGAACTGAATACGCGCGCACACGGCGCCGCCTCCCGCACTGCAGATCGATTCCTGAAGATCGCCCGGATCGCGAAATGCGGGACTACCGTAGCCAGCCGAACGACCCGAAATCAGCCGCCAACCAGGTCAAAGCTTGAAAAGCTCGTGCAGCCGCACGCGCAGTGCCGGCTCGGCCCCTGCACGGCACGAATGCAATTTCGTTGCACAGGGCAAGATTACCTCGCATGCGAAAACATCGGCGGAAATCGTTCTATCCCGCCGATGTCCCGAGGAATTCCGGAAGACGATCAGGATTTGACGAGATCGACCCAGGTGCGCACCGTTTCGGCGTCCACGGAAGCCTGCCAGCCGCCGGGCCGGACCGCACTACCGACATGGAACCCGCGCACCCCGCCCGCGCGCAAGAGGTGCACCTGCTGCGCCCGCAGGCCGCCGCCGACCAGCAGCGACGGCCCGCTGTCGCGCTGCGCGAGCCGCTGCAGCACGGAAAGCCCACTGCCTACCCCGTTCGGGTGCCCGGCCGCGAGCACGGTGTCACAGCCGAGCGCGGCCAGCTGGTCGTACGCGCGCAACGGGTCCCGCGTGCGGTCGATGGCGCGGTGGAACGTCCACGGCAGGCCGTCGACCTCCTTGATCAGCGCTTCGCAGGCGTCCAGGTCGATCTCGCTGTCGACGGTGAGGAACCCGAAGACGAACTCGCGCGCGCCCGCGTCGATCAGCCGGGCGGTGTCGGCGCGCAACCCCTCGAGGTCGCCGACGGCGAAGGAACCGTTGTCCCGCAGCATGACCCGCACCGGGAGGTCGGTCGCCGAAAGCACGTCACGCAGGGTCTCCACCGTCGGCGTCAGGCCGTCCTGCGCCATGTCCGTCACCAGTTCGAGGCGGTCGGCCCCGCCCGCTTGCGCGCCTTCGGCGTCCGCCGCGTCCAGCGCGATCACTTCCAGCAGGGGCGTCTTCGAGCTCATGCCTCATCCGTTTCACTGGTTCCGGGTGTCGTCTCCCCTCGCGTGCCGCCCTCGCCGGAAGCCGCCTTGAAGGCTCGTCATCCGCTCGCGTACCGCTTCCGGGGAAAGAGAGAGTATCGGCCGCTGCTCCGGCACCGCTCCCGGGCTCGCCGCCGAATCGGCGGCCTTCAGGAACGGCCAGGTGTCCTCGGCGCCGTCCTCCTGCTCCAGCTCGGCCGGTGTCGGCCACTGGTAGGCGGGCTCGATCGCGGCCGGCGGTGCGACGGGCGCGAACTGCGGGTCGGTGTCCTCGTCGTCCGGGTTCGGCTCGGCCGCCACCGGCGCGATGACGGGCGGCGGTGGCGGGGGCGGCGGTGGCGGAGCCGCGGCGAGCGCGTGGCGCGGCTCGGGCCGGACCGGCCGCGGTTCCTCGGCCACCGGACGCGGCTCCACCGGCTGCCGCGGCGCCTCCGACCCGGTGGCCGGCGCCGCGGGTGCCGCGGGTGCCGCGGACGCGTCGAACCAGCGCGACAGGACGTCGCGGTAGGCGGGCATCCGCTCGGTCGGGGCGTCGAGGTCCAGGTGCGAGTCGTCGTCCGCCGTCGGCCACTGCGGGCTGTGGTCACGGGCCACCACCGGGGCCCGGCGCAGCGGGCCGGCCTCGATCGACGGCGGCGTCAGCTCCTCCGGTTCCGGCTCCGGCTCGGGTTCCGGCGGCGTGAGCGGGGCCAGCGGCGCCAGCAGCTCCGGCTCGGGGGCCGCGGCCGGCTCGGCGGGCGGCGGCGGGCCCGGCATCGGCGGCAGCTCGACGATCAGCGCGGACGGCACCAGCACGGTGGCGATCAGCCCGCCGTCCTGGCCCGAGCTCAGGCTGACGTCGATGCGGTGGCGCGTGGCCAGCGTCGCGACCACGAACAGGCCCATCCGGCGGGACACCTCGACGTCGACGTCCGGCGGGTGCGCGAGCCGCGCGTTGGTGCGGTCGATCTCGGCCTGCGGCATGCCGGCGCCGTGGTCGATGATTTCGATCTGCCAGTCGCCGTCGTGGGTTTCGGCGCTCGCGACGGTGACCGTCGTGTTGCCGGAATAGCTCGTCGCGTTCTCCAGCAGCTCCGAGACGACGTGCACGAGGTCGTTGACGGCCTCCCCGCGGACGGCGACCTGGGGCGCCGGGCCGAGCTCGATGCGCTGGTAGTGCTCGACCTCCGAGAGGGCGGCGCCGATGATCTCGTCGGCCGAGACGGCGCCGGCGTCCTCGCGCGCCGAGTCCTGGCCGGAGAGCACCAGCAGGTTCTCGCTGTTGCGCCGCATCCGCGTCGCGAGGTGGTCGAGCTCGAACAGCCCGGCGAGGGTGTCCGGGTCCTGCTCGTCGGCCTCCATCCGGTCGAGCACCGACAACTGCCGTTCGACGAGGTCCTGGCTGCGCTGCGAGAGGTTGACGAACATCGCGTTGACGTTCTCGCGCAGCATCGCCTGCTCGCCCGCCAGCCGGACGGCTTCGCCGTGCACCGCGTCGAACGCGCGCGCCACCTGGCCGAGCTCTTCGCGCGTGAACACCGGGACCGGCGCGACGGCGAGCCGTTTCCGCAGGTTCTCCGGCGCGGGTTCGGGGTCGGTGAGCAGGTTCTGCACGGCCGCGGGCAGCCGGTGCTCGGCCACTTCGAGGGCGGTCCGGCGCAGGATCCGCAAGGGGCGCAACAGGGACCGCGCGATGACGACCGACAGCACGCCCGCGACGAGCAGGACGCCGAGCACGACACCGCCGTCCCAGATCGCCGACGCGCGCGCCTGCGCCGCCAGCGCGTCCGTGCGTTCCTGCAACTGGACCAGCAGCGCCTGCTGCACCTGGTAGGCCAGGTTCACCGTGTGCGTCGCCGAGACGTCCCACTGGTTCGGGTCGAGACCATTGAGGTTCTGGCCGTTCTCGGTGCGGGTGAGGGCGGACTCGACCATGTCGTTGCCGATGTCGACGACCAGGCCGATGACGGTGTCGTCGAACATCCGCTGCTGTTCGGGCGTCGCGAAGGTGCGGTAGTCGTTGCGCGCGGCGGCGAGCTCGGCTTCGGCGCCGAGCAGCGCGCGCGTGCGGTCGCGGTTGAGGCTGCCCTCGGCGAGCGCCTCGGCCAGCACCGCGCGCTTGACCGACATCTGGTCCTTGATCCGGGCCAGCGCGTTGCCGGCCAGGCGCAGCCGCGCGAGCTCCGGGTCCGAGACGTCGGCCGCGGCCGAGTCGCTGATGTCGAGCAAGCCGGAGATCAGCTCGCTGTAGGAGCGCAGGACGGCGTCGGCGGGGAACGCCGAATGCTCCGCGGAGAAGCGGAGGCCGCCGAGGACGCGCAACCTGTCATCGGTCTGTTGCAGGCTTTCCGCCGCTTTGGCGTCCAGCCGGGGTTTACTGTCGGCGAGGGTCCGTTCGAACGTGCCGATCGCCTGGTCGACGCGTTTGCGCTGACCGGTGAGGTCGGCGGTGTCGCCCCGGCGGTCCTGGGCGACGAACCGGACGGTGAGATCGCGTTCGCGCTGCAGCTCGTGCAGGGCTTCGGCGACCGTGCTGTCGACGCGGTCGTGGGTGGCGAACTCCGCGAGCTGCCGGGCGTCCCCCAGGTCCGAGCTGATGCGCAGGCCGACGAGGGCGATCACCGCGAGCGCGGGGATGAGGAGGACGGCGAAGAGCTTCGTGCCGAGACGCCAGTTCCGGAGCCGCCACCGGCCACCGGCCGGACGTGGATCCGCCGCGTCGCCCTTGGGGGGACGCTGATCGCGACGGGTCACCTGGTTTCCTCTTCCACCGCGGGCGGCAACCCGCGGACCTGACGACACTCGAACCTACTGAACGGTAGCCCGCTCCATGAAGATCCGAAAGCCGCGCTGGCGCGATACGGCCCTGCCCGCGATCGTATGGGGCGCGGACCATACGATCCAGCACGAGAACCAGATTCTCACAGTAGGTGAAGGTTCATGATCAGACGCGGACGGCTGATTCCGCTGGTAGCGGCGCTTCTGGCGACCGCGGGGTGCAGCGTGTTCTCTTCCGGCGCGCCGGCCGCCCCACCGCCATTGGAACGGACCACCCTGCGCGTGGGTGTGGGCAACGCCATCGACACGGCCCCGCTGCGGATCGCCGTCGCGGCCGGGAAGTTCGGCGCCACGGGGCTGAACGTGCAGCTCGTCGAGCTCGGTGGCGAAGACGGGCTGGCCAAGCTGACCGCCGGTGACCTCGACGTCACGTTCGGGTCCGACATCGCGCTGTTCCGCGCCGCGGCCGGCGGGACGGCCCTGCAGCTGCAGGGTGAGGCCTACACGTCCGGCCCCAACACGGTGGCGCTGGTCACCCTGCCCGGCTCCGACTACACCGTGCCGACGTCGAAGAAGGCGCCCGACATCGCGGTGAACATGCTCGACGACATCGGCGCGCTGGCCGCCCGCTCGGTGCTCGGGACGGCCGGCGTCGACGTGACGAAGATCAAGTTCAAGCAGGTGGCGTTCGACGCGATGCCGCAGTCCCTGCAGGCGGGCGACGTCGACGCGGCCCTGATGATCGAGCCGTACATCACCCGCGCCGAGAAGGACCTCGGCGCCCACATCCTCGCCGACGGCGCCCGCGGCTCGACGCTCGACTTCCCGCTGTCGGCCTACGCGTCGGCCAAGCCGTTCGCCCAGGCCAACCCCCGCACGCTGGCGGCGTTCCGCACGGCACTGGGCGTGGCCCAGCAGAGCGCGACCGACCCGGCGATCATCCGCGACGCGCTCCCGAAGTTCTCGGACATCGACACGACCACGGCCGCCCTGATCTCGCTCGGCTCGTACCCGGCGTCGCTCAACGGCATCCGCCTGCAGCGCGTCGCGGACCTGATGCACAACTCCGGCCAGCTGGCGAACCGCCTCGACGTCCAGAGCCTGCTCCCCGACCGGAACAGCTACTGACCGCGCCCCGGGGGTTCGGCTAGATGTTCTCCCCCGGCGGCGCCAGGCACACGGTCCGGCGCGGCGGCCCGGGGTAGCTCAGCACCTGGTCGGCGCCCTCGCAGCTCTCGTCGCCGCGGTAGCCGGTGATGACCTCGGCGCGTTCCTTGGCCGCCGGGTCGCTGCAGCTCACCTTGCCGACCGCGGCCTGGTCGTCGACGTCGCGCAGGCAGTCGCCGGTGCTGACGTTCAGCGCCAGGCAGAGCGTGCGCTGGGCGGCCGACCCGGTTCCGGTGATCTGGAACCGCACGTAGTCGCCGGAGCCGCAGCGGAAGGTCCCCGTGTAGCTGTCGTCGACCTTGTAGGTAGCGCTGTCCGTCCCGCAGCCGACGCGGTGGTAGGCGAGCTTGCCGCCGCTCTCGCGAGACAGGTACAGGCAGTCGCCGTCCGACGGCGGCCCGGCGCGGTCGATCCAGTGGATGCTCAGCGCGCCCAGCGAGCCCAGGGCCAGCGCCAGGACGACGCACGCGGCGAGCGTGATCTTCACCTTCGTCGTGAACCAGTGCGGGATCGGCTGCTGACCGGGCACCGGCGGCGGCATCGGCGGCGGCGACGTCGCGTAGTCCGGCGACCGGAACGGGTTGTCGTTGAACGGTGGTGTGGTCAACGTGCCCTCCAGTGATCCCCTCGGCAGATCGTCCCACCGGCGACCCGCGACGGGAGCGGGCCGGAGCGAGCCACGTATAACAGTAGTTGTGACTGATGGCCCGCTGATCGTCCAGTCCGACAAGACCGTGCTCCTGGAGGTCGACCACCCCCAGGCCGGCGACGCGCGCGTCGCGATCGCGCCGTTCGCCGAGCTCGAACGGGCGCCGGAGCACGTCCACACCTACCGGATCACACCGCTGGCCTTGTGGAACGCGCGCGCCGCGGGCCACGACGCCGAGCAGGTCGTCGACGCGCTGACGACGTACTCGCGCTTCCCGGTGCCGCAGCCGCTGCTGATCGACGTCGTCGACGTCATGGGCCGGTTCGGCAGGCTGCAGATCGCCCACCACCCGGCGCACGGCCTCGTGATGTCGACCACCGACCGCGCGGTGCTGACCGAGGTCTCGCGGAACAAGAAGATCAGCCCGATGCTGGGCGCGAAGATCGACGAGGACACCGTGCTCGTCCACCCGTCCGAGCGCGGGCGGCTCAAGCAGGCGCTGCTGAAGGTCGGCTGGCCGGCCGAGGACCTCGCCGGGTACGTCGACGGCGAAGCGCACCCCATCGCGCTCGACGAGCGGGACTGGCACCTGCGCGACTACCAGCGGATGGCCGCGGAGGCGTTCTGGGCGGGCGGCTCGGGCGTCGTCGTGCTGCCCTGCGGCGCGGGCAAGACGCTCGTCGGCGCGGCGGCCATGGCGAAGGCGCAGGCCACGACGCTGATCCTGGTGACGAACACCGTCGCCGGGCGGCAGTGGAAGCGCGAGCTCATCGCACGGACGTCGCTGACCGAGGAGGAGATCGGCGAGTACTCCGGCGAGAAGAAGGAGGTCCGGCCGGTCACCATCGCGACGTACCAGGTGGTCACCCGCAAGACCAAGGGCGAGTACCGGCACCTGGAGCTGTTCGACTCGCGCGACTGGGGCCTGGTCGTCTACGACGAGGTGCACCTGCTGCCGGCGCCGGTGTTCCGGATGACGGCGGACCTGCAGTCCCGGCGGCGCCTCGGCCTGACCGCGACGCTGGTGCGCGAGGACGGCCGCGAGGGCGACGTCTTCTCGCTGATCGGGCCGAAGCGCTACGACGTGCCGTGGCGCGACATCGAGGCGCAGGGCTGGATCGCGCCGGCGGAGTGCACCGAGGTCCGCGTGACGCTGACCGACGCGGAGCGCCTGGAGTACGCCACGGCCGAGGCTGACGAGCGGTACAAGCTCGCGGCGACGGCGCTGACGAAGACCCCGGTGATCAAGTCCATCGTGGCGAAGCACGCCGGCGAGCCGACGCTGGTGATCGGCGCGTACCTCGACCAGCTCGAGATGCTCGGCGACGAGCTCGACGCGCCGGTGATCCAGGGTTCGACCCGCAACAAGGAGCGCGAAGAGCTGTTCGACAAGTTCCGGCGCGGCGAGATCAAGACGCTGGTGGTGTCGAAGGTGGCGAACTTCTCGATCGACCTGCCCGAGGCGTCGGTGGCGATCCAGATCTCGGGGACGTTCGGCTCGCGGCAGGAGGAGGCCCAGCGGCTCGGCCGGCTCCTGCGTCCGAAGGGCGACGGCCGCCAGGCGCACTTCTACTCCATCGTCTCGCGCGACACGGTCGACACGGAGTACGCGGCGCACCGGCAGCGGTTCCTCGCGGAGCAGGGGTACGCCTACCACATCGTGGACGCGGACGACCTGCTCCGGCCGCTCTGAGCGCCCCGTTCGGCCCAGTGGATCGTCACAGGAGCAACTTCCGCCACTTCAATCATCGATGACCCTCTGACCTGCGCTTTTCGGGATTCACTCGAACGGATGAGCGGGTAGATCGCTGGAAATTGTCAGACCCTCGAACTACTGTTCGACATGCACCAGCCGAACACAAGTTCGAGGGGACGTCATGACGATCGCACCGCTCCGCCCCGGTACGCCCGCGCCGCCGGTCCAGACCCTGCCACCGGGGTCGTGGCACGGCCGGCTGTGGGTGTCCGACCTGCCGCTGACCCGGCCCGAGCGCTACCTCGGCTGCGTGGCCGAGTTCGAGCGGTCGGGGCTGTGGCCGGTGCTGATCCCGCACGACCAGCGCTTCGCGGCGAACGGCGAAGACTGGATCGACGACCGCGGCCGCCTGGCCCCGGCGGGCCACCGGGTCCCGTCGGCGGACGCGGCGGGAGCGTTGGCCCGCTGGTGGGACACGTCCTGCTGCGACGGCGCGTGCCTCCGCCCGTTCGGCGCGCGGTTCCCGGGCCTGGCCAAGCGCAGCCCCCGCCGGTCCGACCCGCTGGCGGAGGCGGGCAACACGGGTTCGATCCTGGCGTCGCGCGCCCCCCACCGCCTGGGCCTGGTCCAGACCGAGCGCCCGGCGGACATCCCGGCCCTGCTGGGCTGGACGGGCATGATCAAGTGCACGGACCAGGTGGCCGAGCTGTCAGCGGTGCTGCGCAGCTGGGAGGACCGCTTCGGGGCGACGCTGGTGGGGCTGGGGTTCGACACGCTGGAGCTATCGGTGTCGGCACCGCCGAGGAACCAGGCGCGGGCGTTGACGGTGGCGGCGGAGCACCGGGCGTTCAGCCTGCCGACGTTCGCGGCCCAGCCGGGAAACCTGCGCGAGTACGCATCGGGGCTGGTGCAGTCGAGGCTGTGGCGGTTCTCCTGGGCGTGAGGGCGGTGCTGGGGCGGACTTGTCCGCGCCCGGCGGTGGTCCCTGCCCGGCGGTGGTCTCCAACCCGGCGGTGGTCTCCAGCCCGACGGTGGTCAGCCCGGCAGCGGCCCAGCCGAGGGCCAGGCTGCCCGAAAAACGAGCTGGCTGGTCATCCCGTCGCCTGAGGCCGTCAAATCACTTTGAGCCAGGCCCGCAACCACCAAGCCAAGGCGAGAAGAGAGCGCAAGCTTGCGGGCCTGGCTCAAAGTGATAGGCCTCGGGCAGGCGACGGGATGACCACCCAGCAACCCCACGCAAAGGTGAGCCACCAGCGACCCCCAAGGCCATCCCAGAGCCTGCCGGTCCGGCGAGGACAGTCTTTCGACTGCGGCAGAAGCAGGCCCCCAACGGAGGCACCATGAGCAAACGCCTCAAAGGCCCCCTCAGACGACCGTCCACAAAATCAGGTCACCTGTCCCGCCCGGCGGTCCACCCGTCCGGACGCCGCCCCCGCAGCCGTGTTTGGCCGCACCGGCGAGCGGGCATCACCCACCGCGGAAAGGCGGTGAGAACGATCGCCGAAATCCGGATCGGCACGTCGGGCTGGCGCTACCCCCCGTGGCGCGGCGTGTTCTACCCCCGCGGACTCGTGCAGCGACGGGAGCTCGAATACCTGTCGCGACGGATGAACGCCGTCGAGATCAACGGTTCCTTCTACTCGCTCCAACGCCCGGAGCGGTACCGAGCCTGGTTCGACGAGACCCCGGCGGACTTCCTCTTCGCGGTGAAGGGCGGCCGCTTCATCACGCACATGAAGCAGCTCCGAGACGTCGAAACCGCGCTCGCGAACTTCTACGCCTCCGGAGTCCTCGCCCTCGGCGCGAAACTGGGCCCGTTCCTCTGGCAGCTCCCGCCAAGGCTGACCTTCGACCCCGACCGGCTCGCGAACTTCTTCGCCCTCCTGCCCCGCACCACGACCGACGCGGCCCAGCTCGCGACCAAGCACGACGACAAGTTGAAGGGCACTCCCTACCTCGAAGCCGGGCCGCGAAGGCCACTGCGGCACGCGCTCGAGGTCCGGCACCCGAGCTTCGCCGAGCCCGCGGCGAAGGAACTGCTGCGAGAACACGGGATCGCCCTCGTCACCGCCGACACCGCGGGCAAGTGGCCCTTCCTCGAAGACCAGACCGCGGACTTCGCCTACGTCCGCCTCCACGGCGACGAGGAGCTGTACGTAAGCGGTTACTCGGACCGGGCCCTGCTCGGGTGGGCGGACAAGATCCGGGCCTGGCACGACGGCGGGAAGCGCGACGTCCACGTCTACTTCGACAACGACGTGAAGGTCGAGGCGCCCCGCAACGCCGAGACCCTGGCCGACCTGCTCGGCGTCGCCCCGCCGACGAGACAGTGAGTGGACAGTGAGCGCGATCGGCTTGAGTGGACACGCGGGCCGGACCGGCTTGCGTGCTGTCGCTGGGGGTCGGCACGCGGGCGGTCCGCCACGCGCAACCCCACACGCATCAGCTCGCGGCGCCCACCAGAGCCGCCAGCTTCGCGCGCACGTCGTCCGCGTCCGGGTGCCCCAGCTCGGTCAGCAACCGCACCGACCGGACCCAGCACTCCCGGGCCACCGCCCGATCCCCGTACCGCAGGTGGATCGTGCCCAGCTGGGCCAGCACGTCCGCCGCCTCGTACTGCTCGCCCATCTCGAAGAACATCGAGACCGAGTCGCGGATGCACGCGATCCCCTCGTCCACCCGGCCCAGCCCCACCAGCGCCAGGCCGCGCGTGTGCTGGGTGAACCGGGTGTCCACCGGCTCACCGTCCGGGCCGAGCACCGCCAGCGCCGCGTCGGCCAGCCGCAGCGCCTGCTCGTGGTCGCCCATCGACGTGCAGATGTCGCCCAGCGCCCGCAGCACACTCGCCTCGAACGCCCCCAGCCCCAGCTCGCGGACGATCTCCAGCGCCTGCATCCCGTGCTCGTACGCCCAGGCGTAGTCGTCGAGGTTGTGCGCCGCCATCGCCAGGTTGTACTGCGCCCGCGCCTCGCCCTCCCGCGCGCCGAGCTCGCGCTGGATCGCGAGCACCTGCTCCAGGAACCGCCGCGACTCGGCGTACTGCCGCGCGACGCCGTTGACCACGCCGAGCCCGCTCAGGATGCCCGCCTCGCCCGGCCGGTGGCCGCCGGCCCGCGCCGCTTCGAGCGCCACCGCGAACACCGAGCGCCACTCGTCGAGCCGCGAGCGCGTCACGAAGTAGCTCTGCAGCAGCCAAGCCAGCTTCCAGCAGACGTCGTCACGCCGGCGCCGCGCCAGGTGCACCGCGGCGATCAGGTTGCCGGCTTCCTCGTCGAACCAGTCCAAGGCGTCGTGGTACGACGTGAACGCCAGGCCGCCGTCGAGGCCTTCGGGGTCCAGCAGCCGGTAGTAGCGCTCCGGCCGCATCCGCCGTGACGCGTTCAGCGCCGACGCCAGGTACCAGTCCAGCAGCCGAGCCAAAGCGGCGTCGCGCTGCGAAGCTGTGTCGACCTGCGAAGCGATTTCGCCGGCGTACGCCCGGATGAGGTCGTGGAACTGGTAGCGGCCCGGCCGCGGCTGGGCGAGCAGGTGCGCGGCGGCCAGCGTCTCCAGCATCGGCCGGGTCGTCGCGACGTCCAGCCCGGCGATCGCGGCCGCCGCCGGCGCGGCGAAGTCGACGCCGGTGAACAGCCCGAGCAGCCGCAGCAACCGGGCCGTCGGCGCCTCCAGCGCCTGGTAGGAGTACGAAAACACCGAGCGGATGTTCGTCCCTTCGCCGTCGGCGAGGTCGAACGAGCCGAGCAGGTCGGCCTCGAGCGAGTCGACGAACTCGTCGAGCGCCAGGTCGGGGAACTGCGCCGCCCGCACGGCGAGGATCCGGATCGCCAGCGGCAGCCCGCCGCAGTGGCGCACGAACCGCTCGGTCGCGGCGGGGTCGCGCGCCACCCGGTCGAGGCCGATCGCGGACGCGAGCAGCTCGACGGCGTCCTCTTCGCCGAGCTCCTCCAGCGCGATCCGCCGCGCGCCGTGCGTCGCGACCAGTGCCCGCAGCTGCCAGCGGCTCGTGATCACGACCAGGCAGCCCGGCCCGGGCAGCAGCGGCCGCACCTGCTCGGTGCGGTTCGCGTTGTCGAGCAGGATCAGCAGCCGGCGCCCCGCGCTGTGCGTCCGCCAGCTCGCCGCGCGGCCGTCGAGGTCGCCCGGGATCGCTTCGCACGGCACGCCGAGCGCGGTGAGCATCGCCTCCAGCGCCGCCGACGGCTCGACCGGCTCACCCGGCCCGTAGCCGCGCAGGTCGAGGTACACCTACCCGCCGGGGAACCGGTCGGCGATCTCGTGCGCGAAGTGCACGGCCAGGGTCGTCTTGCCGATGCCGCCCATGCCCTCGACGGACGCGATCGGCGTCGACGTGTCGGCATCGATCGCCTCCGGCAGCAGCGCGTGCAACGCCTTGAGGTCGGACTCGCGCCCGGAGAAGGCCCGCGGGTCGGCGGGCAGCTGGTGCGGCACCTGCGGCTCGACGCCGAGCCGGTACCGCGGGACCGCGTGACCGCTCTCGCTCCCGGTGAGGATCGCCTGCCGGGTGCGCTGCAGCGAAGGCCCGGGGTCGAGGCCCAGCTCCTCGGCCAGCACGTCGCTGATCCGGCGGTGGACGTCGAGCGCCTCGGCCTGGCGCCCCGACCGGTACAGCGCGACCATCAGTTGCTCGTGCAGCCGCTCCCGCAGCGGGTTTTCCCTGGTCAGCCTGACCAGCTCGGGGACGACGGTGCCGTACTCGCCGACGTCGAGCAGGGCGTCCGCCCACTGTTCGCGGACGCGCAGCCGTTCTTCGGCCAGCTGACCGACCTCGTCGCGGTGCAGCGCGTCCGACTCGACGTTCAGCAGCGCCGCGCCACGCCACTGGCCGAGCGCCTCGGCGAAGTGCGCGGCCGCGCGACGGCTTTCGCCGCGGTCCATCGCGGCCTTGCCCCGGGTGGCGAGGGCGCGGAACCGGGAGAGGTCCAGCCGGTCGTCGTCGAGCTCGATCAGGTAGCCGCCGCTCTCGGTGCGGATCGCGACCTGGTCGCCGAGGGCGCGGCGCAGGCGCAGCACGTACGTCTGGAGCGCGCCCTTGGAGCGGCGGCGGTCGTCGTTCCAGAGCCAGCGGCCGAGCTCGTCGACCGGCACGACCCGGTTCGCGCGCAGCAAAAGCCCGGCCAGGACGATCAGCGGCCGGCTGCCCCCGAGCGGCACCGGGTGGCCGTCTGCCGTGACCTCGGCCGGACCCAGCACGCGGAAGTCGAGGACCACGGAGTCATTCTGGCCGGAAAAGCGCTGTTCGGCACCCGTTCGCCGAAGTCGGGGATGGCATGATCGGCGGCGATGAAGGTTTACGCGATCCCCCTGCGCAACCGTTTCCGCGGCATCACGGTCCGGGAAGGCGTCCTGCTGCCCGGCCCGGCGGGCTGGGGCGAGTTCTGCCCGTTCGCCGACTATTCGGACGCCGAGAGCGTCCCCTGGCTGCACGCGGCGCTCGAAGCGAGCGAAACGGGCTGGCCGGCGCCGGTCCGCGACCGCGTCGAGGTGAACACGACGGTGCCGGTCGTCGGCCCGGAGAAGGCGTACGAACTGGTTCGGGCCTCCGGCTGCCGGACGGCGAAGGTGAAGGTGGCGGACCCGCGATCGTCGATCGCGGACGACTGCGAGCGGGTGGCGGCGGTCCGCGACGCGCTCGGCCCGTCCGGCGCGGTGCGCGTCGACGCGAACATGGCGTGGGACGTCGACACGGCGATCCGCGCGATCATCGACCTCGACAAGGCGGCGGGCGGCCTGGAGTACGCGGAGCAGCCGTGCCCGGCGATCGAGGACCTGGCGGCGGTCCGCCGCCGGGTGCCGGTCCGCATCGCGGCCGACGAGTCGATCCGCCGGGCCGAGGACCCGCTGAAGGTGGCGGTCGCGGGGGCGGCGGACATCGCGGTGCTGAAGGTGTCCCCCCTCGGCGGCGTCCGCCGGGCGCTGGAGGTCGCGGAGGCGTGCGGGCTGCCGTGCGTGGTTTCGTCGGCGGTGGAGACGAGCGTCGGCCTGGCGGCGGGCCTGGCACTGGCCGGGGCGCTGCCAGAGCTGGAATTCGCCTGTGGACTGGGGACGATTTCGTTGCTGGAAGGCGACGTCTGTGCTTCCCCACTGTCCCCTGTGGACGGATATCTACCAGTGCCGCGCCAGGCTCCGGAGCCGACCGAAGCGTACTCGGCGTCACCCGAGGTCGAGGCGGCGTGGCAGGCCCGGCTCGAGCGGGTGCGCGGCTTGTCGTGAGACTCGTCCCAGCCCCGGAGAACATCCCCGAGGGCAAGTTCAGGGTCGGGGTCCGGGCCGTTCCGGATGTGGCGGCACCCGCCCGGAAGCACCATTGAGCCATGACGAACAGCGTGTACACCCCGGAAACCAAGAAGCTCCGCCGCAGCACCAGCGACAAGATGCTGACCGGCGTCTGCGGTGGCTGGGCCACCTACCTCGGCATCGACGCCGGCGTTCTCCGCATCGGCTTGGTCGCCGCCGTGTTCCTTTCCGTCGGCATCGCCATTCCGGTCTACGTCGCCGCCGCGATCCTGACCCCCGAAGAAGGCTCCTGACCCCGGGCGGGCGCCGGCTCGCAGGGGGAGCCGGTGCCCGCCGGATGACCGGGGGTTCGCTGAACACCCACGCCGGGGGCGTGGGTACCCGCCGCGCGCCGAAGGGACGCGGACGCGGCACCGCCACGGGGGAACGGCCCGGACGCCAAGGGGACGTCCGGGCCGTTCGGCGTAGCACCGTAGGCCGAGCGGCCCAAAAGCTCACCGCGAACCCCGTACGAGGGGTTAGGGTTCGCGGTCGTGGATCAAGGGAGCAGACAGGCCGCGAAGATCGTGGTCGGGATCTTGGGCGGGCTCTACCTGATCGCCGGGCTGGGGCTGACCGCCTTCTCCGCCTTCTTCGCGCTCGCCTTCAACGACACCGGCAGCACGAGCGTCACCAAGACCGTGCTGTACACCGCCGCCGGGCTCGCGATCTGGATCCTGCTCACCGGGATCGGCGCCATCGTCGTCGCGCTGGAAGCGGAAGAAGCGAGCACCGCCTGGCTCGGGGGCCTCGGCGTGCTCGCGCTCGGCGTCGTCATCCTCGGCGCCTACGCCGTGTGGTTCTTCACGAAGCCATGAGAAAAGCCCGGCCCGCCGAAGCGGACCGGGCTTCCCGGAGAAGCGCGTGGATCAGAAGTCCATGCCACCCATGCCACCGGACGGGTCGGCGGGAGCGGCCGAAGCCTTCTCCGGCTTGTCCGCCACGACGGCCTCGGTGGTCAGGAACAGCGCCGCGATGGAAGCGGCGTTCTGCAGCGCGGAGCGGGTGACCTTCGTCGGGTCCGGCACGCCGGCGGCGAGCAGGTCCTCGTATACACCCGTGGCGGCGTTCAGGCCGTGACCCAGGGGCAGGCCCTTGACCTTCTCCGCGACAACGCCGCCTTCGAGGCCGGCGTTGATCGCGATCTGCTTGAGCGGGGCCTCGACGGCCACCTTGACGATGTTGGCGCCAGTGGCCTCGTCGCCCTCGAGCTTCAGACCGGCGAAGGCAGCCTCGGCAGCCTGGATGAGAGCGACGCCACCACCGGCGACGATGCCCTCTTCGACGGCGGCCTTGGCGTTGCGCACCGCGTCCTCGATGCGGTGCTTGCGCTCCTTCAGCTCGACCTCGGTCGCGGCGCCGGCCTTGATGACGGCCACGCCGCCGGCCAGCTTCGCGAGCCGCTCCTGCAGCTTCTCGCGGTCGTAGTCCGAGTCCGAGTTGTCGATCTCGGCGCGGATCTGGTTGACGCGACCCTGGATCTGGTCGGCGTCGCCCGCACCCTCGACGATGGTCGTCTCGTCCTTGGTGATGACGGCCTTGCGGGCCTTGCCCAGCAGGGACAGGTCGGCGTTCTCGAGCTTGAGCCCGACGTCCTCGCTGATGACCTGGCCACCGGTCAGGATCGCGATGTCCTGCAGGATCGCCTTGCGGCGGTCACCGAAGCCCGGGGCCTTGACGGCGACGGACTTGAAGGTGCCGCGCATCTTGTTGACGATCAGGGTGGCCAGCGCCTCGCCCTCGACGTCCTCGGCGATGATCAGCAGCGGCTTGCCGGACTGGATGACCTTCTCCAGCAGCGGCAGCACGTCCTTGACCGTGGAGATCTTCGAGCCGAAGAGCAGGACGTACGGGTCCTCCAGCTCGGCTTCCTGACGCTCCGGGTCGGTGACGAAGTAACCGGAGATGTAGCCCTTGTCGAAGCGCATGCCCTCGGTGAGCTCGAGCTCGAGACCGAAGGTGTTGCTCTCCTCGACGGTGACAACGCCTTCCTTGCCGACCTTGTCCAGCGCCTCGGCGATCAGCTCGCCGATGGTGCGGTCGCCGGCCGAGATCGAGGCGGTAGCAGCGATCTGCTCCTTGGTCTCGATCTGGACGGCCGCCTTGTGCAGCTGCTCGGTGATGGCCTCGACGGCCGCCTCGATGCCGCGCTTCAGGCTGATCGGGTCGGCGCCGGCCGCGACGTTGCGCAGGCCTTCCTTGACCAGGGCCTGGGCGAGCACGGTGGCGGTGGTGGTGCCGTCACCCGCGACGTCGTCGGTCTTCTTGGCAACTTCCTTGACGAGCTCGGCCCCGATCTTCTCCCACGGGTCTTCGAGCTCGATCTCCTTGGCGATGGAGACGCCGTCGTTGGTGATCGTCGGCGCGCCCCACTTCTTCTCGAGCACGACGTTCCGGCCCCGCGGGCCGAGGGTCACCTTGACGGCATCGGCGAGGATGTTCAAGCCACGCTCAAGACCGCGGCGGGCGTCCTCGTCGAACGCGATCAGTTTGGCCATTGCGGTGTGGTCCTCCGATATTGGGCGCCACCGCCGCGCTGGTGCTTTGCAGCGGCGGCAGCAGGACTCTTTCCTCGGCCAGGCTCGGTGCCCGCGACGGACGACTGGACCCTGTGGGGGCCAGCCTCACCGTCCCGACCTTTGGCACTCGACGGCGTCGAGTGCCAAGTCCGTTTTTAGCACTCTGCGGGGGAGAGTGCAAGAAGGCCAGCTCAGCGCGGCACGATCACGCGAGGCCGGGCGAGGTCATGAACGACTCGTTCAGGGCGCCGGACGTCATAGCCCGGCAAAGTCCCGGCCCGCGCGGGGTCGGGTGTCGCGAATGAGTCATTGGGGGCGCCGGAGGTCCCGAATGGGTCATTCGCGACGTTGGGCGGGGGTGGGCGACGTCATGAACGACCCGTTCATGACGTCCGCCCGGGGTCAGTTGCCCGGCTTGATGGAGATCGACGTCGGCGGGGCGTTCAGCGACGACGTCGGGTTGCTCTGCGAGTCACCGGGGCCGACCGGGATGTTCGGGGCCGTCGTCGTGCCGCCGCCTCCGCCGCCGCTGTCGCTGAACAGGAAGATCGCGCCCACGACCAGGCCCGCCAGGACCAGGAGGCCGAGGATGAGGAAGATCCACTTCTTGCCGCCGCCGCTCTGCGGCTGGTGGAACGCGCCCGCGCCGGCGGCCGGCATCGGGGGACGCAGCCGCATCGGGTCCTGGCCGTAACCCTGCGGGGGCATGCCCTGCTGAGGCGGGTAGCCGTAACCCGGCGGCGGACCCTGCGGCATCCCTTGCGGCGGCCCCTGCTGGGGGTAGCCGTAGCCGGGCGGCGGGCCCTGCGGTGGCATGCCCTGCGGTGGCATGCCCTGCGGTGGCATGCCCTGGGGCGGCCCCTGCGGCCCCGGCTGCTGGCCGTAGCCCGGCTGCTGTCCTCCGTACGGGTGCACGGGGGCCCCCTCTCCCTGCGGTGCGCTGTTCTGGTGCGGCCCCTGTTGTACCTGACCGTGGCGCTGCGGCGCGGGGATTCCACCCGAATTGGACCCGGGAGGACCCGGTGGGGTGTCCGACGCCGCTTGGGCGCCGAGCGCGCGGCGGGCGGCCGCGATCAGCTCGACGCAGCTCGGGTAGCGGTCGGCCGGGTTCTTGGCCATGCCGCGACGGATGACCTCGTCGATCGCCGGCGGCAGCGCGACGGCGCGGGAGATCGCCGGCGGTTCGCCGTTGAGGTGGCCCTTGATCACCGTCGGCACGTCGCCCTTGAACGGCGGGCTCCCCGTCAGGCACGCGTACAGGACGCACGTGAGCGCGTACTGGTCGGTGCGTCCGTCCAGCGGTTCGCCGCGCAGGTGCTCGGGCGCCGCGTACGTCGGCGAGCCGAGGAAGTCGCCGCCGCGCGTCCGGTGGCCCGTCGCGCCGCGGCGGGTCAGCCCGAAGTCGGCGACGTACACGTGCTCGCGCGAGGTCTCCTTCTTCGTCACGAGCACGTTGGCCGGCTTGACATCGAGGTGGACCAGACCACGGTTGTGCAGGGTGTCGAGGGCGTCCGCGACCTGGTCGAGCATCGTCAGGGTGCGCGCGGGCGCGATCGGGCCGCCCGCGATCAGGTCGGCGAGATCACCACCGTCGACCATGCGCATGGCGATGTAGAGCATGCCGTCGAGCTCGCCGAAGTCGTACAGCGGCACGACGTTGGCGTGGTCGATCGCGGACGTGTTGCGCGCCTCGTCGACGAACCGCTCGCGGAACTCGGCGTCGGCCCCGAGGTGGTCACCGATGACCTTCAGGGCCACTTTGCGGCCCAGCCGCACGTCCGTGGCCTTGTAGGTCACGCTCATGCCGCCCTTGCCGAGCACCCCGTCGATGCGGTAGTTGCCCAGCCGGCGACCGGTGAGGTCCCCCGACACATCGCCTGTCACGCCCGGCAGCCTAACGTCCCTGGTTCGGAGCCTGCCGGGGGTTCGCCAATCGGGTGATCAGGGTGTCGACGCCACCTTGCGCACGTCTGCTGCCTGACTCCGGCCGTCGCGCCCGGACTGGACTTCGAACTCGACGCGGTCACCTTCGTCCAAAGTGCGGAATCCGTCGGCCTGAATGGCCGAATAGTGGACGAACACGTCCGGTCCTTCGGTGGATTCGATGAACCCGTAGCCCTTTTCCGAGTTGAACCATTTGACGGTGCCGACAGCCACGGCGCCCTCCCTCAGCACAAAGGATCCGCTGGCCCGAGCGGATGCCAGCGGCGGAAGTGCCAATCACGCTACCGGAATTATTCCCCTCGGCAATGGGCAATTCGTCTGAAGATCACGAGCGGGAAAGGCGGCTGTTGCGCGCTTGCACGAGCACCGTCCCGGGACCCGCGAAGTCGACCGCGAGCCCTTCACCCGTGCGCAGCGACTGCGGCCCACCGGGATCGAGCGCCCGCAGCCGGCACTGCACGGTGTCGGGGTAGGCCAGCAGGTAGTCCGGCCGGACGGTGACCAGCTCGCCCTGGCCGAGCTCGAACGCGTCGACCGGGCCGGGCGCGGCCAGCACGAGCGGCCCGGTCCCGCTGTAGTGCTCGAGGAACCCGGAGTCGGCGCCGAAGAGCTGCTGCAACGGCGTCCAGTTCGGGTCGTGCCGGGCGGTCGAGGGCCGCACCAGCACGGCTTCGCGGTGCACCGCCCAGCCCGTGCCGCCGCCCAGCTCGAGCGGGTAGACGTCGCCGGGGCGCAGCGGCGCGAAGTCGATCCAGCCACCGTCCGAAGGCGCGGTGTAGACGACGGCCGCGGACTTGCCGGCCCGGACGCCGCCGCGGCCCGCCGCCGCCTCGGTGACGCCGAAGCGGCTGGCGAGCAGCGTCTCGGGCGCGGCCTGCACGGACTCGCCCGGATCGAGCAGGACGCGGGCGACGCCGAAGCCCGGGGTGTGCCGGGTCTGGACGCGCATCAGCGGGACGGGACGTGCGAGACGATCCAGCTGACCAGCGCGGACGGGTTGCGCGTCTGCGTCATGACCTGGCCGGGACCGACGAAGTCGAACACGAGGCCTTCGCCGCTCTTCATGGACTGGATGATGCCCGTCGCGACCTTCCGGATCTGGTACTGCACGGTGTCGGCGTACGCGACGACGTGCCCGGTGTCGACGGTGACCATCTCGCCCTGCTGCAGGGGGACGGTCTCGACCGCGCCGTAGCAGGCGACGAGCAGCTGGCCCTGGCCGGTCGCGTGCGTCAGGAACCCGCCTTCGCCGCCCATCAGGTTCTTCATCCCGCCCCACTTGGTCTCGGTCTGCACGCCGTGCGACGACGCGAGCCAGCAGCCGCGGGTGACGGCCCAGCCGGTGCGGCCGTCGAGGGGGATCACCTGGATGTCGCCGGGCAGGTTGGCCGCGACGTCGACCCAGCCGCCGTTCTGCGGCGCGGTGAAGGTGGAGATGAAGAAGGACTCGCCGGAGAGGAACGCACGGCCGAGGCCCTTCATGATCCCGCCCTGGGACTGCGACTGGACCTGCACGCCGTAGCTGGTGGCCATCATGGCGCCGGACTCGACCTGGCACGGCTCGCCGGGCGCCAGCATCAGCCGGGCGACGGCGAACGAGGGCTGTTGACGGACTCCGACCTGCATGCGTGCTCCCCTGTGGCGTGCTCTCGAACGACGCAGAGTCTTGCACGCCCCCTACAGGGGTGGAGGATGGTCCGGTGATCTCCGTCGACGACTACCGCGACCGGGTTGCCGCGCTTCTCGGCACCTCCCCCGCGACCGCCCTGCCCCTCGCCGCCGCGGCCGGCCTCGTCCTGGCCGAGGACGTGCGGGCCGGCGTTTCCCTCCCGCCCTTCGACAACTCGGCGATGGACGGCTACGCGGTCCGCGCCGCCGACGTCTCGCGGACGCCGGTGACCCTGCCGGTCGCCGACGACATCCCCGCGGGCCGCGTCGACGTCGGAACGCTCGAACCGGGCACGGCGCACCGGATCATGACCGGCGCCCCGCTGCCGCCCGGCGCGGACGCCGTCGTGATGGTCGAGGACACCGACGGCGGCACCGAGACCGTCACGATCTCCGCCGCCGCCAAGGAAGGCGCGCACATCCGGCACTCCGGCGAGGACGTCCTCGAAGGCAGCGTCGCGCTGGCCGCCGGGACCGTCCTCGGCCACTCGCAGCTGGGCTTGGCGGCCGCGGTCGGGCTCGCCGAGGTGCTGGTGCACCGGCCGTTGCGAGTGGTGGTCGCCTCGACCGGCACCGAGCTGGTCGACGCGCCGGCGCCGCTGCGCCACGGCCAGATCTACGAGTCCAACAGCGTGATGCTCGCGGCGGCGCTGCGCGACCTCGGCTGCGAGGTCGACGTGGTCCGCAGCGTCGTCGACGACGTCGAGGAGTTCCGCAAGGTCATCGAGCCGAAGCTGGCCGACGCCGACCTGCTGGTCACTTCCGGTGGGGTCAGCGCGGGCGCGTACGAAGTGGTGAAGGACGCGCTGACCGGCCAGGGCGTCGAGTTCGCGAAGATCGCGATGCAGCCGGGCGGGCCGCAGGGCTGCGGGCGCTGGCACGGCGTGCCGGTGGTGACCCTGCCCGGCAACCCCGTGAGCGTCCTCGTGTCGTTCGAGGCGTTCCTGCGCCCGGCGCTGCTGACGGCGATGGGCCACACCGACGTCTCGCGACGGCGCGTGCGGGCCCGGCTGACCGAAGCCATGTCCTCGCCCGGCGGACGCCGCCAGTACCGCCGGGGCGTGTTCACGCCGTCCGATCGGGAGGTCACCGGGGTCGTCGGGCCCCGCGGCGGCCCCGGTTCGCACCTGCTGGCCGCGTTCACCCAGGCCAACTGCCTGATCGTGGTGCCGGAGGACGTCACATCGGCAGCGGATGGCGAGGAAGTGGACGTTCTGCTGCTCTGACCGGGAAGTCGCGCAGCTTCCGGTACGGCGCGAGCAGCGGGAGCGCCGCGATCAGCAGCACGGCGGCGACCCAGAGCGTCTCGCGGACGCCGATCACCTCGCCCAGCACGCCGGCGAGCACCCCGGCCAGCGGGATCGTGCCGTAGGCGACGAGGGAGGCGCTCGAGGTGATCCGGCCGAACAGCTCGGGCGGGCAGTAGCGCTGCCGGAACGTCGCGGTCAGCACGTTCGAGGCGACGACGCCCGCGCAGACGCCGAAGTCCGCGAGCACGAACAGCACCAGGCCCGCGCCCGGTCCGGCGAGCGGGCCGAGCAGCATCATCGGGGCCGCGAAGGCCTCGCAGAGCAGGAACGCCCGCGCGGCGCCGAAGCGCGCGCCGAGCCGTCCGGCCAGCGCCGCGCCGAGCACCCCGCCCGTCGCGGCCAGGGCCAGGACGAGGCCGACGAGGCCGGGCCCCGCGCCGAGCGTGCGGGACAGGAAGACGATCTGGATCGACGTGTACCCGGTGAGCGCGAGGTTCGAGGCGGCGGCGAAGGCCATCATCGACCGCAGGTACCGGTCGTGGGCGACGAACCGCAGCCCTTCGGCGATCTGGCTGCGCAACGGCGTGCGCTCGGTCGCGGCGACGGTCTCGCGCACCCGGATCGCCCGCACGCACAGCACGGAGATCCCGAAGCTGACCGCGTCCGCCAGGATCCCGCTGACCGGGCCGAACGCCTGCGCCAGCAGCCCGGCCAGGCCCGGGCCCGCGACCTGCGTCGCGGACTCGCTGCCTTGGATCTTCGCGTTGGCGCCCAGGAGCTCGTCCTGGCCCACCAGTGCCGGCAGGTACGCGCGGTAGGCGAGGCTGAAGAAGACCTTGGCGGTGCCGCCGAGCAGCGCCGCGCCCAGCAGGTACGGCATCGTCAACGCGCCGAAGGCCGCCACGACCGGGACGCTGCCGAACACCGCCATCGACACCGTGTTGCAGACCAGCATCACCGGCCGCTTCGGGAGCCGGTCGACCCACGCGCCGGCGGGCAGCCCGACCACCAGCCACGGCAGCCACGCGACCGCGGTCAGCACGCCGACTCCGAAGGTGCTCGCCTGGAGCGTGAGCACCGCGACCAGCGGCAACGCCGTGCTCGCGACCATGCTGCCGAGCATGCTCGTGGTCTCGCCGGTCCAGAGCAGCCGGAAGTCCCTGTTCCCCCAGAGCCCCTTCACGGCTTGCCCAGCGAGGCGCGCGCGACGAAGAAGACCGGGTGACGCTCGACGCCGTCACCGGGTTCGGTGCGGTTCTCGAAGTCGGCCAGCAGCAGCAGGACCCGTTCGTTCAGCTCTTCCAGCTCGGCGGCGGAGAGGCGCATCCAGGTGTCCGTGCTGAACGCCACACCCCGCCACTGCGGCGGGTAGGTGTCGCGGGTCGCGAGCCATTCGCGGGCGACCGCGTTCTGGTGGTCGAGGGTCAGCACCTCGGCGGCCTCGGCGATCGGGTCGTCGGGGAAGTCCGCGGACGCCCACCGGAGGGTCTTCACGCTCCGCTTCCACCAGCGTTCCCGCTGGTCACGCGCCAGTTCAGGCGCCACTTCGACCAGCTTGGCCGCGGCCAGCACCTTCATGTGGTGGCTGATGTTGCCCACCGCCTGGTCGGTCTTGCCCGCCAGCATCGACGCCGTGGCCGGGCCGTCCAGGTGGAGCAGTTCCATCAGCCGTCGCCGCAGCGGGTGCGAAACCGCCGCCAGCACCTTGGAATCCCGGATGTCCCGGACCTCGTCACTCATGACGCACAAGAGTAGTTGTACAATAGTTCTTGTGCAATGACTCTTGTACAACTGCTCGCGTAAGCTCCGGATCATGGGTTTCGTCGCATGGGTGATCTTCGGGGCGATCGTCGGCTGGGCCGGGAACCTCGTCGTCGGCGGCCGGGACCGGCAGCGGCAGGGTTGCCTGGTCAGCGTGCTCGTCGGCGTGGTCGGGGCGGCGCTGGGCGGGCTGGTCTACCGGCTCGCGACCGGCCAGGCGAAGACGTTCGACTTCGACTTCCCCAGCTTCGGCGTGGCCGTCCTCGGCGCCGTCGCGCTGCTGGCGATCCTGCGGCTCGTGAGCGGTCTCGGCCGTCGTCCGAGTGACCGTTCGTAACTTTTGCCGGACGAATCGTGATCGATGCCGCTCCGGCGGCTAAACTGCTTCCTCACGCGCATCGCCCGGTGGCCGGGTGCCTGCGCCGTCGGGGGGCGCAGGCACCCGGCCGCGCTTCTTCGCCGCGATGACGACATCGACGGCACGCACCGGGTCCACCAGCCGCGGCACCGGCACCTCGTCGATCTCCCGGCACCACGCGCCCAGGAGCTCGTCGAGGCGAGCTTCGGCGGGATCGCGGTGATCCTTCATCGTCCCCTCACAGGTCGGGTGGGCAGGTCGGCGGCAGCGCCCCGAACGGCGTCAACTACTCGGTGTTGTCGATGAATTCGACTTTCCGTTACCGCGATGTGGTCGTTCCCACCCGCTGCGGGGACACCCTCACGAGGGAGCCGACCAGGGGCGCGCGCCGACCCCCACCTGGGGCAGCGGTAGCGTGGTGACGCCCGTGCGCGGCCGCCGGACCCCGGCGCCGACGCCTCCTTCCGACACGAAACCAGGGGACCCGACCATGAGCGGCACCCGGCCGGAGCCCGCCGGCAACCCCGTCGCGCACGCCCTCCAGCTCGCCCGCGAGACGCTGCCGCCGATGCACCCCGCCGGTCGCCCGTTCGTGGCGGGCGGCGCGGTCGCGACGCTGGTCGCCCGCCGGTTCTCCAAGCGCCTGGGCGTCCTCGGCGCGCTCACGACCGTGGCGATGGCCGCGTTCTTCCGCGAGCCGAAGCGGGTCCCGCCGCCGCGTGACGGCGTCGCGCTCGCCTCGGCCGACGGTCTCGTGTCGCTGATCGAGGAAGCCGTCCCGCCCGCCGAGCTCGGCCTGCCGGCCGAGCCGCGGATGCGCGTGTCGGTGTTCCTCTCGGTGTTCGACGTGCACGTCCAGCGCGTGCCGGCGAACGGCGTGATCGAGCGCGTCGCCTACCGCCCGGGCAAGTTCCTCTCCGCCGACCTCGACAAGGCCAGCGACGACAACGAACGCAACTCCGTGCTGATGCGCACCGAAGACGGCCACGAGCTCGTCGTCGTGCAGATCGCCGGGCTGGTCGCGCGCCGCATCCTCTGCGAGATCCGCGAGGGCGACAAGGTCGGCGCGGCCGCGACGTACGGCATCATCCGCTTCGGCTCGCGGGTCGACCTCTACCTCCCGCCGGGCTCGCGCGTGCTGGTCGCCAAGGGCCAGCGCACGGTCGGCGGCGAGACCGTGATCGCGGAACTCCCTGCCTCGCCTGCGAAGGGCTGATCGATGGTCCGCGTGACCACCCCCGGCGTCCGGCTGCTCCCGAACGCCATCACCGTGCTCGCGCTGTGCGCGGGCCTGTCGGCCGTGCAGTTCGCGCTGACCAAGAACTTCGCGATGGCGATCGCCTCGATCGGCATCGCGGCGGTGCTCGACAGCCTGGACGGCCGGATCGCCCGCCTGCTCGACGCGACGTCGAAGATGGGCGCGGAGCTGGACTCGCTGTCCGACGGCATCTCGTTCGGCGTGGCGCCGGCGCTGGTCATCTACGTGTGGCAGACCGGCGCGGACCGGATCGGCTGGGTGGCGTCGCTGATCTTCGCCGTCTGCATGATCCTGCGGCTGGCCCGCTTCAACACGCTGCTGGACGACACCGAGCAGCCGGCGTACGCGAGCGAGTTCTTCGTCGGCGTCCCGGCGCCCGCGGGTGGCCTGCTGGCGATGCTGCCGCTGGTGGCCTGGCTGCAGTGGGGCAGCGGCTGGTGGTCGTCGCAGTGGGTCGTGTGGGCGTGGACGGTCGCCATCGCGGCCCTGCTGATCAGCCGCATCCCGACGCTCTCGCTGAAGACGGTCAAGGCACCGGCCAAGGCGATCGCGCCGCTGCTGATCGGCGTCGCGCTCCTGGCCGCGGCGATCATCCAGTTCCCGCTGGTCGCGCTGATCGCGGCGATGATCCTGTACCTGGCGCACATCCCGTACTCGGTCTACCGGCACCGCTGGCTGGCCGCGCACCCGGAGGCCTGGACGGTCCCGTCGCGCGAGCGCCGCGCGATCCGCCGGGCCTCTCCGCGCCGCCTGGGCCTGCGGCGCCCGCTGCGCCGCCGGGTCGCGGGCGCGGCGATGCGCGCGGTCAGGCTCCCCCGTACCGGCGAGACGGTCCGCACCCCCCGCGGCAGCGAAAACGGCCAAGGCCCGCGGCGCCGCTCGTGGCGCCAGATCGGCCTCCGCCGCAAGTAGCCGTGTCGACCCGCCAATCACGCGAGATGCCCCTCCAATCACGCGAGTTACGCCCCCGATCACGCGAGATCGCTCCCTGATCACGCGAGCCGACCCTCCAGGTACGCGAACCCGCCGTCCGGGTACGCGAGTTCGCCGTTCCGGTACGGCGATCACCCGTGATTAGTGGGGCATCACGCGTGTTCGGAGGGGCATCGAGCGTGATCGAAGGGTCGACACGCGTGATTGGGGGGTCGACACGGGGCAGCCGTCCGGGCGCCCCGAGGGACGCGCCGGATCGCTAGGGTGAACGGCGTGAGCCACCCGCAGATCACGCTGACCGTCCGGCACACGCCGTCCGCGCTGGACACCCGCCGCGGCGTCGTCCGGCTGCACCCCGAAGTCCTCGACGCGCTCGGCCTGCGGGCCTGGGACGCCGTGCACCTCACCGGCGCCCGGGTCAGCGCCGCCCTCGCCGCGCCCACCGACGAGGCCGACGTCCCCGGCATCGTCCTCACCGACGACGTCACCATGTCGAACCTCGGCGTCACCGAAGGCGCCGAGATCGTGGTCGCGCCCGCCGAGGTCTCCGCGGCGAAGACCGTGACCGTCGCCGGGTCGCGGCTGGCCAGCGTCTCGGTCAGCCCGCACATGCTGCGGCTCGCCCTCATCGGCAAGGTGCTCACCGTCGGCGACGCCGTTTCCCTGCTGCCGCAGGACCTCGCGCCGACGCCGGGGTCCGACCCGGCCGGCCTGCGCGGCCAGCTGTCGCGGGCGATCGGCGCGACCTGGACGAACGAGCTGCTCACCGTCACCGCGACCGAGCCGGCCGGCACCGTCGCGGTCGGACCGTCCACAGTGGTCGTCTGGCGCGACGGCGCGCGGCCGGCGCCCGAGGCCGCCGCGCCCCGGACGGCGACCGCGCTCGTCCGCACCTCCGCCGTCACCGCGGCCGAGGAGTGGATCGACGCGGAGATCGTCGAAGACGAGGTCGTGCTCGAGGAGATCGTCGAGACGGCCGTGCCGCTGGCCGACCTCATCGGCGCCGAAGCGACCGCGCGCAAGCTCGCCGAGTGGTTCGACCTGGCGTTCCACCGGCCCGAGCTGCTGGCCCGGCTGGGCGCGCCCGCGCACCTCGGCGTCCTGCTGTCCGGCCCCGAGGGCGTCGGCAAGGCGACGCTCGTCCACTCCGTCGCCACCGAATCCGACATCCGCGTGGTGCCGGTGGCCGCGCCGAACCTCGCGGTGCTGGACCCGAACGTCGCGGTCGCGCGCCTGCGCGAGGCGATCCGCGCGGCGGAGGGGCCGACGGTGCTGCTGCTCACCGACGTCGACGCGCTGCTGCCCGCGGCCACGCCGCCGCCGGTCGCGACCGTCGTGCTGGAGGAGCTGCGGACGGCGCTGCGGCGAGAGCGCTTCGCCGTCGTCGCGACGACGGCCCGTGCGGAGTCCGCCGACCCGCGGCTGCGCGCCGCCGACCTGCTGGATCGCGAGCTCAGCCTCGCGCTGCCGGACGCGAAGACGCGCCGCGAGCTGCTGAACGTCCTCCTCCGCGACGTCCCGCTCGACACGGGCATCGACTGCGGCGTCCTGGCCGAGCGGACGCCGGGGTTCGTCGCCGCCGACCTGATCGCGCTGCGCCGGGACGCGGCACTGCGGGCCGCGCTGCGCCAGCGTGAGGCCGACGAGCCGCGGATCTCCCAGCAGGACCTCCTCGACGCGCTGGCCACCGTCCGCCCGGTGTCGATGTCCACTTCGGACACCCTGGCCACCGGCGGGCTGACGCTGGACGACGTCGGGAACATGGTCGACGTCAAGCAGTCGCTCACCGAAGCGGTGCTCTGGCCGCTGCGGTACCCGGACTCGTTCGCCCGGCTCGGCGTCGAACCGCCGCGCGGCGTGCTGCTGTACGGCCCGCCCGGCGGCGGCAAGACGTTCCTGGTGCGCGCGCTGGCCGGCACCGGCGCGCTCAACGTCTTCGCGGTCAAGGGCGCCGAGCTGATGGACAAGTGGGTCGGCGAGTCCGAACGCGCGGTGCGCGAGCTGTTCCGCCGGGCCGCCGAGGCCGCGCCGTCGCTGATCTTCCTCGACGAGATCGACGCGCTGGCCCCGCGCCGCGGCCAGTCGTCGGACTCGGGCGTCGCCGACCGGGTGGTCGCCGCGCTGCTGACCGAGCTCGACGGCGTCGAGCCGATGCGCGAGGTCGTCGTGCTGGGTGCGACGAACCGGCCGGAGCTGGTCGACCCGGCGCTGCTGCGGCCGGGCCGGCTGGAGCGTCGCGTGTACGTGCCGCCGCCGGACGCCGAAGCCCGCACGGCCATCCTCGTGGCCAGCTCGAAGAACACCCCGCTGGCCTCCGATGTGGACCTCGCCCAGGTCGCGTCCACTCTGGACGGTTACTCGGCCGCCGACTGCGCGGCGCTCATCCGCGAGGCGGCGCTGACGGCGATGCGCGAGTCCCTCGAGGCCCGCGAAGTCACCGCGGCGCACCTGGACGCGGCGCGCAAGACGGTCCGCCCGAGCCTGGACCCGGCCCAGCTCGCGACCCTGGAGGCCTACGCGAAAACCCAGGCCGGAGAGTGAAGGAGCGGCCGTCACCCACGGGGGACGGCCGCTCCCACACCTCAGCTGCCCTTGTGGCCCGACTCGTATTCCTTCGTCACGATCACTATCACGCCCGGGCTCGCGCTCTCGATCCCCGGGAAGCGGGGCTCGGCCTTGATCCCGAACTCCTGCGCGAGCTGCTTGGCCGCGGCTTCCTCGTCGGTGCCCGGGCGGTAGAACGCCGTCGTCGTCGGGATGGTGCCCTGCGAGTAGTTGCTGACCTCGTTGATGGTCCAGCCGCTACCGCGGAAGTCCTCCGCCGCCCGATCCGCCAGGCCCTTGATCGTCGAGTTGTTGAACACCCGGACGGTCACCCACTTGTTGCCCGCCTGCTGGTCACCGGGCTGCCCCGGTTGGCCGGACGTCGGCCGGCCCGGTGTCGGCGAAGTCGGCGGCGGCGGTGTGGGCGACGTCGGATTCGTCGAAGTCGAGGCCGGCGGCGTCGTCGTCGGAGTCGAACCCGAGGGCGGCTGCGCCCCGGTGGACGTACCCGGCGGCGTCGTCGTGCCGCTCGGCCCGGCTTCGTTCGACCCGCCGCCGCTCAACGCGGAGATCCCGCCGATCACCGCCGCGATGATGGCCACCCCGATCAGGGCGACGCCCGCGGCCTTCATCGGCCGGGACATTCCCGAAAACACGCTCATTTCAGCTCGATCCCCAGTCGCCGGGCGCCACGCTTGCGCTGGCGGGTGGCACGCGTCTTCTGCAGCCGCCGCACCAGCATCGGGTCGGCTTCGATCGCTTCCGGCTTCTCCAGCAGCTTGTTGAGCAGCTGGTAGTAGCGCGTGGCAGACAAATCGAAGCGCTCGCGGATGGCGTTCTCCTTCGCCCCGGCGTGTCGCCACCACTGGCGCTCGAAGGCGAGGATCTCCACCTCGCGTTCGGTCAGGCCGGGCACGGGCTTCGGCGGCGACGGCTGCGGCTCAGCCATCGACTCCGCGGCGTCCATCCGAGTCCCTCTCAATCGGGCGTCATGGCGAATCAGACCTTGCTCTTCCGCGGGCGCCATTCAACCACGGAAGCGCACGCCGACGTGGGCATCCGCGTCGGCGCGTCACGGTCTGATGCAGGTCTACCAGAGGGGTCCGACTAAACTGCGTGGTCGTGACCATCCACCCCATCGTGATCGCCGGCGAACCGGTGCTGCACCAGCCGACTCGGGAGATCACCGAGTTCGACGAGAAGCTGCGCACGCTCACCGACGACATGTTCGAGACGATGTACGCCGCCGAAGGAGTCGGTCTCGCGGCCAACCAGATCGGCCTCGACCTGCGGGTGTTCGTGTACGACTGCCCGGACGACGAAGGCGTGCGGCACACGGGCCTCGTCGTGAACCCGAAGCTCGAGACGTCGGAGATCCCGGAGACCATGCCGGACCCGGACGACGACTGGGAGGGCTGCCTGTCGGCGCCCGGCGAGTCGTACCCGACGGGCCGCGCGAAGTGGGCGAAGGTGACCGGCTACGACGTCGAAGGCAACCCGATCGAGGTCGAGGGCACCGGCTACTTCGCGCGTTGCCTGCAGCACGAGACCGACCACCTCGACGGCTTCATCTACCTGGACCGCCTGGTCGGGCGCCACGCGCGTGCGGCGAAGAAGATGCTGAAGTCCAACAAGTGGGGCGTCCCGGGCAACTCGTGGCTGCCCCCGAAGACCTCCGAAGACGACGGCGCCGTCCTCTGACCCGATGTTCGTGAAGGCCACCTTGAGGAACTTGTAGTTCCTGAAGGTGGCCTTCACGGCTTTTGGCGACGCGTCAGCAGCCGAGGAAGTGGCAGCGGACGACGCGGGGCGTCTCCAACACCGAACCCGCCTTGACGTCCCAAGCCAGCCGGACGTACTGCGCGTGCGTCCAGGCCAGCGGGGTCGCCGACGTGTTCGGCGTGCCGGTCGGGAACTCCGGCCGGCCCGACGGCGGGTTCTCGTCCCACACCTGCTCCGGCATGGTCTCCGCCGAGCTGCTCACCCGGCCGAGGTCACGCAGCCGCCGCGCGGCCGACGACGGGTCGCCGAGCGTCAGCTCGTACTCCCCGCGCTCCCCGGCGAGCAGCGGCCACAGCCGCCCGAACGTCGTGCGGCTCTCGGCCGGGAACGTGTAGTCCCACGGCGAACCGTCGGCCTGCTCGCCGTAGCCGTCCTTGGTGTAGCGGTGCCAGAACTGGCCGGTCGGCGTCGTGAACGCGATCTCCTTGTCCGTGACGCGCACGCTGTTCTTGACGACCGGGTCGTCGGCGCGGTAGATGCCGAGCCGGACCAGGTCGAGGAAGCCCGCGTCGGTGACCGCGCGCTGGTCCATCGTCACGCTCGAGTTGCCGAGGTTGTACGTCGTCGGAGCGTTGGCGTTCGCGTCCTTGGTGAGCCGGACGAAGTACGGGTCCTTCGACAGCGGCCCGTTCGTGGTGATCGTCTGCTTGGGCAGGTCGGCCTTCATCTTGTCGGCCGCGGCGAGGTACCGGGCCGCGTCCGCCGGGGCGCCGCTGTGCGACGCGAGGTCCGCGGCGCAGACGAGCCCGGCGATCACCGAAGCGATGGTCGACGGGGACCAGCCGTCCTGCTCCTCCCAGCGTTCCTGCTGGGTGTACGGCGACGCCTGCCCGTTCGGGCCCTGGTACCCGATGATGAAGTCGGCGGCCTTCCGGACGCCGGGCCACAGGTCGGTCCGGCCGAGCTGCTGCGCCAGCACGATCGGGAAAGCGGTTTCGTCGAGCTGGATCGACGTCCAGTACGGCACGCCGTCGACGCGGCTGTTCTGCGGCATGTGCCCGTCGGCCTGCTGCTGGGTGCCGAACATGTAGCTCACCGCGCGGTTCGCGGCGGCCTGGTCGCCGCCGGCGGCCAGGCCGGTCGCGATCTGGTAGAGGTCACGCGGCCAGACCAGGTGGTAGGTACCGGACGGCGACCACTCCGGGTCGTTGTTCCCGAACCGCCACGGCATGCTCGGGGACGCGATGAAGGCGCCCGGGTGGTGCTTGTCCTCGCTCGCGGCGAGCGTCAGCATCGACGCCTTGTAGAGGTCGCGCTCGGCGTCGGTCTTCAGCGACGACGGCGGCTTGCTGATCCCGCGCAGGTACTGCTCCCAGCCGCGGTCGTAGGCCCGCGTGATGTCGCGGACGCCGCGGCGCTGCGACGCCTGCGCGCTGCCGAGCGCGTCGGCGGCCTTCGCGCCCATGCCGAGCGCGAGGGTGACGTGCCGGTTCCGGACGCCGTCGGCGCTCGTTTGCCCGGTCAGCACGACGTTGCCCTTCGCAGCGGTGTCGTAGGTGTTCAGCTTGAAGGTCGTCATGAGCTGCGCAGTGCCGTCGGAGTTGCCCGCGTAGCCGACGCTGGTCTTCGTGAACGCGGGCTTCGCGATCAGCGCGGCGGCGTTGGTCGCGTCCTGCGCGGTGACGGCGTTCCCCTTGCGCGCGGCCGAGTCGTCGGAGCCATCGTTGGTCAGGTCGGGGTCGGCGACCGCGTAGAGCTGGTAGGGGCGCCCGGTGAGCGACTGGAAGTCGACGTCCACCAGCACCGTCGTGGCGGCCGGGTCGGTGACGTAGGTCTTGCGCAGGCGCCAGCGGTGCTGGTCGTCGGTGATGGTTTGCTCGTAGGTCAGGCTGTCGTCGTCGGTCCGCCGCACCTGCTGCGCCTTGGCGGCACTGTCGATGTCGGCGAAGCTGCGGCCGTCCGTGACGACGAAGTTCATCGACCGGACGCTCGGCGTCGACAGGTCCGGGTAGTAGACCTCGGACAGCTGGCCGCCCTGGAGGGTGAACCAGACGTTGCTCGACCGGTTGTGAGCCGTGCCGAAGCCGGTCTTGTCCGCCGGGAGCCAGCTGGGATGGGCGCCCGGGGCGCCGGGAGCCTCTCCCTGGGCCGCCGCGATCCCCGGGATCAGTCCGGTGACCAGCAGCCCGGCGAGGGCGCCGAACATGAGTTTGCGCATATCAACCCCACAGAAAGTCACCTCTGCACCGTTACAGAAGCGCCTGGAAGTGTCTCGCCGATCCTCCACCGGCGCATGGTCCGATCCGGTGAACCACTGACCGTCACTGGTCCGGTCACGCCGCCGGTTCACCAGCAGCGAACGGACTTCCGGGCCGACCGAGCGCACACTTGTAGTACTTGCAACGGTGTAATCGAGGTGCCCATGGAAGACGCGATGGACGCGTACTCGCGCGCCGTCAGCACGGTCGCCAAGACCGTCACCCCGCACGTCGCCGGGATCCAGCTCTCGCGCGGCAGCGGCTCGGCCGTCGTCTTCGCCGACGACGGCCACCTGCTCACCAACGCCCACGTCGTCACCGACCACCGGCGCGGCGTCGCGACCTTCGCCGACGGCAGCGAGGTGCCCTTCGACGTCGTCGGCGCCGACCCGCTGTCCGATCTCGCCGTGTTGCGGGCGCGTGGCGAGACGCCGTCGGCCGCTCAGCTGGGCGACGCCGATCAGCTCGTCGTCGGGCAGCTCGTCGTGGCCATCGGGAGCCCGCTCGGCTTCTCCGGCACCGTCACCGCGGGCGTCGTCAGCGCGCTCGGGCGGGCGCTGCCGGTGCGCCACGGCCGGGCCGGGCGCGTGATCGAGGACGTCATCCAGACCGACGCCGCGCTCAACCCGGGCAACTCCGGTGGCGCGCTCGCCGACTCCGCCGGCCGGGTCGTCGGGATCAACACCGCGGTCGCCGGGTTCGGGCTCGGGCTCGCGGTGCCGATCAACGCGACGACCCGGCGGATCATCGACACGCTCGTCGTCGAAGGCCGGGTGCGGCGCGCGTACCTCGGCGTCGTCGGCGTACCCGCCCCGCTGCCCGACGACGTCGCCGGGCGCACCGGGCAAAGCGCCGGGCTACGGGTGCACGAGGTCGTCTCCGGCGGCCCCGCGGACCGGGCGGGCCTCAAGTCCGGCGACCTCGTGCTGACCGTCGGGCGCACCCGCGTCTCGGACGCCCAGGGCATCCAGCGCCAGCTGTTCGGGGAAGTGATCGGCACCGCACTGCCGATCACCGTGCTGCGCAACGGAGCCATGGTCGACGTGTACGCGACACCGGCCGAACTGGTCGGGTGAGGTGATGCGACTTGAGTATCGCGCGCCGGCGTGGCATGGTCGGTGGCACAACACCAACGCGGGAGCTCGCGCCATGGCGGGCTGAGAGGGTGACTTGCGTTTCGCAGGCGTCACCGACCGCATGAACCTGACCGGGTAATGCCGGCGTAGGGAGTGAAAGTCGTTGACTACTTTAGAAAACAAGGACGTCTCCGTCACGACCGGCCCGATCACGGGCTCGCACAAGGTCCACCACCAGACCGAATCCGGACTGCGGGTTCCCGCGCGCCGGATCGACCTCTCCAACGGCGAACACTTCGACGTCTACGACACTTCCGGTCCGTACACGGATCCGGAAGCTTCGATCGACGTCCACAGTGGACTGCATCGGCTGCGGTCCGGGTGGGCTGACGGACGCGAGCACAACACCCAGCTCGGCTGGGCCAAACAGGGCGTGATCACGCGGGAGATGGAGTACATCGCCGCCCGCGAACGGGTTTCGCCGGAGTTCGTGCGTGACGAAGTCGCCGGCGGGCGCGCGGTGATCCCGGCCAACCGGCGCCACCCCGAGTCCGAACCGATGATCATCGGCAAGAACTTCCTGGTGAAGATCAACGCCAACATGGGCAACTCGGCCGTCTGGTCCTCGGTCGAGGAGGAGGTCGACAAGATGGTGTGGGCGACCCGCTGGGGCGCCGACACGATCATGGACCTCTCCACCGGCAAGCGGATCCACGAGACGCGGGAGTGGATCATCCGCAACTCGCCGGTGCCGGTCGGCACCGTGCCGATCTACCAGGCGCTGGAAAAGGTCGACGGCGAACCGGAAAAGCTGTCGTGGGAGATCTACCGCGACACCATCATCGAGCAGTGCGAGCAGGGCGTCGACTACGTCACCGTGCACGCCGGCGTGCTGCTGCGCTACATCCCGCTGACCGCGCGGCGCGTCACCGGGATCGTCAGCCGCGGCGGGTCGATCATGGCCGCGTGGTGCCTCGCGCACCACCAGGAGTCGTTCTTGTACACGCACTTCGAGGAACTCTGCGAGATCCTGCGGCAGTACGACGTCACGTTCTCCCTCGGCGACGGCCTGCGCCCCGGCTCGATCGCCGACGCCAACGACCGCGCCCAGTTCGCCGAGCTGGAAACCCTCGGCGAGCTGACGCACATCGCGCGTTCGCACGACGTCCAGGTGATGATCGAAGGCCCCGGCCACGTGCCGATGCACAAGATCAAGGAGAACGTCGAGCTCGAGGAAAAGCTCTGCGGCGAGGCACCTTTTTACACCCTCGGTCCACTCACGACGGACATCGCGCCGGGGTACGACCACATCACGTCGGCCATCGGCGCGGCGCAGATCGGCTGGTACGGCACGGCGATGCTCTGCTACGTGACGCCCAAGGAGCACCTCGGCCTGCCGAACCGCGACGACGTCAAGACCGGCGTGATCACGTACAAGATCGCCGCGCACGCCGCGGACCTGGCCAAGGGTCACCAGTACGCGCAGGAATGGGACGACGAGCTGTCGAAGGCGCGCTTCGAGTTCCGCTGGAACGACCAGTTCAACCTCTCGCTCGACCCGGACACGGCGCGGTCGTTCCACGACGAGACGCTGCCCGTGGAAGCCGCCAAGACGGCGCACTTCTGCTCGATGTGCGGGCCGAAGTTCTGCTCGATGCGGATCACGCAGGACGTCCGCAAGTACGCCGAGGAGCACGGTCTGTCCACTGTGGAGGCCATCGAAGCCGGCATGGCCTCGAAGTCGGCGGAGTTCGCCGAGTCCGGCGGCAAGGTCTACCTGCCCGTGGTGCAACCGTGACACCGCCCACCGCCCTCACCATCGCCGGATCCGACTCCGGCGGTGGTGCGGGCATCCAGGCGGACCTGCGCACGTTCTTCGCCAACGGGGTGCACGGGCTCGTCGCGCTGACCGCGGTGACCGTGCAGAACTCGTTGGGCGTACAGGGTTTCACCGAGATCCCGGCCGACGTGGTCACCGCGCAGATCAAGGCGGTGGCGTCCGACATGGGCGTGAACGCGGCGAAGACGGGGATGCTGGCGACGGCCGAGATCATCCGCGCGGTCGCGAAGACGCTGGACGAGCTGGAGATGGACTTCCCGCTGGTGGTCGACCCGGTGGCGGCGTCGATGACGGGCCACGCGCTGCTGCGGGAGGACGCCCTGGAGGCGATCCGCACGGAGCTGTTCCCGCGCGCGACGCTGATCACGCCGAACCTGGACGAAGTCGCCCTGCTGACGGGGATTTCGGTTTCCGATGCCGCTTCCCAGCGTTCGGCGGCAGAGGCGTTGCTGGAGTTCGGGTCGCAGTGGGTACTCGTCAAGGGCGGCCACATGACGGGGACGACGGAGTGCGTGGACCTGCTCACGGACGGCAGTTCGTACGTTTCGCTGAGCGGGCCGCGGTACATCACGGAGAACACCCACGGCGGCGGCGACACGATGGCGTCGGCGATCACGTCGTCCCTGGCGAAGGGCGCTTCGGTGCCGGACGCGGTGGCGGCGGGGAAGAAGTTCATCGAGCGCTGCGTGGCGGAGGCCTACCCGCTCGGCGCGGGAATGGGCCCGGTCTCGCCGTTCTGGGTGCTGGATTAGCGGACCGGCTGCAGCTCGCGGCCGTCGTACTCCTGCCGTGACGAACGAATGCGGTCGAAGTTCGCCTGGGACCACGTGCTCAGCGCCACCAGGTGCGCCCCGACCTCCGCGCCCATCTCCGTCAGCGCGTACTCCACCGTTGGCGGCGTGGTCGGGTACACCGTGCGCGTCAGGAAGCCGTCGCGCTCCAGCTGGCGGAGGTTCTGGGTCAGCATCTTCTGGCTGATGCCGTCGACCGCCCGGCGCAGCTCGCCGAACCGGTGCGGGCCGCGGGCCAGCGCGCCCAGCACCAGCGCCGTCCACTTGTTGGCCAGCAGGTCCAGCACATCCCGGCACGGGCAGCTGCGGAGGTAGACGTCCCAGGGTCCGTCCTGCTCGCAGGTAGTTTCCATCTGGTACCTACTTTACTTCGAAGTGCCTTCTAGCGAAAAGTGCCTGCCCGCCCGAGTATAGGAGGCGACCCCGGACAGAAGGAGCGAAGAGATGCGCATCGTGACCCAGGAGACCCTCGGCGGGCCGGAGGTGCTCCGCGTCACCGAAGCACCGCGCCCCGAACCCGGGCCGACGGAGGTTTTGGTGCGGGTGCACGCGGCCGGCATCAACCCCGTCGACTGGAAGGTGCGCGCCGGCGGCGGGTTCCTCGGCGAGCCGCCGTTCACCGTCGGCTGGGACGTCGCCGGCGTCGTCGAGCAGGTCGGCTTCGGCGCGACCGGTGTCCGGGAGGGTGACGAAGTCTTCGGCATGCCGTGGTTCCCGCGTCCGGCCAACGCCTACGCGGAGTACGTCACCGCACCTTCGCGGCACTTCGTGCGCAAGCCGGCCGGCCTGTCGTTCGCCGAGGCCGCCGCGTTGCCGCTGGCCGGATTGACCGCCTGGCAGGGCCTCGTCGACGTCGGGAACGTCCAAAGCGGACAGCGCGTGTTCGTCGACGCCGCCGCGGGTGGGGTCGGCCACCTCGCCGTCCAGATCGCCAAAGCGCGCGGCGCGTACGTCATCGGCACGGCCAGCGCGGGCAAGCACGGCTTCCTGCGCGAACTCGGCGTCGACGAGCCGATCGACTACCACGACGCGAACGCGACGACGTCCGATGTGGACGTCTACTTCGGACTCGTCGGCGAGGACAGCGACCTGCGCTGGCTGCCCGCGATCAAGGAAGGTGGCCTGCTGATCGGCGTGCCCGGCGGCGTCGCGGACCGCGTGGCGCGAAAAGCGGCCGAAAGCCGAGTACGGACCGAAAGGATCCTCGTCGAGCCGGACCGCGGCGGGCTGACCGGCCTCGTCGAGCTGATCGAGGCCGGTCAGCTGAAGGTCCGCGTCGAGCAGACCTTCCCGCTGGAGGACGCCGCCAAGGCGCACGAGCTGGGTGAGTCGGGCCGGGTGTCCGGCAAACTCGTGCTGACCGTCTAGCCCCGGGCGAGCACCTGGGGCAGCACCGTCGTGAGTCCGGTCCAGTCCGACGTGATGACCGACGCGTGCTGCTTCGCCAGGTCGGCGACGCGCTGGTTGGCCTGGTCGACCGTCGGGTTGTGCGCGTCGATCGCCGGCGCGACGTTCTGGCCGTCGGTCATCACGACGTAGTAGTGGTTGGCGTCGTACCACCACGGCCCGGTCTGCGTCACCCACGCGTTCGCGTCGCCGTCGAACACGACGAACCACGGCTTGAGGTCGGCGGTGTACTTGTCCCGCGGGTCACCGCCGGCCGCGCCGTGCACGGTCGGGAAGATGTTCGCGTCACCGAGCTTGCCGGCGTTCTTGAGCCCGATCAGGTACCGCGCGTACTCGACGTCCGTCTTGAGCGTGTCGGTCGAGTTCCCCTCTTCGACCGTGCCCGGGATGATCTCGGTGATCACCCGGCCCCGCAACGCGTCCACGGACGGCCAGTTGTCCGCCTTGGCCGCGTCGTCGAGCGTGGCGTAGCTCCCGAGCAGCTCGGCCGGGCGGAACGCGACGCTGCCGAGGTGCGAGCGGAACGTCGCGTCCAGCTCGTCCGCGCCCATGCCGGTGTTGTCCGAGAAGCCCGTCTTCATTTCGAGCTTGAGCGTGATCGGCGTGTGCCCGGGGTGGGCGGCCAGCCAGATCCGGATGTCGTCGAGGCAGTACTCGAGGTTCTTGTTCTTCCCGCCGGTGTACAGCTGCGACGCCGAGGTCGCCGCGACGCAGTTGTTGCTGTTGCCCAACGGGTTCGAGTGGCTGACCTTCCACTCGTGGGTGAAGAAGTCCGGCCAGACGTCGAGCTCGATCAACGACGACCCGGCGTCGAGCGCCTGGGCCAGGTAGTCGTAGGCCGCCGGGTCGTACGTGTTGTGCACGCCGACCGTCGTGACGTGGGAGAGCTTCGGGCTGTCCGCGTTGGCAGCGGTCGCCCCCGAGAACGTGAGAGCTGCCGTGAGGAGGACCACCGAGAAGAGCTTCATCCAGGCTCCTTCGCCCCGTGAACTGGTGAGTAGCCCACACAATGTGCCACCGTGGTGGACTGTTGATGAAGCAAAAGCGGCCGATTGGCCTAGACCAGAAGTCGGGAAGACCATGACGACCAGCCCTCCCTCCGCGCTCACCATCGCGGGGTCGGACTCCGGCGGCGCCGCCGGACTGCAGGCGGACCTGCGCACCTTCCTGACCTGCGGCGTGCACGGCCTGGTCGCGGTCACCGCCGTCACCGTCCAGAACACCCTGGGCGTGCACGACCGCGCCGACCTGCCGCCGCACATCGTGGCCGGGCAGATCGAGGCCGTCGCGGCGGACATGGGCGTCGGCGCGGCCAAGACGGGCATGCTCGCGTCGGCGGAGATCATCCACGCGGTCGCGGCCGCGTGCGACAAGGCCGCGATCGGGCGTGACGAGAAGATCCCGTTCGTCGTCGACCCGGTGGCGGCGTCGATGCACGGCCACCCGCTGTTCGACGACGCCGGCCTGCACGCCCTGCGGGACGAACTGCTCCCCCGCGCGACGGTGCTGACGCCGAACCTCGACGAGGTCCGGCTGCTCACCGGGATGACCGTGAAGGACCGCGAAGGCATGCACACCGCGGCCGTGGTGCTCCAGCGGATGGGCCCGAAGTACGTCCTGGTCAAGAGCGGGCACCTGCAGTCCGACCCGGAGTGCGTGGACCTGCTGTTCGACGGCTCGACGTTCGTGGAGCTCCCCGGGCAGCGCTACGCGACGCCGCACACGCACGGCGCGGGCGACACGATGGCATCGGCGCTGACGGCGGGCCTGGCCAAGGGCATGGCGGTGGTCGAGGCGGCGCGGTACGGCAAGTGGTTCGTTTCCCACGCGGTCGAGCACGCCTACCCGATGGGCGCCAAGGTCGGACCGGTGTCGGCCTTCTGGCGGCTGGCACCCGAGGAGCGCTGAGCACCCGTCCGGCTACCATCCAGCGTTTACTGATCCTTGAACTCAGCAGGGGGCGGCCTTGACCGGACGCGAGCGGGTGGCGAAGGTCCTCGAGGACCGCCGCTTCCAGAACTTCATCATCGCCGTGATCGTGTTCAACGCGGTCACGCTCGGCATGGAGACGTCGACGTCGCTGATCGACGGCTACGGAACCCTCCTGCACGCCCTCGACCACATCGCGCTCGGCATCTTCGTCGCCGAGCTGCTCGCGAAGTTCTACGCCTACCGCGGCGCGTTCTTCCGCGACAACTGGAACGTCTTCGACCTGCTGGTCGTCGGCATCGCGGTGATCCCGGCGACCGGGCCGTTCGCCGTGCTGCGGTCGTTGCGCGTGCTGCGCGTCCTGCGGCTGATCTCGGTCGTGCCGTCGATGCGCAAGGTCGTCTCCGGCCTGCTCGCGGCGATCCCCGGCATGGCGTCGATCGCCGCGCTGCTCGGGCTGATCATCTTCGTCGCCGGCGTGATGGCGACCAAGCTGTTCGGCGTCATCTCGCCGGAGAACTTCGGCGACCTCGGCACGTCGCTGTTCACGCTGTTCCAGGTCATGACCGGCGAAGCGTGGCCCGACATCGCGAAGGAGATCATGGTCCAGGCGCCGATGGCCTGGATCTTCTTCGTCGTCTACATCCTCGTGTCGAGCTTCGCGGTGCTGAACCTCTTCATCGCCGTCGTCGTCAGCGGCATGGAGGACGAGCTGCGCCAGGACATCCGCGAGGAAGAGGCGAAGCAGGCCGAGACCCAGGCCGCCGCGAACCAGGAAATCCTCGACGAGCTGCGCGCGGTCCGCGCCGAACTCGCCGAGCTGCGGCGAGAGCAGGCCGCTTAGTCGTCCGAGAGGAGGGCCTCGAGCGCCGGGATCGCCACCGTCAGGGCTTCGCGGTGCTCGGGCGTCAAGCGGTCGAGACGCCGGTTCAGCTCCTGCACCCGGGTCGACCGGACGCCCGAGACGAGCCGCTCGCCCTCCTCGGTCGCCTTCGCCAGCCACGCCCGGCGGTCGACCGGGTCGGACTCGCGGCTGACGTACCCCGCCTCGACGAGGGACGCGATGATCCGCGACATGGTCGCCGCGGCGACGCCTTCCTTGGCCGCGAGGTCGCCGAGCCGCAGCTGGCCCGCGTGCACGAGCGTCGCGAGGGCCGAGATGGCCCCGTGACCCGGCCCCGGCACCCCGGCCTGCCGCAGTGACCGGGACAGCCTGCCGACGGCGAGGTACAACCTGCCCGAGACGTCCTGGACGGAGGTGCTGGTCACGGCTGGCTCCTTATGCCTCACGCGTGCGCGGGTGCGCCGGAAAGTGCCGTCAACCTTACGGGTTCGCCGTGCACGTTCGGCGTTAAGCCACCCCGGTGTTGTACCGGGGCTCCGCCCCAGGCCGGGGGCTCCGCCACCCGGAGCCCCCGAAGAGCAGCAGTTCACCGGGGTGGACTCGACGCCTGCGCCCAGAACCGCTGCGGCACCCGCCCCGCGCCGCGGGCCAGGTGACCGGCGACGACGGCCGACCGCATCGCCGTGGCCATCCGTTCGGGGTCGGTCGCGCGGGTGACGGCGGTGGACAGCAGGACGGCGTCACACCCGAGCTCCATCGCCAGCGTCGCGTCCGACGCCGTGCCGATTCCGGCGTCGAGGATCACCGGCACGCCCGCTCGCGAAACGATCAGCTCGATGTTGTGCGGATTCCGGATGCCGAGGCCGGTGCCGATCGGCGCGCCCAGCGGCATGACGGCGGCGCAGCCGGCCTCCTCGAGGCGCAGCGCGAGAACCGGGTCGTCGTTCGTGTAGGCGAACACGGTGAACCCGTCGGCGGCCAGCCGTTCGGCGGCGTCGAGGGTTTCGATCGGGTCCGGGAGCAGCGTCCGGTCGTCGGCGTGCACCTCGAGCTTGATCAGATCGGTACCGAGGGCCTCGCGCGCGAGCTGCGCGGTGAGCACCGCTTCGGCGGCCGTGCGGCAGCCCGCGGTGTTCGGCAGCAGCTCGATGCCGAGCCTTCTCAGGAGTTCGAGGACGCCGGAGCCGCCTTCGGCGTCGGCGCGGCGCATGGCGACGGTCGTCAGCTCGGTGCCGGACGCGACGAGCGCACGTTCGAGCACGGCGAGGTTCGCGGCGCCGCCGGTGCCGATGATCAGCCGGGACGTCAGCTTGCAGGTGCCGATGACCAGCGGTTCTTCGTCCATTTCAGCCTCCCTGGACCGCGGTGAGCACGTCGACGCCGGCACCCTTGGGCACGGCGGTGGCCGGCCAGTCGCTCCGGCGGACGACGACGCCGTCGACCGCGACAGCGATGCCGGGCCGCTGCCCGCCGGACGCGTCGAGGACGTCGGCGACGGTCGCGCCGTCCGGGAACTCCGTCCACTTCCCGTTGAGCTTGATCTCCATCACACGTGCTCCTTCTGGTGCAGGCGGGTGGGTGAGGCCGCTTCGACGCCTTCAGGCGGCTTCTCGCCCTCGAGCCAGGCGACCACGGCGTCCGCGGTCACGGGGGCCATCAACAGGCCGTTGCGGTGGTGCCCGGTGGCGGCGAAGACGCCGTCGTCCAGGACGCCGATGTACGGCAGGACGTCCCGGCTGCCGGCCCGCAGGCCCGCGGCGGTCTCGACGAGCTCGTACTCGGTGATCGCGGGGAAGACGCGCTCGGCGCCCTCGATCAGCTCCCGGACGCCCCGCGCGGTGACGGCCCGGTCGAAGCCCGCTTCGTACTGCGTCGCGCCGAGGACGAGCTCCTGGTCGCCGCGCGGGACCAAGTAGATCGGCCGGCCCTCGACGACGGCGCGCACGGTGCGCGTCGGCGGGGGCAGGCAGCCGCGGCGGGGCCGGAGCCGGAGGATTTCGCCCTTGAGCGGGCGGACGGCGTCGGCGAGCTGCGGGTGCAGCCGGCCGGTCCAGGCGCCCGCGGCGAGCACGACGGCGTCGGCGTCCGGGATCCGTTCGACGCGCTCGCGGACGAACCGGACGTCTCGCTTCTGGCAGGCCGCGTAGAGAGCGTGCAGCAGTTTCCGGTTGTCCACGGCCAGGTCGCCGGGCACGTGGAGTCCACTTCGGACGGATCCGGTGCCGGGCTCGAGCCGCTTGGTCTCCCGGCCGGTGAGGCGTTCGGCCACGCGGCCGATCGAGTGCAGGTGACCGGCAAGGATGTCGAGGTGGCCGGCGTCGGCGCTGTCGAACGCGACGACGAGCGTCCCGTGCCCGGCCAGGCCGGGGTCGACGCCTTCCTGCACGAGGTCACTCGCGAAGCCGGGCCAAAGTCTCAACGACGCTTCGCCGAGGGTGAGAACGTCTTCTTCGCCGGGCCAGGCCTCGGTGACCGGGGCGAGCATGCCGCCGGCCAGCCAGGACGCGCCGCCGCGGACGGGTTCGGGGTCGTAGAGGGTGACTTCACGGCCGGTTCGCGCCGCTCGCCACGCCGCGGACAGGCCGATCACGCCGCCGCCTACGACGGCCAAGGTGTTCGTCATGGGAATCACGCTCCCTGCGCCGGCATGACCCGGATCAGGTTCCACGGTCGGAGCGGCAGCTCCCTCTCAGCCCGTCCCTCGGGCTCCCGTGCGGACTCGTCCACCCTACTGTGCCGTTCGTTGATAATCCAACCGCAGTCACGGCCGGATGGCTTTCGCGGCAACGGCACGTACCGCTCGACGGCCGGCCTGCCTTGGGTCGGATTATCACCTTGCGGGGTACGGTCGCCGCTATGCCCGCCCTCTCCGGTGACAAGATCCGCGCCCGCCTCGACAGCGCGCGCCTGTACCTGTGCACGGACGCCCGCTCGGCCCGCGGCGACCTGGCCGCGTTCGCCGACGCGGCGTTGGCCGGCGGCGTCGACATCATCCAGCTGCGTGACAAGACGGGTGTTTTGGAAGCCGCAGCCGAGATCGCGGCGCTGGAGGTGCTGGCCGAGGCGTGCGCCCGGCACGGAGCGCTGTTGTCGGTGAACGACCGGGCGGACGTGGCGCTGGCGGTCGGCGCGGACGTGCTCCACCTGGGCCAGGACGACATCCCGGTGCCGCTGGCCCGCCGCATCCTGGGCGACGACGTGGTGATCGGGCGCTCGACGCACTCGGTTTCGCAGGCTTCGGCCGCGGCTTCGGAGCCGGGGGTGGATTACTTCTGCACGGGCCCGTGCTGGCCTACGCCCACGAAGCCGGGTCGCTCGGCGCCTGGGCTGGACCTGGTGCGTTCCGTCTCCGCTTCGGCCGTCTCGCGGCCTTGGTTCGCGATCGGCGGGATCGACGGTGCTCGGCTCCCGGAGGTGCTTTCGGCGGGCGCGTCCCGGATCGTGGTGGTCCGGGCGATCACCGAGGCCGAGGACCCCGAAGCGGCAGCCCGCGCCCTGCGCGCCCGCCTCCCCTGAAGTCCGTGAAGGCCTCCTTACCGGCCATAAGAGCCGGTAAGGAGGCCTTCACGGCTTTACGGGGTCGGGGTGGTCGCCGCGCCCTGGCTGGTTGCCGGGGCCGAGGTCGTCGGCTGCTGGGCCGTCGTGCTCGGCGTCGGGGTCGTTGTCGGCGACTCGCTCGACGTCGTCGGCGGGGTTGATGTCTCCGTGGTCGTCGACGGGGTGTTCGTCGGCGAGTCCTGGGTGTCGTTCGTGCTGGTGGTGGGCGTCGTCGAGGGCGTGGGGTCCGTGTTGCCGCCGTTGCCGAAGATCTTGCCGATGCTCGAGCCCGTGCCGCCGCCGATCTGGGTGCCCGTCGCCGACTCGAAGCCGACTATCGCCAAGATCGCCACCGCGAACGCCGCCACGCTCGTCCCGATGATCAACGGCCAGCGCAGCTTGCGCAGCCGCGACGGCTCTTCCTCGGGAGGTGACTCCGGCCGGGGCAGCTGGACCGTCGGCTGCTCGGCCAGCGCCACTTCGGAACCGGTACCGCGCCGCCGGATCCCCGACGTCGCCAGCTGACGCGCCTTCAGCGCGGCCTCGCGAGTGCGCTGCAGTGAGCGCAGGTACACCTCGCCGCCGACCGTCGTGATCACGCTCGCCACGCCCGCGCCGACGACCGTGCCCGCCACGCCGAGCGTCGAACCCAGCAGCGCCGCCGTCACCGCCGCGAGCGCCGCCGCCATCACCTGCGCGATGCGCAGGCCGGACTTTTCTTCCTTCGCTTCGGAAGCCGCTGCGTTCTCCTTGCTCATGATCCCGATCCGGTAGTAAGTCTTCTCCCCTTGTCCAACGTGTAAGGCGCGCGAAGCACTCCCCGCGTTGCCGGAGCGTGAGGAGCGCCACTCCATCTGTCCACAATAGACACTCCAGAACGAACACTTTCTTGACATACTCGGCACATGGAACTGGTGACGATCTCTGACATCGAGGCCGCGGCGAAGCGCGTCCGAGGTGTCGCCGTGCACACGCCCCTGCTGCTCCAGACGTGGGATCCCCGCGGAACCCTGTGGCTCAAACCCGAAAGCCTGCAACCGGTCGGCGCGTTCAAGGTGCGCGGCGCGTTCAACGCGATCGGCTCCCTCGACGAGCAGCAGCGCTCCCGCGGGGTCATCGCCTACTCGAGCGGCAACCACGCGCAGGCCGTCGCCTACGCCGCGCAGCAGTACGGCGTGCGCGCGGTGATCGTCGTGCCGGACGTCGCGCCGCGGATCAAGGTCGAGGCCACCCGCGCGTACGGGGCCGAGGTGATCGAGGTGCCGATCGGCGAACACGAGGGCAAAGCGCACGAACTGGCCGCCGAACGCGGGCTGACCCTCGTCCCGCCCTACGACGACGCGGCCATCATCGCCGGGCAGGGCACCGCGGGCCTCGAGATCGCCGAGGACCTCCCGGACGTCGAGGTCGTGCTGGTGCCGGTGAGCGGCGGCGGGCTGGCCTCCGGCGTCGGCACGGCGATCAAGGCGCGCTGCCCGCGAGCGAAGGTGATCGGGGTCGAGCCCGCGTTGGCCGGCGACACGACCGAGGGGCTGCGCCTGGGGCGCCAGGTCGACTGGCCGCAGGCCGACCGCGCCCGCACGATCGCCGACGGCCTGCGGGCGCAGCCGTCCGAGCTGACCTTCGCGCACTTGCGGGAGGTCGTGGACGCCATGGTCACGGTCACCGAGGACGAGATCCGCGACGCCATGCGCACGCTCGCCCGCAAGGCCCGCCTGGTCGCCGAGCCCAGCGGCGCGGTGGCGACGGCGGCGTACCTGTTCCACGCGGACGAGCTGCCGGCCGGGCGCACGGTCGCGATCGTCTCGGGCGGCAACGCCGACCCGGCGCTGTTCGCCGAGATCCTCGCGAACTAGCCGGACCCCAGCGCCCCAATGTGGCCTTGGTTGCGCTCAACGCACCCAAGGGCCCCTTCGGTGCGTTCAACGCACCGAAGGCCACATTGGGGCGCTAGGAACCGGCCACCGGGGAGCCGCCGCGGATGTGCGTCGGCGGGCCCTCGACGCCGCAGTGGTAGCACTCGCCCAGGTGCGGGCACTCATCGGAGTCCCGAGGCGCGGGTGAAGACGGCGGCTCCAGGACGCCGTTGTGGATGCCCAGCGCGATCAGCCCGCCGGCGATCGCCAGCGCGGCGCAGATGATCAGCGCCGTCCGCCAGCCGGCCGTGAGCGCCACCGGGTCGGCGTACGCCTCGCCGGTCAGGCCCGCCGCCGCGGGCAGCACCGCCACCGCCAGGAGCCCGCCGGACCGCGCGATCGCGTTGTTGACCCCGGACGCGACGCCGGCGAAGCGGTCCGGCGCCGCGGCGAGCACCGTCGCGGTCACCGGGGCCACGACCGTCGCCAGGCCGAGCCCGAACACGACGACCGCGGGCAGCACCGCGCCGAAGTAGGACGCACCGGGCGCGATGCGCAGCATCAGCAGCATCCCGATGCCGACGACGATCGGGCCGATCACCAGCTGCGCGCGCGGCCCGATGCGCTGGGCCAGCGCGCCCGAACGGCCCGACAGCAGCAGCATGATCACCGTGAGCGGCAGCCCGGCGAGACCGGACGCCGTCGGCGAGTAGTGCAGCGATACCTGCAGCTGCATGACCAGCAGCATCATCACGCCGCCGAGCGCCGCGTAGACGACGAACGTCAGCGCGTTCGAGAGCGTGAACGTGCGGTCGCGGAACAGCGACGGCGGCACCAGCGGCTCGCGCGAACGGTGCTGGACGAGGACGAACGCGGCCAGTCCCGCGATCCCCAGCAGGCCCGCGACCAGCACGATCGGATCGCCGATGCCGCGTCCCGGCGCCTCCACCAGCGCGCCGGTGACCCCGGCCAGGCCGATCGCGCCGAGCGCCGCGGCGCCGAAGTCCGGGTGCCCGGTCGCCTCCGGGTCGCGGGACTCGGGGACGAACTTGCGGGCCATCAGCACGACCGCGACCGCGATCGGGACGTTGATCAGGAACGCGAGCCGCCACGACCAGACCTGGACGAGGAAGCCGCCGAGCAGCGGTCCGGCGGCCGCCGCGATGCCGCCGAGGCCGGACCACGCGCCGATCGCGCGGGCGCGGGCGTCGTGCGCGAAGGACGACTGGAGGATCGCGAGCGACCCCGGCGTCAGCAGCGCGCCGCCGATGCCCTGCAGGATCCGCATCGCGACCAGCATCTCGGTGGACACGGCGGCGGCGCACAGCCCGGACGCGACGCCGAACCAGACGACGCCGATGAGGTACATGCGGCGCCGGCCGTACCGGTCGCCGAGCGAGCCGGCGACCAGGATGAGCGCGGCGAGCGCCAGCAGGTAGCCGTCGAGGATCCACTGGAGCCCGGCGACGGAGGCGTTCAGCTCGGTGCCGATGCGGGGCAGGGCGACGTTGACGATGGTGCCGTCGAGCATCGCCATGCCCGATCCGAGGATGGTGGTGGCGAGCACGCCGCGGGCGGCGTGCGTCCCCCATCGGATCCCGGTGTCATCGGTGGCAGTCACCCCGCCACTTCACAGTGCGGGGTGATCGCCGTCAACACCGGGTCAGGGCATCAGCGTCGTGACGAACTTGTACCGGTCGCCGCGGTAGACCGAGCGCGCGTACTCGACCGGCTTGCCGTCCGTGGCGAACGAGTGCCGCGTCAGCCGGAGCACCGGCATGCCGACGTCGGCGCCGAGCATCTCCGCCTCTTCCGGACCGGCGAGCGAGGTCTCGATCGACTCTTCGGCGCGTTCCAGTTCCACTCCGTAGTACTCGCGCAGAACGGCGTACAACGAACCGCCGGCCGAGACGTGCTTGCGCAGCCCGCGGAACCTGCCGGCCGGCAGGTGCGAAGTCTCCAGCGCCATCGGCTGCGAGTCCGCGAGTCGAAGCCGTCGAAGGCGAAGAATTTTCGCACCAGTACGGATTCCGAGCAGTTTCGCGAGGTCGCCCTCGGCCGGCAGCTCTTCGAGCTCCAGCAGCTTCGAAGACGGCTTCAGGCCTTGGCGCCGCATGTCCTCGGTGTAGGACGACAACTGCAGCCGCTGCGCGAGCTTCGGCTCGGCCGCGAAGGTGCCTTTTCCCTGCACACGGTGCAGGCGGCCCTCGGCGGTGAGGTCGGCCAGCGCCTGGCGCACAGTGGTGCGGGAGACCGTGAACTCCCCGGCGAGCGCGCGTTCGGTCGGGATCGGCGACCCGGGCGGCAGCACGTCCAGGAGGTCGAGGAGGTGCTGTTTCAGTGCCCAGTACTTGGGCTCGCGCTGCCCGCGCAGCCCGGCGACGGCGCCCGCCTCGCCCGTGGTGGTGGTCTCCAACATGCCCGACTCCCTATGTCTTCCCTCATTGCGCGCCACGTCCCCGTAAGAAACGTACCCTTTTCCCCAAACGCGCCGCCCCGCTAAGATTGGTCTAGACCTGACCGACGCCGCCTGAGTCCGGTACATAATGCCGGAGGTGGAGAGGAAAATGATGACCGAACAACGGCCCGGCGAGCACATGGCCGCGGAGATCGCCCAGCAGCCGGACGTCTTGGCCGGACTGGTGGGGCGTCAGGCGGAAATCGCCGAGGTGGCGGAAAAGATCTCACAACGGCCTCCGCGCTTCGCTTTGCTCGCCGCGCGTGGATCGAGTGACCACGCAGCGTTGTATGCGAAGTACCTGATCGAGGTACTGCTCGGCCTTCCGGCTGGTCTTGTCTCCCCGTCCACGGCGACGCTGTACGGCGCGCGGCCCGATCTGCGGGACGTGCTGTTCGTCACGGTCAGTCAGAGCGGTGGTTCGCCCGACCTGATCGAGGTCACCGAGACGGCGCGCCGCCAGGGTGCGCTGACGGTGTCCGTCACCAACACCCCGGACTCGCCGCTGCGGGCGGCGTCCGAGCTCGGCGTCGACATCGGCGCCGGCGTCGAAAAGGCCGTCGCCGCGACCAAGACGTACTCGGCGACGCTGATGGCGCTCTACCTCCTGATCGACGCGGTGCGCGGCGGCAAGGCGGCCGACGCCGAGAAGATCGGCGAGCTGGCGCAGCAGACCCTCGACGGCGCCGCCGAGGGCGTCCAGCGCGCGGTCGACCGGTACCGCTTCGTGGACCGCGTCCTCACCACCGGCCGCGGCTACTCCTACGCGTCGGCGCTGGAGGGCTCGCTCAAGCTCGCGGAAACCAGCTACCTCGCCGCCCGCGCGTACAGCGGCGCGGACCTGCTGCACGGCCCGGTCGCGGCGGTGGACGGCGAGACCGCCGTGCTCGCGGTGACCAGCAAGGGACAGGGCGGCCAGGCGATGCACGAGGTCCTCGAGGCCGTCGGCAAGCGCGGCGCGGACGTCCTCGCCGTCGGTTCGGCCGCCTCGGAGGTGCCGGCGGCGCTGCGCATCGACGTCGCGCCGACGGTCGAGGAGCTCGCCCCGATCCTGGAGATCCTGCCCATCCAGCGGATCGCGCTCGGCCTGTCGCTCGCCCGCGGCGGCGACCCGGACAGCCCGCGCGGCCTGCTGAAGGTGACCAAGACCAGGTGACGTTCGCGATCGGCGTCGACGCCGGCGGAACGTCGACCAGGGCCGCACTGGTCGACGCCGCCGGCGTCGTGCTCGGCACCGGACGCGGCGACGGCGCCAATCCCAACGCGCACGCGCCCGAGGTCGCCGCGGGCCGGATCGCCGACGCGATCACCGCGGCGCTGGGCGCGCACGATCCGGGCGGCGTGCGGGCGTGCGTCGTCGGCATGGCCGGGGTCAGCAAGCTCAGCGACGTGCGCGTGGCGGCGGTGTTCGACGAGGCGTGGGCGCGAATCGGGCTCACTGCCGTCCGGGTCGTGGCCGACGCCGAAGTGGCGTACGCGTCCGCGACGTCGGCGCCGGACGGCACCGTGCTCGTCGCCGGCACCGGTTCCATCGCGGGCCGGATCCGCAAGCGCCGGCTGGCCGGCACCGCGGGCGGCTACGGCTGGCTGCTCGGCGACGAAGGCTCCGCGTTCTGGCTCGGCCGCGAAGCCGTCCGATCCACTTTGGAGGCTCTCGGGCGCGGCCTGCCCCTCGACGGGCTTCCCTCGGCGGTGCTCACCGCCGCGCTCGGACCGTCCGCTTTGGACGTCCGGACGGACGCGGAACGGCTCGCGGCGTCACGCGCGTTGATCACGAACGCCAACGCCGAGGCGCCGGTCCGGCTCGCCCGGTTCGCCCCGTTGGTGAGCGCGGCGCACGACGCGGGCGAGGCCGGCGCACGCGAAATCGTCACCCGTGCGGCCGAACTTCTGGTCGCGAACGCCCTCGCCGCGCGCGAACCCGGCGAATCGACCCCGGTCGTGCTCGTGGGTTCCGTGCTCACCGGAACCAGCCCGGTCGGCGCGCTCGTGCGCCGCGGATTGGCCGGGCTCGAGGTGCTGACCAGCTCCGATGGGGTGCTCGGGGCGGCCTGGCTCGCGGCCGTGGACGCCTTCGGCGAAGGGGTGGTTAGACCAGTATTTCCCTAAAAAAGTGAGTAAAACGCGATGTGAAGACGTCAAAGCGTCGACTGAACCCGGGTTGTCCGGGTAACGTAGGCAGTGGCCCCCGGACCCTCCCCCCTCGCCGGGGGCCGCCTTATGCCCTGGGTACGTCGTCCGGGCCGGTTTCGGGGGCGAGTCGCAGGCCGGGATGCTCCGGGGGCAACGCCCGGTAGAGCACCCACCCACTCACCGCCACGGTCAGCGCGACGAGCGGCCACGACAGCACCGTGCGGGCCACGCCGAGCGCGATCACCTGGCCCGACCACCACAGCAGGCCGTAGACGACCACCCGCAGCACGTACTGCCCGAACACCCACACCCAGCTGGCGCGCGAGTACGCCTTCAGCAGCACGGGGTCGCGGCGCCAGCGCGTCTTCTGGCCGAGCACCAGGCCGACGACGACGCCGAGCAGCGGCCAGCGGATCACGATGCTGGCCGCCCAGAGCAGCGCGCTGGCCACATTGGACATCAGCTGCAGGAGGAAGAAGTCCTGGGCCCGGCCGGTGTGCAAGGCGATCAGCGCGGCCGCGACGACGGCGGCCAGGCTGACGACCAGCGCGCGGATCTTCCCGCCGCGCGCGAACCGGTAGATCCCGAGGGCCACGGCGACCCCGATGGCGACACCGGCGCCCCAGGCGGTGGACTGCCCGGCGGCGAGCCAGCCGACGACGAAGCCGGCGGGCGGGATGCTGGCGTCGAGCGCGCCCCGGCGGCCACCGAGGATCTGCGCCAGCGACTCACGGGGTTCTGCGGACACGTCTCCAGCGTGCCGGATCGCGGCGCCGAGCCTCCAAGCAGGGAGATGTTCGCCACAGGAGTCTGGTGATTGCCTTCGAGTGTGCTGTGTCACGGCATGCGGAAGGTGAAGACTACGTAATAGAGAGGCGGAGAAGGCCGACAAGATAAGACACTGTTACCGCAGGCTGAACTCCGGTGGGGCCCGGACGGTTAGTTGTGGTGTACAACTACATGTCGGGGAGTCGGTCGCAGGACGGGAAGGGGACCCAGCGTGTACGGATTCGACAGCTATGTGGCGATCGGGGACAGCTTCACCGAGGGGCTCAACGACGAGCTCCCGGACGGCACGTTTCGAGGCTGGGCCGACCGGCTCGCGGAGATCCTGGCGGGTGGGCGACCCGGCTTCCAGTACGCGAACCTGTCCCTGCGGGGCAAGATGCTCGACGAGATCATGGACGAACAGCTCCCGATCGCCCTGGAACTGAAGCCCGATCTGGTCACGCTGTGCGCGGGCGGCAACGACATCATCGTCCCGGGGGCGGACGTGGACGCGGTGGCGGCCCGCCTCGAGGAGGGCGTGGCGAAGCTGCGGGCGGCGGGCATCCCGGTGCTGATCTTCAACGGGCCGGACACGAAGGTCCTGTCGGTGATGTCGGTCCTGCGCGGCAAGGTGGGGATCTACAACGCCCACCTGTGGGCGATCGCGGAGCGCCACGGGGCCCGGCTGGTGGACCTGTGGACGATGGGGCCCCTGCACGACAGGCGCGCGTGGAGCGACGACCGGCTGCACTTCTCGCCGGAGGCCCACCGGCGGATCGCGATGAAGTCGGCCGAGGTCCTGGGGGTGCCGATGGAGACCGACTGGCGGGAGCCGTGGTCCCCGGAACTGGTCCCGAGCCGCTGGATCGACTCGCGGCGGTCGGACTTGGCGTGGACGAAGGTGTACCTGCTGCCGTGGATCCGGCGGCAGCTGCGGGGCCAGTCCGTGGGGGACGGGTTGTCGCCCAAGCGGCCTCAGCTGGCACCTTATGTGCCTTTGGACGTGCTCGAGGTGCCCGACAACCCCCAGGCTCGGCAGCAGGCCAGCTGAGGCCTGTCGGGGTTCGCTAAAGGTGGTGCTCACGGCTTTGTGGGTCCGGCGGCGGTTGTCATGAACGAGTCGTTCATGTCGTCGGAGGCCCTGAACGAGTCGTTCATGAGGTCCGCGGCCCGGGGGTGCGGGCTGGGCCTTGGTCGCGCCGGCGGCTCCCACGGGCTGACACGCCAGGCCGGGCGGCGGCTGCCCACAGTCCGACTCCGCCAAAGCGCGCTTCCCGAACGTCGCGAATGACTCATTCGCGGCGCCGGAGGTCGCCAATGAGTCATTCGCGACGTTCGAACCCGACCACGCAGCCCCGGCGGACGAGCCGACCTCACCTCGCAAGCCATCCCGCGCGCCGACCACCCGGGCCAGACAAACCCCGCCGACCACCCGGGCCCGGACAGACCCCGCCGCTCCCTGGGGGGCCGCCCCGCTTCCAGCGTATCGGCCACCGCCGACGGAAAGTGCCCGAGCGATCACAGCGCAGCCAGTTGTCCACATGTCGACTTGCCTGGGGACAACTTGTGGACGACCACTCTTCTCCCGCTCGCCAACCCGCGTCACCCGGCTTACAGTCCCCTTATGTCCGGTGGTCGTCGCTGGATCCTCGTGGTCCCGATCGCGGTGCTTATCACCGCGCTGCTGGCGGGGGTCGTCACCTGGGCTCAGGGCGGGGACATCCAACGTGACCTGACCTCCGATGCCCAGGCCGCACTCGCCGAAGCCGGGCTCTCCAAAGGCAACGTCACCTTCGACGGCCGGGACGCCACCCTCAGCGGCTTCGCCCCCGACCAGGCGCTCAGAGCCCTCGAGGTCGTCCAGAGCGTCGACGGTGTCCGGGCCGCCCAGCTGCAAGGCGACGTCACCCCCGTGGCCCCGAGCAGCAGCGCGCCCACCACCAGCGCGCCCCCGCCGACCAGCAGCCCGCCGCCGACCACCAGTGCCACCGCTCCGCCGCCGCCCACCGACAAGGCCGGCGTGCAGGCCGAGATCGACCGGATGCTCGCCGAGGTGCCGATCGCCTTCGTGCCGGACACCGCGCGGCTCACCCCCGAAGGCGAGCAGGCCGCCCGCGCCGTCGCGGTCGCCCTCGCCAAGTCGCCCGCCACCTTCCGGTACCGCGTCACCGGCCACGTCGGCCGGGGTCCCGGCGGCGAGAGCGCCGCCCTGAAGCTCTCCCGGGACCGCGCCAGGGCCGTCGCGCGGATCCTCACCACCAACGGGCTGACGACCAAGCGCGTGACCTACCGCGGACTGGGCGACACCCGGCCCGACAACGGCGGCGAAGAAGACCGCCGCGTCGAAATCACGGTCGTCTGAAGGGGTGAGTGAACAGATGGTGTGGCTGTTCGGGCAGATCTGGCTGTGGCTGATCATCGCCTTCGCCCTCGGCGCGCTCACCTCGTGGCTCGTCTTGCGCACCACCCAGCGCCCCAAGCCCGAACCCGAGCCCGAACCCGAGTTCGTGGACGCCTACGACGAGCCCGAGCCCGAGCCGTCGGCGGCCGAGCAGACGCAGTTCATCCCCGCGGCCTGGATGCAACCCGGGGTCGAGCGGCCCGAACACGTCCACGACGACGAAGAACCCGAGCCCGTCGGGCACCGGGAAGGCCATCTCCCGCTGCCGCCGCAGCGCGGGGCGCAAGCCGAGGACTGGCCGGCCGAGGAGGAACCCGCTTGGCCGGAGGCCGACGAGGTCACCCCGCAGTGGCCGCACCAACCTGGGCGCGGTGGCTGACCCCCATCCTGGTAAGTTCGGCTACGCACTGTGAGCGAGGCCTGAGGAGGGGGTGGCGTGGCGCTCCCCCATTGGACGCCCCAGCTGGTTCTCCCGCCGGGCCGCCACGCGTGCGACCTCGCCGACGTCTACGAACGCCTGGTCTTCGACGCTCCGCACCAGAACGACCGCGAGATCCTCTTCAGCGCGCTCAACAGCTACCTCGGCGTGGCCCGCCGGATCATGCCGTCCGGGCGCGCGTGGATCGGCGGCGAGCTCGTCACGCGCACCGCGCACCCGCCGCAGAGCCTCGACGTCGTGCTCATCCCGGACGAGTGGGGCGCGCTGAAGCGGCTCGACGACGCCGGCCGATCGGCGCTGTACGGCCTGCTCACGCTGCGCGGCGTGATCGTCGGGCAGCCCGCGATGTACCTCGATCAGGTTCAGCCGGTCGGGGGCATGCTGGACGGCTTCCTGTGCCGTCCCGGCGACGAAGACGTCTGGGCCGAGGTCTGGGCCGACGGCGGCAGGGGCTACCCGGAGATGATCTGGTGAGGAACGAGTTCCGGCGCATCGCCGACGAGATCCCCGGCGGCACGTGGCTCGACGACCTCGCGCGCGCCTCGGCGATGGCGGCGAACGCCAAGTTCGAGCGGACGTCCCGGTCGCCGCTGCTGCACGTCTCGGTGATCGGCGAGCAGAGCATCGACGCCTACACCTTCTCCGACATCAGCCGCGCGCTGCAGGACGCGACGGCCAAGATCGGGCACATCATCCGGAACCCGTCCGGCGAGGTCACGATCGTCCAGCAGGCCGACCGCGACAAGGCGCCGCTGATCCAGCGCGGCCAGGCGGGCAACGCGATCTTCTTCGGCTTCCCCGAGCTCGACGTCTCCGACGACGCGCTGATCGTCGACGGCATCGAGACGCTGTCCGAGCGCGCCGTCAAGGAGCTCTGCGACTTCCTGCCGGCCAACGGCTCGGACGACGGCGCGCTCGACGCCGTGCTGCTGCAGCGCGACACCGTCCGCAACGCCGTGAGCGACATCGTCAACGCGGTCGCGAAGAACGCCGGCATCGGCATGGCGCTGACGCCGACCGCGGGCGAGCAGGTCACGCGCAGCATGACGACCGAGCAGGCGCGGATCCTGCAGGGCAGCCTCCGGGAGTCGCGCGAGGCCGTCGGCTACGAAACGGTGCGCGGGCGGCTCGACGGCGTCCGCACCCGGCGCCGGATCTTCTACCTCGATCGCGAATCGGGCGGGACCATCCAGGGCGCGGTGGCGCCGGACCTGCTCGACGAGATCAAGGAGAACCTCGACCGCCCGGTGACCGCCCGGTTGCGCGTCGTGCGGACGACGACGATCGACGGGCGCCGCGGCCGTCCCGTTTTCGAGCTCCTCGAAATCACCCCCGAAGTGAGCCTTTTCGACTGATAAGTCCGGTACGCGACTTTAGTCTTGAACACCGGAACCGACGGTCGTCGTAGGCCACACGGCCACGCGAACAGTGGGACCTCCGATATTCTTCCCATTGATCACCGGGCCACACCCTGCGCGCGTTGTCAGGAAATACCGATACCTGACGCAAAATGGTGGGACAATGACTTTTTCCAGAATGTAACAATTTCGTTCGTGGGCACTCTTATGGGTTAACGTCGTCGCACTCCCACCCGAAGGGGTTCGCATGATGACCGACCCGCAGTACCCGCCGCCGACCGCCGCCCGCCACGGACGGCCCGCGCCACCGGTGACGGCCTCGGAGCGTCGTCAGGCCAACGCGAAGCCCGGCCGCAACATCCTCGCGATCGTCGCCCTGGTGCTCGGTGTGGCCGCGCTGGTTGTCGCCTTCGTCCCGGACATCGGGTTCGTCGCGTGGCCGCTGGCCGGGATCGGGCTGGTCCTGGCGGTGGTCGGGCTGGTCCAGGTCAAGAAGGGCACCGCGGGCGATCGCGGGCTGGCGATCACCGCCACCGTGGTCTCGGTCGCCGCGCTGCTCTCGACGGCCGGGGTGCTGCTGTACTCGACCTTCCTCGGCAGCGGCGAGGCCGGGCTGCACCTGCCCGCGGTGGCCGCGGACAAACACGCTGTGACGTTCCAGGTGACCTCCGCCGGCGGCGCGACCGTGCGGTACGGCAGCCTGTCCGACCAGCGGACGGAAAACGCGCCCGCCAGCACCGACGCCTGGGAGGGCGAGGCGTCCTACAACAATGGTTCCTACCTGTTGACGCTCACCGCGGACACCCGCAATGCGCAGCTCAACAACGAAATCAGCTGCGCCATTCTGGTCGACGGCAAGAAGGTCGCGGAAAACAGCGGGACGACAATCGCGCTCTGCACGGCGAACGTGAGCTGAGCTGCGGTTTTCCGGGAGCCTGGCGACCGGCCGGCCTACCCCCACGTCGGCCGGCCGGGCCGCCACGAGCCGCTCCTGGCGGCTCCCGGCCCCGGCGGGGTTTTCCCGCGCGGGGCCTGGCGCCGGCGTCTCAGCCTGCCCCTCCCCTAGGGCTCAGCCGGCACTGCCGAACCTACGCGGACGCCGCCCGAGGGCACTAAGAATCCACTAAGGATTCACCGCCGGAGCCGGGCCGTGATCCATTCGCAACCGACATTCGCTCCACGAATGTGACTCGCCGCCGGAAAGTTGTCACGCGAAATCATCACTGCAGTTCGGCGAGCTCGGCCCGGACCTCACCGACGAGCTTCGGGTGCACCCGCTCGTAAATGCGCACCGACAAAGCCAGCTGCTCCCGCGCACCGTCGAGATCGCCCCGCGCCCGCAGCACCCGCCCCAGCGTCAGCCGCAGCGCACCCTCGCGGACCGTGAACTCACGGCTGATCGCCAGGTCGATCGCCTCCCAGACGTGGCGCTCCGCCGCCTCGAGGTCGCCCGCCCGGAGACTCAGCTCGGCCAGCTTGTCCAGCGAGACGACCACGCGGTCGTCGTCGCCGAGGGAGCGGTCGATCTCCAGCCCCGCGAGCTGGTGGGCGATCGCGTCGGGCAGGCGGCCGGCCCGCTTCTCCGCCTGCGCGCAGCTGCTCAGCGCCTGGCCGCGCAGCGTGACGTCCGAAGCGCCCGCGATCGCCCGCGTCAGGCGGCCGATGGCCTTCTCGTGCTCGCCGCGCCGGCTCAGCGCGCGGCCCAGCTGCAGGTCGACCGACGTGACCAGCCGGGACTCGGGGTGCCCGGCGGACAGCTCCAGCGCCCGCTCGGCGTCGGCCAGGCCGGCGCCCGGCAGCTCGAACGTCAGCGCGATCTCGCACCGCGCGAGCCGCAGCCAGCACTGCCCGGCGACGTCGCCCGCGGCTTCGGCGGCCGCGACGCCGAGGTCGGCCATCCGCGTCCACTCGTCCAGCAGCGGGCACACGACGCGGTAGCCGTGCCCGATCCGCGCCAGCCGCCAGACGTCGTCGTAGCGGCCCGCGGCGTACGCGGCGTCCAGCGCCGCGAGCAGGTTCGGCCACTCGGCCGCGAACCAGTCCTGCGCCTCGGCGAAGCCGGCCAGCGGCGGCATCGCCTCGTCGTCGAGCACGCCGGTGTAGTCGAGCGGGTCGGCGACGTGGCCCAGCCGGCGCCGCGCCCGATCGGCCACCGCCTGGTAGTAGCGGACCGTCCAGCCGATCGCCTCGTCGCGTTCCTTCTCGCCCAGCTCCTGTTCCGCGAGCTCGCGCAGGTAGAGCCAGACGAGGTCGTGCGGGGCGAAGACGTCCCGCGCGGTCTCGGCGATCAGGTTGTGCGCGGCCAGCGCGCGCAGCCGCCGCCGGGCCTCGACGACCGGGATCTGCGCCACCGCGGCCATCAGGTGCGGCCCGACCAGCACCCCGGGCACCGCGCCGAGCTGCAGGAACGTCTCGGCGATCTCGCCGGGCAGGCCGCGGAAGGAGACGTCGAAGGCGGCGCGCACGCTGTCGTCGGCGCCGTCGACCTGCAGCCCGGCCAGCCGGGTCCGCTCGTTGCCCAGCTCGTCGACCAGCTCCTCCGCGGTCCGTTGTGGACTCGCCGAGAGCCGTGCCCCGGCGATCCGCAACGCGAGCGGGAGGTAGCCGCAGAGCCGCGCGAGCGCGTGGTTGAGCCCGGCCGGGCCGGCGAGCTCCTCGATGAGCCGCACCGCGTCGTCCGGCGCGAGTGTGCCGAGGACGCGCTGCTTGGCCGCGTTCGACACGGCCAGCCCGTCGAGGCGCGACCGGCTGGTCACCACCGTCATCGTCCGCGCGCTCGGCGGCAGCAGCGGGCGCACCTGCTCGGCCGCGCGGGCGTCGTCGAGCAGCACGAGCATCCGCCGCCCGGCGATCAGCGACCGGTAGAGCGCGACGCGTTCGTGCAGCCGCTCCGGGATCTTCGCGGTTTCGACGCCGAGGCCGAGCAGGAACTGCGTGAGCAGCTCGGCGGGCTCCAGCGGCGGGTGGTGTGGGTCGAAGCCGCGCAGCGACGCGAACAGGACGCCGTCCGGGAACCGCGGCGCCACCCGGTGCGCCCACCACACGACCAGGGTGCTCTTGCCGACGCCGGCGGTCCCGGTGACGATCGCGATCGTCGTTTCGCCGGCTTCGGCGCGGGTGACCAGGCCGTCGAGCCAGGCCAGCTCACCGGCCCGCCCGGCCAGGCTCGGCACCGCGGCGGGCAGCTGCGAGATCGGCTTGCCCGGCTCCTCGGCGGCGGCCGGGGTGGCGGCCTTCCGCGCCGGGAGGTCGTCGTTGAGCACGCGCTCGTGCAGCCAGCGCAGCTCGGCGCCGGGCTCGACGCCCAGGGTGCGGAGGGTGGCGCGCGAGACCGTCCGGTACAGCTCGAGCGCGTCCCCGCGGCGCCCGGCGTGGTACAGCGCCCGCATGAGCTGGCCGGCGGTCCGCTCGGCGAGCGGGTCGGCGCGGACGATCGGGCTGAGCTCGACGATCAGCTCGGCGTGCCGGCCGAGGCCGAGGTCGGCGTCGACGCGGGCGCCGTGCACGGCGAGGCGGAGGTCCTCCAGCTCGGGCGCCCGCAGCGAGTCGGGCACGCCGCCCAGCGCGGGGCCCTGCCAGAGCGCGAGCGCCTCGGCGAGCAGCGCGGCAGCGGTCTCCGGGGTGGCCACGGCCGCGCGGTCGAGCAGGGTACGCGCCCGGTGGACGTCGATCCGGTCGGGCTCGACGGCCAGGCGGTAGCCCGGCGGGGTGGTCAGGATGCTCGGGCCGTCGATGTCGCGCAGGATCCGCCGCAGGTGGGAGACGTTGCCGTGGACGATGGTGCGGGCGGTGGCGGGCGGATCGTGGCCCCAGAGGGCGTCGATGATCTCGTCGAGCCCGACGACCTTGCCGGGCTTGAGCGCGAGCAGGGCGAGCAGCCCGCGGACGCCCGGGCCGCCGATCGGGACGGCGACGTCGCCGTCGAACAGCTGGACGGGCCCGAGCAGCTGGAACCGGCATTCGGCCATGCTGGCGCCCACCTCCCCGGGGTCTCCCTCGCCGCGAAAATCAACCTACCGTGGTGACGGGTTGTCGAGCAGGGCCGGTACCAGGAGTTTTGGGCCTTCTGCGAATTCCGCAGCGAAGAGCGGGACGGGGTGCGACATCCATGGGCCGAGCGTCACCCGGACGTGAGACGACCCCGTACCAGCGGTCCCGATCCGCTGGTACGGGGTCGTAGTGAAACTCCCGGCTGGGCCGTCAGGGGGCACGGTCCACCCGTTCGTCTTCGAAGGCGACCGGGCGGGTGAGCTCACCCCGAGCGAAGCACCCGCCGATCGTCCGCGAAGACGTCTGTTGCGCGGGCCACACGCCCACGCGGTGGCGACACGGTAACAAAGCGCACCGGGTCGGTCACCGCCGGGTTGACTCAGCGCTTTCGGGGGCTCCGGGTGGCGGAGCCCCCGGCCCGGGGCGAAGCCCCGGTATGACTCGGCTCACCGCGAGATCGGGGTCGAGTCGCGGCCGGCGATGAACGCCGGCCGGGGCACGCTCGCCGCGAACGGCTCCTGCAACGCGTTCTCCACGCTGTTGAACACCAGGAAGATGTTCGAGCGCGGGTACGGGGTGATGTTGTTGCCGGAGCCGTGCATGATGTTCGAGTCGAACCACAGCGCCGAACCGGCCTGGCCGGTGAACTGGTCGATGCCGTGCTCGGCCGCCATCTTCGTGATGTCGTCCTCGCCCGGCACGCCCACCCGCTGGTCCTTGAGCGACGCCTTGTAGTTGTCGTCCGGCGTCTCCCCGGCGCACTGGACGAACGTCCGGTGCGAGCCCGGCATGATCATCAGGCCGCCGTTGAACGGGTAGTTGTCCGTCAGCGCGATGGAGCAGCTGACCGCGCGCGGCGTCGGCATGCCGTCCTCCGCGTGCCAGGTTTCGAAGTCCGAGTGCCAGTAGAACCCGGTGCCCTTGAACCCCGGCATGTAGTTGACGCGGCTCTGGTGGATGTACACCTCGGAGCCGAGTAGCTGCCGGGCCCGGTCCAGCACGCGCGGGTCGCGCACCAGCTCGGCGATCAGGTCCGAGAGCTCGTGGACGTCGAAGATCGACCGGACCTCCCCGGTCTTCGCTTCGCTGATCACGCGTTCGTCCCTGGCGAGCTCCCGGTCGGAGGACAGCCGCACCAGCTCCTGCCAGTACGTCTGCACCTCCCCGACCGAGAGCGTGTCCTCGACCACGGTGTAGCCCTTGGTCTCGTGGTTCGCCAGCGTGGCGGCGTCGATCGGACCGTCGGCTTCGGTGCCCCACACCGTGGGGTGCATGCGCGGCAGCCGGGCCGGCGTGCCGGTGATCCGGGTCGGGTAACCGTCGTCGACCCGGGTGTCCGTCAGCGTCACGGGGCTTCGCCTCCCTGTTTCCTCTCCGGCTCTTACGATTCCTCGGTGATCAGCGGGTAAACGCCGTTCTCGTCGTGGACCTCGCGCCCGGTCACGGGCGGGTTGAACACGCACACGCACTTGATCTCGGTCTTCGGCCGGACCTGGTGCTTGTCGTGGTCGTTGAGCAGGTACAGCGTCCCCGGCGCGAGCTGGTGCACCTCACCGGTGGCGAGGTCTTCGATCTCGCCCTCGCCGGAGGTGATGAACACGGCTTCGATGTGGTTCGCGTACCAGAAGTCGTTGACCGTTCCCGCGTACAGCGTGGTCTCGTGCACCGAGAAGCCGACACCCTCCTTGGCCAGGATGATCCGCTTGCTGCGCCAGTTCTCCGTCTTGATGTCGGCGTCGGTGTCGGTGACCTCGTCGAGGGTGCGAACGAGCACGGGTGAAACTCCTTTACTTCTTCAGGACGGCCTTGATGGACTCGTCGATGATCGACAGGCCCTGGGTCAGCTCGTCGTCGGTCAGGGTGAGCGGCGGCAGGAGCTTCATGACTTCGCCTTCGGGACCGGAGGTCTCCATCAGCAGGCCGCGCGCGAACGCTTCGGCGCAGACCCGGCCGGCCAGGTCGCCGTTCTCGAACTCCAGGCCGCGCGCGAGGCCGCGGCCCTTGGCGACCAGGTTCGCGTCCGGGTAGGCCTCGACGATGCCCGAGAACGCGGCGGCGATGCGCTCGCCCTTCGCCTTGGTCGACTTCTCGAGCTCGTCGTCGCTCCAGTAGGCGTTGATCGCCTCGGTCGCGGTGACGAACGCGGGGCTGATGCCGCGGAAGGTGCCGTTGTGCTCGCCGGGCTCCCAGACGTCGAGCTCCGGCTTGATCAGCGTCAGCGCCATCGGGAGGCCGTAGCCGCTGATGGACTTCGACAGGCAGACGATGTCCGGCTTGACCCCGGCGTCCTCGAAGCTGAAGAACGGCCCGGTGCGGCCGCAGCCCATCTGGACGTCGTCGAGGATCAGCAGGATGTTGTGGCGCTTGCAGAGGTCGTCGAGACCCTTCAGCCACTCCAGGCGCGCCGCGTTGATGCCGCCCTCGCCCTGGACGCCCTCGACGATCACCGCGGCCGGCTCGTTGAGCCCGCTGCCGGAGTCCTTGAGGAGCTTCTCGAAGTACAGGAAGTCCGGCATCGCGCCGTCGAAGTACGCGTCGTACGGCATCGGGGTCGCGTGCACCAGCGGGACACCGGCGCCGCCGCGCTTCATCGAGTTGCCGGTGACCGACAGCGCGCCCAGCGTCATGCCGTGGAAGGCGTTGGTGAAGTTGATGACCGATTCCTTGCCGGTCACCTTGCGCGCCAGCTTCAGCGCGGCCTCGACGGCGTTCGCGCCACCCGGACCCGGGAACACGACCTTGTAGTTCAGGTCGCGCGGGTCGAGGATCTTGTCGCGGAAGGTCTGCAGGAAGTCGCGCTTGGCCACGGTGTACATGTCGAGCGCGTGGGTGACGCCGTCGCGCTGGATGTAGTCGATCAGCGCCTGCTTGAGCCGCGGGTTGTTGTGCCCGTAGTTCAGCGCGCCGGCTCCGGCGAAGAAGTCCAGGTAGGACTTTCCGCTCTCGTCGTAGAGATGGCTGCCCTGGGCGCGGTCGAACACGACCGGCCAGCCGCGGCTGTAGCTGCGGACTTCGGATTCGAGCTCTTCGAAGATGCTCATGACGTTTCTTTTCTCCTACTCGCCCGGATCTTTGCGTGCGGTGAGCGGACCGATGCGGTAAAGCTCTTCGGCGAGGTGCCCGGCTTCGGGGAAATCCTCACCGGCGAACAGCACACTCGTTTCCACCGCGGCGTTCCAGCGCTTCGCGAACGACGTGAACAGCCGGATGGACGCTTCGTTGTCCGGGGTGATGGTGGTCTCGAGGTAACGCACCCCATCGGCGACGAGCCGCGTGTACAGAGCGTCCAGCAGCGTGCCGGCCAGGCCTTTTCCCCGCTGCGACGCGTCGACCGCGACCTGCCAGACGAACCCGACCCGGGGGTCTTCCACCCGGCGGTAGCCGGTCACGAATCCGACCGCCTTGCCGTCTTCGCGCGCGACCACCGAGGACTCGGCGAAATCGCGGCACCACAGCATGTATGCGTACGGCGAGTTGAGATCGAGCTTGGCGGAATCGCGCGCGATTCTCCACAGCTCCGCGCCGTCCGCCTTGGTCGGGGATTCGATCAAGTGCGTTACGGACATACTCAGGAAACGTAACAGAGAATTTTCCGCTTGCCAGCGACGTGGCTCACGAACCCCGCAATGACCTGCGACGACGCGGAGTACCCGGTGAGCAGTCCCACAAACATGTTTAGGGTGAACGGTGCCTGGGCATACGGGCGGCCTGGTCGCGTGCCCGTGGCTCGCGACCTACCCGCACCATGAACCTTCGAGCCCGTGATCGCAAGGCGACGGGCCGTATTCCGCACGAGTCCGCACGAGCGGCGCCCTTGTCCGGACACCTCGCGCTCACGATGAGGGCTCGGGAGCTTGGGCCGCCGGGCCGGTGTCCGGGAGAGCCACGGAGGCCGGGGTCGTCAGGACGACCGCGGCCGCCGTCTTCGCCTGTTCCTCGCGCCCCACCGGTCGCGCACCAGGTTTCTCGGGCTTCGCCGGACGGTCGCCGGGGCGGATGCGCCGCCACAGGGTGCCCATCGGCGGCACGACCCACGGCAGCAGCAGTACGGCGACGAAGACGACCCACGCGACCGGCGCGTCACCGCGGCCCCAGCCGTCGACCACCGAGCCCAGCCAGCCGAAGAACGGCTGCGCGAGCACCGGCAGGAACGGTGCGAGCACCAGGCCGAGCACCACGAGCAGGCCGAGCAGGTAAAGCACGAGCAGCGGTGACTTCTTCGACATCAGCAGCACGTTGACGACGACGAAGACCACCCCGCCGGCCAGCACCGGCAGCCCGATGAGCCCCACGATCGCATTGCCGTTGCCGCCCATCAGCAGGCCCGCTACGAGGGCGAGCACCGCGGCCGCGATGGTTCCCGGTGTCTTCAGCGCCATCGCGCCCTTGGTGATCCGCCACGTGCTGCGGGCCGTGGCGCGGACGGCGGTGACCATCGACCTGGCGGCCTTCGGGGTCGACGGCGCGGTCGCGGCCACCGCGTTGACCCCGGCCGCGGCCAGCTTGATCACGGTCTTGACCAGCAACGGAGTGCCACGCTCGTCCGAGATCCGTTCGGCCGAGACGCGGCAGGCCTGGAACACTCCCTGGGTCCGGTCGTCGCCGTCCAGCGGGAACACCGCATTCCCGGTCTTCGGGTCCGGTGCGGCCAGTGCGCGGAAAGCCTTCGACTTCTTGTCGCTCGCCTTCGCCTTGACGACGTCGTCGTCCGCGTGCCGCCACACGACCGGCAGTTCGGCCCGGGCGATCTCCAACTGCCGCGACCTGGCGAGGACCAGTGCGGTGACCGGCATGCTTTCGGGCACTTCGGAGGCGTATGCGACCGGCTTCAGCTGCCCGTCGAGCCCGAGGAAGCCCAGCTCCTTGCCGAGCTGAGCGGTCAGCTCGGCGACGTCCGCTGTGCTGAGGTGGTCCGCCTCGCGCGGCGGGCACCAGCCGATCTCCCCGAAGGTCCGCTGCACCTGCGCGCGGAACACGTCCCGGTCGGCGAGGTCGGCGAGGTTCCGCAGCCGGACCGGGTCGAGGAGGACCTGCATGAGCCAGCCCGCCCCGTCGATCCGGCCCCACATCCAGTCGTTCGCGCGCCAGGACGCCTTGTAGAAGGCCCCGAAGTGGCCCGCCTGCATCCCCGTCAGCTTCTCCCACGAGCGCCGCCGGTCCATGTCGAGCAGCGTCCGGGAATCGGCGCTCACCTGCACGAAATCGGCTCGCTGGTCGACGGCGGGTGCCTCCGCCAGCAGCCCGCGGCCGGCGACGTGCAGGGCGAGCAACCGCGCCTGCACGACCTCGTCGTCGTTTTCGCCTTCGAGCACGAGCCAGTCCAGCAGCGTCTTCACGACGTCGTTTTCGTCCGGTCGCGCATCGACCCGGCGGCGCAAGGCTGGTGCCGTGGTCCGGAGCGCGTCGACGACGCAGGACCAGGCACCGGCGAGGTCGTCCGTGTCCACGGCCGCTGCCCACCCCCGGGCCAGTTCGCCGACCCACGCTTCGAGGGACTTGTCCGGCTCCGGCTGTGCCGAGACCCACTCGTCCAGTTTCTTCTTCCGAGCGGCATTCTTCCGCGCATCGTGCAGCTTTGCCCTGGCGTCGTTGAGCACCTCGGCGTCGACCGCGTCCGGGCCGAGCAGGAAAGCCGCGTTGATCAGCTGAAGTCCGGTCGCGACGGCGTCAGCGAGGGCCGAAGTGCGATAGGGCAGCAGCGCTGCCACCGGCATCCGGGTCAGCGGCGGAGCGAGCGCGCTCGTCAGCCCCTCGGCCGCCTTGTCGCGCAGGGTTGCCGACATCCCCGTGGACCACTGCAGCTCCAGACTGTCCACATGGGACTGTGCATACCGGCAGGCGGCGAGCTCGGCCAGCTTCGCGGCGTCCTCGGCCGTCCGCCGCTCGAGGTAGGCGCGGAAGAGCTGCTTGTCGATCAGCGACTCCGCGCCGCCGCGCAGCCCGAGCCCGGCCAGGACGACCCGGGTGTCCCTCGTCCGCACCACACCGGCGTTGTGCCGGGAGAGCTCCTCGAGCTCGGCACTGATGGACTGGCTCATCACCGCGGTGACGACCTTGCCCATCGTGGTGGTGAGCATCGGGAAGTCGTTGGCGTCACAGGGTTTCGCGACGGCCTCTTGCTCCCCGGCCGGCACGACGTACAGCAGCAGCCGCCGGACGTCGGAAGCGGCGGGCCGGGCGAAGATCTCCTCCAGGGCCGGCCGGAGCGGCTTGGTGAGCAGCACCCCGCCGTCGGTCACCCAGTGCGAGCGGCGGAGCTGGGTGTACAGCTTCATGTCCGGGTGCTTCTCGTCCGTCTGCGGGGTATCGATCGGCACCCGGGACAGCTCGAACGCACCGGGGTAGGAGGAGGTGGACCGGGCAGCGAGGGCGAGCGGCCCGAGCACCTTCCCCGATCGCCAGTGCTCGCCGTGGAACCGGAAGAGCATGCGGTGCTCGGTGTCCCGCACCAGGTTGCCCAGCGCGTCCTGGTACCGGGTGCTCTCGCCGTCGATCATGGTTCCGGTGAGCAGCACGGTGAGATCGGGCGGGCCCGCCGCCGGTCCCGGGCTGTTCCCCTTGATCTGGTCGAGCGCGCAGCGGAGCCCGTCGAGGAGGACGCGGTCGCCGTCGAACAGCGACCGCGGTTCAGGCTCGGCGGGATCGCGGATCAGCTTGTCCAGCGAACCCGTCGAGATCCAGGTGTCGCGCAGAACCTCCGGGCTCGAGTCGAACGCCTCCGCGAGCCCGAGGCAGGCGGCGTTGATACCCCCGGCGCTCGTCCCGGTCAGGACGTCGACCGAGACGTCCGCCCGGAGCAGGCCGGTCAGCTTCCGGTAGCTGCCCGGGGCCACGCTGTCCCGTGCCTCGCGGAGCAACTGGGACGTCTCGGCCGCGATGCCGCCGATCCAGACGGCGAGGCTCGTGCCGCCGACCATGGTCATCGCGAGCCTGATCTCCTGCCGGGGCAGTTTGTCCTCGGCGCTTCCGGGTTCCGGTGTCTCAGCCATGGGCTCCCCCGCCCGTCGTCGTCCTGCGCAGATTAGAGGCGTGAAGTGAGCGCGGGGATACGTCCGGGTGTACGGCCGTTCGGGTGGACTTGCTCGCCCGGCCGGGCTCAGGCGGCCAGGTGCTCCAGCAGCAGCACCTGACCCTCACCGACCGCGAAGCCCAGCACCGCCCCGGTCGCGATCAGGATCCACTCGTCCTGTTCGAACGCCGGGCGCAGCAGCCGCTCGAACTCGTGCGGCGAGAGTTCCTTCATCTTCGACACCAGCACGTTCCGGATGTCCATCGCGTCGGTCGCGTAGTCCTCGATGTACCGCATGGTCTCCGGCAGCCGGTTCATGATCTGCTCGGCGATCGACAGCTTCACGTCCTGGTACTTCCGGCTGCCCACCGCGAACACCAGCAGCGGCCTCGCGACACTGCCGAGCTCCCGGTCGAGCTGACGCTGGATCAGGGCCAGCACCCGGTCGGACAACGGCCCGTGCAGGATCGCCTCGATGACGTTGTGCGGGGTGATGATCTCCTGGGCGATCAGCGAGCCGTACGCCTCCGCGACCTCCGCGCGCCGCTTGAGGAACAGGCCCTGCCACTGCACGCCGAAGTAGCGCCGGGGCTCGATCGGGTAGAAGATCATCCGCAGCGCCAGCCAGTCGGTGAACCAGCCGGTGAACAGGCCGAACAGCGGCATGATCAGCGGGAACTCGAACAGGATCCAGGCCCCCATCTGGATCACGCCGATCGCGCCGCCGAACACGAGACCCGACCGGGCGATGAACTTGAACTCCTTCGCGCCCGCCTCCTGGAAGATGCGGTTCAGCAGCCGCTTGTCCTTGACCAGGCTGGTGACCACCATGCCCTTGAGGTCGAACACACTGTCCACATCGGACTTGATGAGGTCGAGCACGGCCGCGACCATCCGCGGCGACTCGTGCTGGACGCGCTCGATCACCAGCCGCTGCACCCGCACCGGCAGCGACTCCCACAGCCCCGGCTGGTAGTGCCCGGCCACTTCACGCACGATGTCCTCGACGCCCGCGAGCAGCGGTTTCTCGATCTCTTGGGCGATCCGGGAAGCGTCCAGCCGCGCGACGACCTCGGCCGGCTTGATCAGCTGCTCGGTCATCGTGTCGCAGGCGATGCTCGCCATCCGCGCGGCGCGCTTGGGCACGATGCCCTGCCAGCCGAGGAACGGCTTGACGCCGATGAACTCCACCGGCTGGAACATCATCCGGATCGCGACGAGCTTGGTGCCGTAGCCGATCAGCGCGGCGACGACCGGGATCGAGACGTAAAGGGGCCAGTGCTGCGCGAAGTCGGCGACGATGCCGGCGAGGAACGACCCCATCCGGCTAGGCGAAGCTGGGTGGTTGAAAAGCGGGGTCGCAGGCCTGCCAGAACTGCGCCCCCAGGCGCGAGATGTGGATCGTCCGCCGGACGTACTTCGCGCGTTTGACGTGCTTCTCCGCGTCGCGCACGGTCTCGTCGGTCAGCAGGATCTCGTACTGCGTCTCCAGCGAGGGCACCTCTTCGTCGAGGTCGACCAGGCCCAGCCCGATCAGCCGCGTGACGTACCCGGGCACCTGGTCGGGCAGCGACACCCCGGCCGCCTTGCCGACCGTGGAGGCGTTGCGCAGTGCGACGCGCCCGCTGCTGCCGAGGCCGGTGCGCTCGACGACGTCGATCACGGGGAACGGCGAGCCGTCCGAGAGGGCGGAGAGGATGCGGGCCTCGTCCGGCGTCAGCTGGCGCAGGATGATCGCGTAGAAGTACTCGCGGGACCGCTCGCGGCCGAAGCCGATGGAGTGGTTGAGCAGCTCGGCCATCGCGGCACGCAACGGCTCGGCGTGGTTGTCGCGCGCGGGCACGAGCGTCACGGTCGCTTCGACCTTCCCGGGCACCGCCGGGCGGTTCATCGCCGACGCCGCCGTCAGCGCCGCGTGGTACGGGTCGTCGACCTCGTCGAGCCGTCGCCGCAGCTCGGCCAGCAGCTGGCGCTCGACCTGCCGCACGCCGCGTTCGGCGGTCTCGACGCCGGGGAGCTTGCGGCCGAGCGCGAACCCGGTGCGCGCGGCCCAGCCCGCCAGCTGCCCGGCGCGCCGGGCGAGGTCGGCCACCTCGTCGCCGGTGCCCCGGCCGTTCGGTCGCGCTGCGTTCACCGGCGGACTCCCCTCTGCTTACGCGCCGATGCTACCTGCGGGTAGGCCGAACGGAGGTGTGACATCCGTGTTGGATGGACGCATGAGTCCGACGCGCTGGGGCCCGCCGATCGACGTCCTCCCGTACTTCTCCAAAGAGGAACAGTCGCTGATGACGCTGCTCGGCGCGCTGACCGAGGAAGACTGGGAGCGTCCGACGATGTGCGCCGGCTGGACGGTCAAGGACGTCGCCGCCCACCTGCTGGGCGACAAGGTCGGCCGGCTGTCCCGCGGCCGCGACGGGCACGCCTCCGAAGCCCCCCGTCCGGGTGAGGCGTTCCCGCGCTTCATCGACCGGATCAACGAGGAGTGGGTCGTCGCGTGCCGCCGGCTCTCGACGGACGTCCTGCTCACGATGATGTACGAGTTCATGGGCCAGACGACCGAGTACTGGGCGAAGCTCGACCTCGACGTCCTCGATGGGCCGGTGAGCTGGGCGGGCGACGAACCGGCGCCCCGGTGGCTCGACGCGGCCCGCGACTATTCGGAGTTCTGGGTCCACCACGTGCAGATCCGCGAGGCGCTGGAGCACACCCCGCTGGAAGCCGAGTACGCCGAGCCGATCGCCGACACGTTCGTCCGCGCGCTGCCGCACACCCTGCGCGACGTCGACGCGCGCGTCGGCAAGCAGGTCGGTTACACGGTCGCCGGCGCCGGCAAGTGGTACGCGCGCCGCGAGCGCGACGGCTGGCTCCTGGACCGCGGCGCGCCACCGTCCCGCACCCCGCTGGCCACCGTGACGACGGACCTGGACACGTTCTGGCGGCTCTGCACGCGCAACGCCGCCGACGTCGGCCGCGTCCGCACAACAGGCGACGAAAACGTTTGCGCGCAGGTGCTGACGATGACTTCGATCATCGTCTAGCGGCGGCGCGCCTGCTTCCGCAGCTGCAGGATCCGGGCGCCGCCGATCAGCGCGACCAGCGCCGCGCCGCCGATGGCCGAGAACAGCATCGCGATGGCCAGCGGCAGGCTGCCTTCGGCGCCGAAGAAGTGCACCGTCGCCGGATCGAGGTTCTGCAGGATGAAGACCAGCAGCACGATCAGCACGACCAGGCCGGCGATGACGGCGACCCAGGTGCCGCTGATCCGCGTCGGCCGTGGCTTCTTGGCGGCGGACGCGGGCCTGGCCGGCGCCGGGCGCACCGGCGTGACCTCCTCGGCGCCGGGCCGGACGTCGCCGGCGCGCAGTTCGGCGGGCTCGAGGGCGCCCTCGGGCACCTCGTTCCCGGGCAGGTCGCGGTGTGTCGGGCCGCTGCTTCCGGGCAGGTCGTGGCTGGCGGGGCCGGTGGGGCGGTCGGCCGCGTCCCCGCGCGCGTGCGTCATGTACTCAGTGTCCGTCCGGGACGCGGGGAGCGCCGTGCCAAACCCCCTAACGGGCGAAGCCGTCGACCTCCCGCAGCACGCGGAGCGTGTTCTTCCCGGCCAGCTTCACGCAGTCTTCGTCACTCCACCCGCGCTCGAGCAGCGCCGCGAACAACACCGGGTACTTGGAGGTGTCCTCCAGCCCCTCCGGCAGCGTGCCGACGCCGTCGTAGTCGCCGCCGAGGCCGATGTGGTCGATCCCGGCGACCTCGCGGGCGTGCTCGACGTGCGCGACGACGTCGTCGACGCTGGCCTTCGGCTTCACCGGGCCGTCCCACGCCTTCACGAACTCCCCGCGCTGGGCCAGGTTCCGGTACTCCTGGCCGGCGGCCTCCATCGCGGCCTTCAGCTCCTGGTCCCACGCGCTGACCTTCGGCGAGATGAACGCCGGCACGAAGGTCGTCATGGCGACCCCGCCGTTGCCGGGCAGCAGCGCGAGGACGTCGTCCGGGATGTTGCGCGGGTGGTCGTTGACCGCGAGGCAGGAGGAGTGGCTGAAGATCACCGGCGCCGAGCTGACCTCGATCGCCGCGCGCATCGTCGACGGCGCGACGTGCGACAGGTCGACCATCATCCCGATCTTGTTCATCTCGCGCACGACGTCGCGGCCGAACTCGGTGAGCCCGCCGTGGGCCGGCTCGTCGGTGCCCGAGTCGGCCCAGGTGGTGTTGAAGTTGTGCGTCAGCGTCATGTAGCGGACGCCGAGGCGGCGCAGGATCCGCAGCACGCCGAGCGACTCGGCGATGCTGTGCCCGCCCTCGGCGCCGAGCAGCGACGCGATCCGGCCGTCGGCGAACGCGGCCTCGGCCTCGTCGGCGGTGTCGACCAGCCGGAGCCGGTCGGGGTAGCGCTCGGCCAGCTGGTGGACGACCTCGATCTGTTCGAGCACGGCGGTGACGGCACTGTGGCCCTCGAACTCGCAGGGCACGTACACCGACCAGAACTGCATCCCGAGCTTCCCGTCGGCGAGCTTCGGGAAGTCGGTGTGCAGGGCCGGCTGCCGGACGGTCAGGTCGAGCGACGCGGCGGCCTCGACCGGGTTCGGGCCGCCGTGCAGCCGCAGCTCCCACGGCAGGTCGTTGTGCCCGTCGGCGAGGATGACGGCGTCCAGCAGTTTCGTAGCACGCTGTAGTGCCTCGTTAGTCATCGCCTGATAGTAGGGCGAGCCGATATACGCTCCGTACAAACGTCAGGTCATGATCCACTTCTTGGCCGCCTCGACGCCGCCCACCGTGATCTGGTGCCCACCGGGGTGGCGCTGCGTGACGACGTCGGCTCCGCGCTCGCGCAGCAGCCCGATCAGCTCCTCCGTGGACGCCAGGGGCGCCATCGGGTCGCGTTCGCCGTTGGCCAGGAAGACGCGGGAGCCGGACAGGTCGTGCGACGGCGGGTCCGGGATCGGGGACATCGCCGCGAACAGCGCGGCCTCGCGGACGACGTCCGGCCGCAGCAACGTCACCGCGGCCGCGATGTTGGCGCCGTTCGAGAAGCCGACGGCGACCAGCCGCCGGTCGCCCAGCCCGTACCTCTCCCGGGCCTCGACGACGAAGTCCGCGAGCTGGTTCGCGCGCTTGACGACGTCTTCGTGGTCGAACACGCCCTCCGCGAGCCGCCGGAACCAGCGCGCGGCGCCGTGTTCCGAGACCGGGCCGGCCGGGGCCAGCACGGCGGAGTCCGGGCTCAGCTCGCGCGCCAGGCCAAGCAGGTCGCCGGGGCTGCCGCCGGTGCCGTGCAGCAGGAGCAGCAGCGGCGCGTCCGGCGAACCCTCGACGTACTCGTGATCGAACGTCATGACAGCTCCGGGTTGTTCTCGGCGGGGAGGTTCAGTGCGGGGAGCATGCGCTGGATCTCGTCGCGGCGCGGCTCCAGCCACGGCGGCAGCTTGAGCGCGCGGCCCAGCTCCAGCAGCGGCTCGTCGATGGCGAACCCGGGCTCGTCGGTCGCGACCTCCAGGAGCGTGCCGCCCGGCTCGCGGAAGTAGATCGAGCGGAAGTACTGGCGGTCCAGGATGGACGTCACGTGCACGCCCTGGCCGACGAGCTCTTCGCGCCAGGCCTTCTGGGTCTCCTCGTCCGGCGCGCGCCAGGCGACGTGGTGCACGGTGCCCGCGGCGACCAGCCCGCGCGGCGCGTCCGGCGTCACGAGGACGTCGACCAGCGCGCCCGGTCCGCCTTCGCCGGCGGAGAAGCGCAAGCGATTGCTGTCCTGGGTCGAGAAGCTGAGGCCGAGACCGTCGGTGAGCATGCCGGCGGTGGCGTCCTCCTTGATCACGGAAAGCGTCACCGAGTGCAGGCCGCGGATCGCGTGCTCGGCCGGGACCAGCTCGGTGTCCCACGGGTCGCGCGGGTCGCCCTGCGGGTGCGCGACGAGGGCGAGCTTCAGGCCGTCGGGGTCGCGGAAGGTGAGGGTGTCCTCGTCGTCGGCGTTGCGGATCTCGCCGGTTTCGATCTTCTGCGCGTTCAGGTGCTGCTTCCACCAGCCGATCGACGCCTCGGGGATCGAGAACGACGTGGTCGTCGCCTGGCCGGTGCCGTGGCGGCCGCTCGGCGCGTCGGGCCACGGGAAGAAGGTCATCAGCGAGCCCGGCTTGCCGGCGCTGTCGCCGTAGTAGAGGTGGTAGGTGCCCGGGTCGTCGAAGTTCACGGTGGTCTTCACCAGCCGCAGGCCCAGGGTCCGCAGGTAGAAGTCGGCGTTGCGCTGCGGGTCGCCGCCGATCGCGGTGACGTGGTGCAGGCCGGACGTCTTGATCGCCATGGTTGCCTCCTGGATTCAAGGTAACCGGAGAACCTCTCGCGAGCAAGATATATTCCATACAGACTTTCCGGTAGGCTGGCCCGGTGGAGCCGAAGACCGACGACGACGAGATCGTGACGTGGTGGGGCCTGGTCATCGAGGGCTACCTGGCCACGCAGGACAAGCTGATGGGCGAGATCGCCGACCGCCTCGGGCTCGCGCCCGCGTCGTTCGACATCCTGCTGCGGCTGGTCCGCTCGCCCGACCACCGGATGCCGATGACCAAGCTGGCCACGGAGGCGGCGCTGTCCAGCGGCGGCTTCACGAAGGTGGCCGACCGCCTGGTGGCGGCGGACCTGATCTGCCGCGTCCCGAGCCCGGACGACCGCCGCGTCACGTTCGCGGCCCTCACCGCCCACGGCCTCGAGATGGCGAACAAGGCCCGCACCGCGGCGGCGGAGATCCTTCGCCGCATCGTGCTGACCCCGCTGGGTGACGACGCGCCGGCACTCGCGGAAGCGATGCGGACACTGCGCGCGTTCAACGGCTGACGGTGAAAAAGTCGAGGTCACCGCGGCGCCGGGGGCGGCGCACCATGGAGCCATGCTGACCGAATCGACCATCACGACCATGCTCCCGGTGACCGACAGCGAACGCGCCGGCCACTTCTACGCGGACTGCCTGGGCCTGAAGCAGACGGGGAAGGGCGAAGACGGAACGCTGTACTTCGCGGCGGCCGCGGGGGCCATCGGGCTCCGGACCATGCCGGCGGGTGCGCAGAGCCAGAACACGGCGTTGAGCTTCGAGGTCTCGGACCTTTCGGCCGAGGTCAGAACCTTGGAAGACCGTGGGGTGCGGTTCCAGGACTTCGAGCTGGAGGACCTGAAGACCGTCGACCACATCGCGGAAGTGGGGAACGAGCGGGCCGCGTGGTTCACCGACTCCGAAGGCAATGTGCTCTGCCTGCACGAGGTTCTAGGCTAGGCCCGGCATCAGCTTCACCGCGTTGCCCCCGAGGACGCCGTTCAGGACGTCCTCGGGCCAGCCCAGCCCGATCAGCGTCCGCACGTTCTTCGCCACCGAAGGCACCCCGGGCCAGTCCGTCCCGAACACGAACTTCCCCGCCAGCCGGGCGAGGTCGAACCGCTGGTAGTACTCCGGCAGCTTCTTCGGCGGCAACCCGGCGAGGTCCAGCCAGACGTTCTCCCGCGCCAGCGCGAGGAACGCCGCGACGTCGTACCACCACCCGCGACCGCCGTGGGCGAAGACGAACTGCAGCGACGGGAAGTCCTCGACCACATCGGACATCAGCTCGGGATTCCCGAAACTGGTGCGAGAGCCCGGAAAGCTCGACGTTCCCGAGTGGAGGATCACCGGCACGCCGCGTTCGGCACACAGCGAATAGACCGGGTACAGCTCCTTGTCCGCCGGGGAAAACGCGCCGTGCACCGGGTGGATCTTCAGCGCCACCGCGCCCAGGTCCAGCTGCCGCGCGACCTCCGACGCCGGCGGGTGGTGCAGGTACGGATTGACGTTCGCCACCAGCCGGAACCGCGTCGGATTGTGCTCCACCAAAGGCAAGTTGTCTTCGATGGGCTGGATCCCGGTCGCCCGGGGGCTGTACTCGCAGAACAACAGCACCCGGTCGACGCCCTCGGACTCCATCAGCTCGTCCATCGCCGACGGGATCACCTCCCCCGAAGAGGAGTACACCGAACGCCACGGGTACGAACCCGCGAAGTCGTGCGCCCACTGCGTCCAGGCGGGCTTGAGCGTCGGCAGGCGCGGTGTGTGGACGTGCGCGTCGACCACGAAGTAGCCGTCGATCACGTGCTGGGCACCACCCGCAGGACGTCCCGGACCTGCTCGCGGATCACGTTCCGGCGGATCTTGCCCGTCGCCGTCTTCGGCAGCTCCGCCAGTTCGACCACGCCTCTCGGACGCTTGAACGCCGCAAGGCCCTCGCGGCAGAACTCGATCAGCTCGTCCGGGTCGACCGCGAACCCGGGGGCCGCCACCACGCACGCCACCGGCTTGTCGAGCCCGTCGCCGTCCGGTGCGGCGACCACCGCGACCTCCGCCACGGCCGGGTGCTGACGCAGCCGTTCCTCCACTTCGGACGGTGACACCCAGATTCCGCCCGCCTTCAGCATGTCCCCGAACCGGCCGAGACAGCTGTACGTTCCGTCCTCGTTGCGGACGTAGCTGTCACCGGTCCGCAGCCATTCGCCCTGGAAGACGAGCTTCGTCGCGTCGTAGCGCGCCCAGTAGCCGGTCGCCGTCGACGGCCCGGCCACGAACAGCTCGCCGGGCTTGCCGCAGGCGTCGATCACCGCGCCCGCCTCGTCGCGGATCTGCACGGAGTACCCCGGCACCGCGACGCCGGTGGTGCCCGGCCGTACCGCGCCGGGCTGGTTCGACAGGAAGATGTGCAACGCCTCGGTCGACCCGATGCCGTCGAGGATCTCCAACCCGAAACGGGCCCGGAACCGTTCGAACAACGACGCCGGCAGCGGCTCACCCGCCGAAACCGCGTGCCGCACCGAAGAGAACGAGTCGTCCGGGACGTCGCTCGCGAGCAGCGCCGCGTAGAACGTCGGGACGGCGAAGAACAACGAAGGCTGTTCCTCGCGCGCGCGTCGAGCGAACAACGCCGGCGTCGGCCGCGAAGGCTCGAGCAACGTCGTCCCACCCGCGCCCAGCGGGAAGAAGCACGAATTCCCGAGCCCGTAGGCGAAGAAGAGCTTCGGCACCGACAGGAACCGGTCCACCGGCGTCGTCGCCAGCACGTCGCGCGCGTACGTCTCGCACACCGCGCGGATGCTCGCGTGCCGGTGCATCGCGCCCTTCGGCTGTCCCGTCGTCCCCGACGTGTACAGCCACAACGCGGGCGAGTCCTCCCACGTCTGTCCACTTCGGAACGTTCCGCTCAGCGACGACCACTCGTGCGTCCGGACGCCGAACGCCGCCGCGTCCGACCGGTCGAGGAGGACGTCGGTGACCTCGGGGGCGAACCCCAGCGCGATCGCCGCCTGCTCGGCGAACTCCCCGGACACGCACAGCAGGCGCGCCCGCGAGTCGGCCAGCATCCTGCCCAGCTCGAGCCCGGTGACCATGGTCGAGACCGGCACCGCGACGGCGCCGGCCAGCATCGCGCCGAGGATGCCGGTGAGCAGCTCGACGTCGTCGACCATGCAGAACATGACGCGCTCTTCGGGCCGCACGCCGAGTTCCACGAGCCCGCCCGCGACCCGGCGCGACTCCTCCGCCAGCTCGGCGTAGGTGAGCGCGCGGCGGGGCGAGACGACCGCGGTCGCGTCCGGGTGCCCGGCCGAAAGCAGGTACTCCGCGGCATTGAACCCTGTCGCCACCAGACCTCCTACGTGAGGTAGACGTACTCGTAGTCGAAGGGCTTCCCGTTGATGCCCTGCCGCGGCGGGGCCACCCAGCTCGCGATCTTCCCCCGCTCGTACACCGGGTGCATGAGCGAGCGGACGAACGTCAGGTCCTCGGTGGTGGGCAGCCATTTGCTCTTGCCGGCCTGCCAGGTCGCCTCGTCGACGATGGTGCCGTCGGGAGTGACGTGGTGGCCGGAGTTTATGCCGACTTCGCGGTTGAAGCCAGGGTGCGGCAAGCGGAACGTGTGGTCGATCCCGGCGTCGGCGAGGATCTTGTTCCAGCGCTTCACGCCGGTCTGGCAGTCCGTCACGTATTCACTGCGCAGGTCGAGGTTCAGCAGCAGGATCGCCTGCATCTCCTCCGACGTCCACGTGCCGTCGCCGGCCGGTTTCTCCAGCGTGCGGGCGTCGCCGGTGAGCTTGTGGTCGTCCTTGCGGCGGGCCTCCTGCCAGCGGCCCTTGAGCCCGGCCGTGTAGTAGTTCGCCGCGTTCGTCGACGTCTCGCTGCCGAACAGGTCGAGCGAGACGGTGTAGTGGAAGTTGATGTACTTCTGGATGAGGTCGAGCGGGATACCCCCGTGCGGGGCGATGTCGAGCGTGTCGTGCTCGCGGATCAGCTCAGCGCTGCGGATCACCACCCGGTCGACGCCGGTGGTGCCGACCATCATGTGGTGCGCCTCCTCCTTCAGCATGAACTCGCAGGTGCGCGAGAGCGGGTCGAAGGAGCTCTCCTTGAGCGTGCCGAGCTGGTACTTCCCGTCGCGGTCGGTGAAGTAGGTGAACATGTAGAAGGCCAGCCAGTCGGCGGTCTCCTCGTTGAACGCGCCGAGGATGCGGGGCGCGTCGGGACTGCCGGAGTTGCGCAGCAGCAGCCCTTCGGCCTCGTCGCGGCCTTCGCGCCCGAAGTAGGCGTGCAGCAGGTACACCATCGCCCACAGGTGCCTGCCCTCTTCGACGTTGACCTGGAACAGGTTCCGCAGGTCGTAGAGGCTCGGCGCGGTGAGCCCGAGGAGTTTCTGCTGCTCGACCGACGCCGGTTCGGTGTCCCCCTGGATGACGATCAGCCGCTGCAGGTCGGCGCGGTACTCGCCGGGAACCTGCTGCCAGACCTCCTCGCCCTTGTGCTCCCCGAAGGCGATCCGCCGGTCCGGGTCGCGCTCGGCGAGGAAGATGCCCCACCGGTAGTCCGGGACGTTGACGTGGTCGAAGTGCGCCCACCCCTCCCGGCCGACGCTGACCGCCGTGCGCAGGTAGACGCCTTGGGTCTCCAGCGTCGGGCCCATCTCGCCCCACCAGTGCATGAACTTCGGCTGCCAGCCCTCCAGCGCGCGCTGCAGCCGGCGGTCTTCGGAGAGGTTGACGTTGTTGGGGATCTTGGCGTCGTAGTCGATCTTCTCGGGCATCTGCGCTAGACCCGCTTCCTGTCGAAGACGGCCTTCCGACCCGTACCGTATCGGCGCAGCGCGCCTTCCGGCCCGGATGCGTTCGGCCGGGTGAAAATCCAGTTCTGCCAAGCCGCCAGCCGGCCGAAGATCTTGGTCTCGATGGTCTCGGGACCGACGAACCGGTGGTTGGCCTCCATGCCGGTGAGCGCGTCCGGGCTCAGCGACGCCCGGCCTTCGAGCGCGATCCGGATCTCGTCCTCCCAGTCGAGGTCGTCCGGGGCGTCGGTGACCAGGCCGAGTTCGACGGCTTCGGCCGCGCTCAGCTCGTGGTCCTTTTCGCGCGCCAGCCAGGCGAGGTGGTCGTCGTCGCCGTAGAAGCGCGTCTGCAGGCGGGTGAGGCCGTTGCCCATCGGGAACAGCCCGAAGTTGGCTTCGGACAGCCGGATCGTCGCGCGTTCGTCGCTGTCCTCGTCGTCGATCGGCGGCCCGTCCAGCAGGTACTGGCGGTCGGCGGCGAGCGCGAGTTCGAGCAGGGAACCGGCGAAGCAGCTACCGGGCTCGATCAGCGCGATCAGCGTGCGGCTGGTGACGTCGAGGCGCTTGAGCGTCCGCTTGAAGTACTGCGTGATCTCGTTGCCGAGCCAGTCCTTCGCGCCGAACACGGCCTGCTCGTGCGCGAGCACCTTCTCCGGGTCGCCCTGGGTCTTCAGGATCCACGTGCCGGCTTCGACCTCGTTGGTGCGCAGCCGCAGGATGGCGTCGTCCAGCTCGCGGGTCATGGCGAGGAACCAGCCGTTCGCGCCTTCTTCGTGCAGGTCACCGGGGTTGTTCTCGGGCCCCTTGACGGTGATGGTGACCTGATCCTTGGCGACGTCGATGTCGACATGGCGATGTTCCAGCGGGGTCAGCTCGATGCCGCCCTCGCCGGTCCGGTCGGACTCGCGCGCGATCTCCCGGGCCCGTTTCGCCACGGCCTCGCGGAACCCTTGGCGCGGGACCAGTTCGTCGACCAGGCGCCAGTCGACGGCGGTCTTTCCCTTGACGCCGTCGGAGCGCGTCGCGAAGACGTCGGCGAGGTCCTTGCGCACGCGCCGTTTGTCGACGACGCGGGTCAGGCCGCCGGTGCCGGGCAGCACGCCGAGCAGCGGCACCTCCGGCAGCGCGACGGTCGAGGAGTTGTCGTCGATCAGGAGGATCTTTTCGCAGGCCAGCGCGATCTCGTAGCCGCCGCCGGCGCAGGTGCCGTTCACCGCGGCGACGTAGGTCTGGCCGGAGTGCGCGGTGGCGTCCTCCATGCCGTTGCGGGTCTCGTTGGTGAACTTGCAGAAGTTCACCTTCCAGTGGTGCTCGGAGGCGGCGAGCATCCGGATGTTCGCGCCGGCGCAGAAGACCTTGTCCTTCGCGCTGGTCACCACCACCACGCGCACCTCGGGGTGCTCGAACCGCAGCCGCTGGGTGGCGTCGTACAGCTCGATGTCGACGCCGAGGTCGTAGGAGTTGAGCTTGAGCTCGTAGCCCTCGACGAGCCCGCCCTGCTCGTCGACGTCCATTTCCAGCCAGGCCACCTCCCCGTCGAGCTGGAGGCGCCAGTGGCGGTACTCGTCCGGACGGCGATCGAAGGTAACCGGAGTGGTGGTGGTCACTCATCCGAGTGTCTACATAGTTTCGACGAACGTCAATGTTGTGTAGAAACTTGATCTCGCGAGGTCACCCGGTTGAGTGTCGCCCAGGCCCACGTGAGGAACGCCCAGAGCGCGAGCCCCGCTGCGGCATCCGTGAAGATCGTCGCGAAGAAGAACCCGGGGATCTGCGGCACACCGGTCAGGAAGTGGCCGAGCGTGATCATCCCGGCCAGCGAATAGACCAGCAGGAACGCCAGCGCCCGTGGGTAGTTTTTTCGCACGTACGCGCGGTAACCGAGCCAGCCGAACGCCGTGAACAGCACCCAGCCGAAGGCGACGACGATCCCCGCCACCGTGGCCGGGACGCCGGGCAGCTGCGGGTAGTCCGCGACGCGGATGGTGTTGTGGGCGTAGTGGATTGTCGTGCTGACCAGCGAAAAGCCGAGGATCACGCGGAGCGGCGTCAGCCCCTTCTCCTGCAGAACGTCCATCTCGGGCCCCCTGTCAGCCGATTTGATAGATCGCTCTAGCGACGGTACCGCGCGGCGGCCGCGCCCGGCAAGACGCGGCCGCCGCCGGCAATCACACGAGGTCGATGCGGTGCTGGGTCACCGGGTAGCCCGCCTTGGCGAACGCCTTGGCCATCGGGACGTTGCCGACGTCGGTGCCGGCGACGATCTTCTCCGCGCCGTACCCGACGAGGTCGTGCGTGGCCTCGACCAGCAGGTCGTACGAGTAGCCGTGGCCGCGGTGCTCCGGCACCACGGCGACGTACCCGACCACCGGGTCGTAGGCGTTGCGGCTCGGCAGGACGAGCCCCACGAGTTCGCCCTCGGGCGTGTACGCCAGCCGCCACCAGTCCCGCGGCGCCGGCATCCACAGCATGATGTCGAGGTCCTCACGCGCGGCCGCGTCGAGCCCGTGCTCCTCGATCGTCTTCCGCACGTGCGCGTCGAGGCTGCCGACGTGCACCCGCTTGAAGACGTCGAGGATCACGTCGTCGTCCGGCTCGGGCCGGTAGACGAGCCTGCCGGTTCGTGCCGGCAGGCCGTTTTCCGGCGTCCAGCAGAACCGGTAGCGCTCGACGAGCTTGCGGTAGCCCGCCTTCTCGGCCGCCTCGACGCGGATGGCGACCTCGTGCGCGACGTCCGGGTCGTCCTGCCAGCCGGGCGGCGTGGTCAGGGCGTACTCCGCGCGCAGCGGCACCCTCTTCAGCAGCTCGACTCCCGCGTCGAAGTCGGTGAAGTCGAACCAGTCGAGCGCGATCGGTTCCGCGTCCTTCGGGGTTCCCCACCACGCGGCGCGCGCGACGACGACGTCATCGCGCAGCGCGACCCAGACCCAGTCGGGCCGGTACTCGCCCTTGGCCGCCATCTCGGCGAAGTCGTTGCCGAACAGCTTGCGGCCGACGAGACCGCGGTCGGGCAGGGAGGTGAACAAAGCTTCTTCGCCCGCTTCGAGCGGGCGCACGACCAGATCGGTCATGGAAGTCCTTCCGGGAGTACGCGCTCCCGGTCAGAAACCCGGCACCCTCGAGGCGAGGTGGGAGCGCGTGATCGGTTGCGTGATCATCGGACCCACCTCCCTTTCGCTCGTTCCGGGGTGCGCGGCTGAAGTTAGGGGCTCCCGCGTCGCGCGTCAACGTATTTTCTGGAGGACGACGCGCGTGCTCAGCCGGGGCTGCGCGTAGGAGTGCGAAGCCTCCAGGACGTACTCGCCGGCGATGTGCTGCCAGCCGTCGCGCCAGACCTCGACCGATCTCGGCCGGATGACGATGTCGGTCTCGACGGCCTCGCCGGGCCCGGCTTCGACGCTCGCGAAGCCGGCCAGCCACCGGGGCGGCCGGTCGCCGCGCTCGGTCGGGGCCAGGTAGAGCTGGACGACTTCGCGGCCCTTGCGCGTCCCGGAGTTGCGGACGCGGACCCGCACGCGTGCGCCACCTTCGTCGTCCGGGAAGACGTCGAGTTCCTCGTACACCCAGGTCGTGTAGCCGAGGCCGTGACCGAACCAGTACGCGGGTTGCTTCTCGGTGCGCGCCCAGGCGCTGTAGCCGATGTACACGCCTTCGCCGTACTCGAGGACACCTTCTTCCGGCGTGACGTCGGTTACCGGCGCGTCTTCGAGCTTCGCGGGCCAAGTCGTCGGCAAGCGGCCGCCGGGTTCTTCGCGGCCGAAGAGGACGTCGGCGAGCGCGTCGCCGCCGGCCTGGCCGGGGAACCAGGTGAGCAGCACCGCGGCGACGTCGTCGCGCCACGGCAACTCGACCGGGGAGCCGGCGTTGACGACGACCACGGTGTTCGGGTTGGCTTCGGCGACCCTGGCGACGAGTTCGTCCTGTCTTCCCGGCAGCGCCAGGGAAGTCCGGTCGAACCCTTCGCTCTCGACCTCGGCGGTCGTGCCGACCACGACGACCGCGACGTCCGACTTCCCCGCGAGGGCAACGGCTTCGTCGAGGGCGGCGTCCGGAGCGGGGACCGGGCCGCGGTGGCCGAGCGCGAAGGTGACCCAGGCGAAGGTGCCGCGGGCGAACTCCGCCATCTCCGACGGGATCCAGTACGTCAGGCTGACGTCGACGAGTTCGCCCGCCGTCAGCTCGACCTCCCGGCGCTGCTCGATCACCTGCATGATCGACGTGAAGACGTCGCCGCCTTCGGGCAGGTTGACGCCGTCGAAGAGGATCTGGCCCGCGACGTCGAGGCGGAGGTCGCCGGGACCGGTGACGGCGAAGGTGTGCGTGCCGGTTCGCTCCGGCAGGTAGGTGCCTTCGATCTCGACCGACGCGAGCGTGGCGATGTCGAGCCCGTTCGGCAGCTCTCCGATCCAGTTGATTTTGGCTTCTCTGAGCGGAAATTCAGCCAATCGGGTGCCATCTGCACTCTTGGCCGTCGCGCGGAGCCGGAAATTGTCGGTGGCCGGCGGTAGCGTCGTTCGCGGATCGGCACCGATGGCGAACGCGAGGTCGGTGCCCGGGGGAACGGCCTTCCGGAGGCCGTCGAGAGGGGAGACGATGTGATCGGGGAACACGGTGGCGCTGCCGCCGCCGAGGATCTTGGGGTCGGCGGCCAGCGCGCCGATCAGGGCGATGCTCTGTGGTTGCTGGAAGGGGAGGACACCGGTTTCGTTGCTGAGCAACACGAACGACCGGTGCGCGACCTCGCGCGCGATCGCGTCGCCGTCCACAGTGGACGGAATGGAGACAGGACTGCCGCCGAGCGCGCCGGTCCGGTGGGCCAGCTGGAGCACGCGGCGCACCATCTTGTCGACGACGTCTTCGTCGACTTCGCCGCCGCGCACGGCTTCCGCGAGCTGTTCCCCGAAAACCGTGCGGGGGCCGGGCATCGCGACGTCGAGGCCGCCGTTCGCGGAGGCGACGGTGTCGCGCGCGGCGAGCCAGTCGGAGACGACGAAGCCGTCGAATCCCCATTCGTCGCGCAGCACGCCGTCGAGCAGTTCGGCGTGCTGAGTCATCGTAGTGCCGTTGACGCTGTTGTAGGCGGCCATGATCCCCCACGGCTTCGCCCGCCGGACGATGAGTTCGAACGGCGCGAGGTAGAGCTCGCGCAGGGCGCGCTCGCCGACGTGGACGTCGGCCGTGAAGCGCTCGGTCTCGAAGTCGTTGGCGACGAAGTGCTTGACCGTGACGGCGACCCCGCCGTCCTGCACGCCGGTGACGTAGCCGGCGCCGATCATCCCGGTGAGGAGGGGATCTTCCGAGTAGCACTCGAAGTGACGGCCGCCCAGGGGCGAGCGCTGGAGGTTGATCGTCGGGGCGAGGAGGACGTGCACGCCCTTGCGGCGGGCCTCCTGCGCGAGCAGCCGCCCGGCGCGCACGGCCAGCCGCGGGTCCCAGCTCGCGGCGAGCGCCGTCGGGCTGGGGAGCGTCACCGAGGGGTCGTCCGGGCTCCACCGGACCCCGCGGACGCCGACCGGGCCGTCCGAGAGCACCAGCGACCGGAGCCCGATCCGCGGGAGTGCGGGCAGGCTCCAGACGTCCTGGCCGGCGAGCAGCCTCGCCTTGGCGTCCAGGTCGAGCTCGGCCAGCAGCGCGTCGACGTCGAAGCTCATGGGACGTACTCTACCTGGCGATGAGTAGTGAACGTTACGATTCCGTGACAGCCCGTCCCGTAGGCTCGGGATCATGACCCGGGCCAGGGGCGCCGACCGCCGAGCGAGCATCGTCCGAGCGGCGTTCGAAGTGATCGCCGAACGCGGCTATCGCGGCACTTCGCTGGCAGCGGTGGCCGAGCGCGTCGGGCTGACCCAGCAGGGGCTGATGCACTACTTCCCCACGAAGGAGGACTTGCTGGCGGCGGTGCTGGAGACCCGCGACGAGTGGGACCTGCTGCACTTCGGCCACGCCCCGCAGGGCGACGAGTCGTCGATGACGGTCAACCAGCTGGCCGAGCTGGTCGACTACAACGCGACCCGGCCGGGGATCGTCCAGACGTACACGGTGCTGTCGGCGGACAGCGTCACGGAAGACCACCCGGCGCGCGAGTACTTCCACGACCGGTACGAGCGAGTCCGGGCGGGCATGACCCAGATGCTCGAACGCCACCGGGACGAGCTCCCCGCGGGAGCGACCCCGGAACAGCTGGCGCCGATCGCGATAGCGGTCCTGGACGGGTTGCAGCTGCAGTGGCTCCTGGACCCGGCGGCGGTCGACATGCCGGCCGGGTTCCGCACGTTCCTGACGCTGCTGGGCATCAAGCCGGACTGACCTCAGTCCATCCCCACGCTCTGCCGCTCCACCGCGATCAGTGCCACGGCCCGCTCCTGCTCACGCGGGTACGGCTGCCCGATGTACTTGGTCGCGATCCGGTCGATGATCGCCCAGCCGGCGTCGCCGTCGATCCACTTCTCCACCCGGCCGCGGATGATCACCGGCTCGAACGGGTTGTCCGCCGGCGTCAGGGACAACGCCACCCGCGGGTCGCGCCGCAGGTTGCGCGCCTTGCGGGAGTCCGGGCCCGTCATGATCGCGATGTGGTCGCCCTCGGGGTCGACCCAGATCGGGATCGAGTGCGGGGCGCCGTCGGGCAGGAGAGTGGCGAGGTGACCCACCACGGCGGTCTCGAGGATGCGGCGGACGTCAGCGTTGATCATGGCGATCTCCTTCAGGCAACCGAGTAGTGGAGGTGGGTGACACCGGGCGCGGCAACGGCTTCGACGAGCCGCAACCGTACGTGCGAAGGCAGCTCCTGGAAGAACGGCCGCCCACCGCCGAGCAGGACCGGCACCTGGTGCAGGACGATCTCGTCGACGAGCCCCGCCGCCAGCGCCGCGGTCAGGACGCCACCGCCCATGAGGCCGACATCCTTGCCATCCGCCGCCGTGCGAGCGGCCTCGATGGCTTCCTTGACGTCGCCGAACAGCGCCTGCCGTTCGGTCAGCTCGGGCGCCGGCCGGTGGCTGACGAGGAAGAGCGGGGCGCCCGGGTGCGGGCTGCCGCCGCCGAAGTGGTCCGAGTCCTCGTACGTGTTTCGGCCCGCCACCACCGCGCCGACGCGGCCGGCGAGGTCGTCGAAGACGCGGGCGCTCGGCTCGCTGAGCTTGAAGAAGTCGAACACCCGGCTCTGCGTGTCGCCGTCGGTGTACCAGTCGAAGAGCGTTCCGCCGTCGCCGAGACCGTGCCCGGGGCCGGCGTCGCGGCCGGTGATGTACCCGTCCACCGACACCGCGTGGGCGCTGAAGACCTTGCTCATCGCCACGATCCTTTCTGGGTTCCTTGAGGAGACTCCAGAACCGTAGCAGTCCAAGTTCCCTAAGGGAACCCCGAATGCTAAAGTGCCTCATGCAGCGAACGAACTTCAGCGAGCTGGCGGCGTGCTCGATCGCGCGCACGCTCGACGTCATCGGTGAACCCTGGTCACCACTGATCCTGCGGGACGTGTGGGTCGGCATCAGCCGGTTCGAACAGATCCAGGGCGACCTGGGCATCTCGCGCAAGGTCCTCACCGAACGCCTGAACCACCTCGCCGACCAGGGCATCGTCGAGCGGCGGCCGTACGACCGGCGGCCGCGCTACGAGTACGTCCTGACCGACAAGGGCACCGAGCTCGTCGACATGCTCATGGCCATGACCCGCTGGGGCGACAAGTGGCTCGCGGGCGAGGCCGGCCCGCCGGTGCTCTACCGGCACCACGCGTGCGGTGAGATCACCACCATCGACCTCCGCTGCACCCACTGCGGCGAGTCGATGCACGCGCGCGACATCGACGTGCTCCCCGGGCCCGGGGCGGCATGACCCTCAACGCAACCGCGGCCGGGCCACGACCTCGCGCAGCCGCCGCAACGTCCGCAGCGTCGTCTCCAAATCCTCCTGGGACACCTCCGCCGCCACGTCCTCCGCCCACTCCTCCTGCCGCGCCCCCAGCTCGCGCAGCGCCTCTTTCGCCCGTCGCGTCAGCGACAGCACCGGCGCCCGCGCGTCGGCGGGATTCGGGACGCGGTCGAGCATTCCGTTGCGCAGCAAGCGGTTCACCGTCTCCTGCACGCTCTGGCGCCGCAGCCCGCGGCGGCGCGCGACCTCCGCCGCGGTCGCCGGGCCGTCCTCGAGGAAGCCGAGGACCTGCCACTGCGCCGCCGTCAGCCCGACCGGCCCCGTCAGCGCGTCGCCCGCGGCCAGGAAACCGCCATTGCACGCGAAGACCGCGTCGATCACCCGGGTGAACGTCTCGGCTCGAGGGGATCGCATGCGTGCTAGTCTCGCATATCGACAGGCGCCTGTCGAAATGGAGACGACCATGGACATGCCCACGCTCGGCCCCGCGCACGACGCCCTGAAGGCGTTCGCCGGCGACTGGACCGGCACCGAGGACCTCGCCGCTTCACCGTGGGCGCCGGCCTCGACCGCGCGCGCCGACTGCGAATACCGCGTGGCGCTCGACGGTTTCGCGCTGATCCAGCACTACCGGCAGCACCGCGAGGACGGCTCGGATCTCCTGGGGCACAACGTCTTCGCCGTCGACCCTCGAACCGGCGAGACGCTCTGGTACGGCTTCGACAGCTACGGCTTCCCGCCCGAGTCGCCCGCCCGCGGCGGCTGGACCGGCGCCACGCTCGTCCTGGAGAAGAAGACCGCCCGCGGGGTCGCCCGGCACCGGCTCACCCCGGACGGCGGCACCCTGACGCACGAAATCGACGTCAAGATGGGCGAAGACCGCGAATTCAGCCCATTTCTGCGCGCGCGGTACACCCGGGAAAAGAAGTAGAGGAAACAGGCGACGCCCCTCCCCCCTTACCCGAGGACGTCACCTGTTTCCGGTCTCTGCCACCACATCCGCGGACCTACCGACCTCGGGCGATCCAGCGACGGGTCAATTACACAACAATTATTAGTTATTCCGTCTTGCTCGTTTCCCGCCTGCCAGCGAGTGTGTCCCCGATACTGCCGAAGGCCCAGAGAAAACGATTACTTTCACCCGAACGGCCTAGCATCGGCACCCGCCCACCGCGAGCCCGCCGCCGCGCGGACGTCCGGAATTGTCGGACCCCCGGAGTAGAGATGGAGGCGTGCGCAGATCCGCCGGAACACCCCAGGACACCACGGAATCGCCCCCGCTGATCGGGGTCGAGAACCTGAAGATGCCCGAATGGGCGCGCGTCGACGAACGCGTGGCCGACGCCGGGTTCGGCCAGGCCGTGCGCGCGCTGCCGGCCGCGATCGCCGTCGTGCTTCGGCTGGCCTGGCGAACCTCGCCGCGGCTGACGCTGCTGGCCGGCTTCGTGCACGTCGTCTCGGGCTGCGTGACGGCGTTCGGGCTGCTCGCCACCGCGAACGTCTTCACCGCGTTGCTCGAACAGGGCCCGACTCCGGAGCGGGTGCTGCAGTCAGTGCCGGCGATCGCGGTCGTCATGGGTTCGTACGCGGCGCGGGCGGTGCTGGACGCGGCGGTCGCGGCCGTCGAAGGAGCGCTGCGGCCGAGGGTCACCGCGGCGGCGGACGACGCGGTGACGGCGTCGGTCGTGCGCGTCGGGCTGATCGCGTTCGAGGACGCGGACTTCCGGGAGCTGGCGCGGCAGGGCGCGCGGTTCGGCGTCCGATCGATCGAGACGAGCCTGCGCCGGGTGGCCGACCTGACGTCGTCGGCGATCTCGCTCGCGGCGGCGATGCTCACCGCGGGCCTGCTCAACCCGTGGCTGGCGCCGGTGCTGCTGCTCGCCGCGGCCGCCGACGGCTTTGCCGCCGCCCGCATCGCGAAGCTGAACTACCGGCACTTCATCGACACGGTCGGGCGCAACATCCGCAAGTCGGTCGTCGAGGAGGTCGCCACCTGGCGGTCGATGGCCCTCGAACGCCACGCGCTGACCCTGCAGGAGCCGCTGCTCGGCGAGTACCGGCGCATCTCGCGCAGCCTGACGCGGGAGGAGGTCCGGCTGGCGCACCGCAGCAACCTGGTGCGCACCACCGGCCGGGCGGCGGCCGGGTTCGGCACCGCCCTCGCGTACCTCGTGCTCGGCTGGCTGCTCTACTCCGGCGGGATGGAGCTGGCGCTGGCCGGCACGGCGGTGCTGGCGATGCGCACGGCGTCGACAGCGCTGTCCAACACCATGCGCGCGGTCAATTCGCTGTACGAGGACTCGTTCTACATCGGGTTCTACAACCAGCTGCTGGTGGAGTCGGTCAAGCGGCAGCCGCCGCCGACGGCGCTGTCCGCGCCGGCCGACCCGGCCGAGATCCGGCTGGAGAACGTCACGTTCACCTACCCGGGGCGGGAAAACCCGGCGCTGCGGGACATCTCGCTGACGATCCGGCGCGGCGAGGTGGTCGCGCTCGTCGGCGAGAACGGCTCGGGCAAGACCACCCTCGGCAAGCTGCTGACCGGGCTCTACCCACCGAGCGAGGGCGTGGTGCGCTGGGACGACGTCGACCTCGCGCACGCCGACCCGGCGTCGGTGCACGCGAACATCGCGGTGATCGCGCAGGAACCGGCGGAGTGGCCGATGACGGCGGCGAACAACGTCACGGTGGGCCGCCTCGGCCACGCCGATCCCGACGGCCGGGCGTGGCGCGAAGCGGTGGACTACTCGGGCGCGGACGAGGTGATCGAGTCGTTGCCCGCCAAGGAGAACACGGTGCTGTCGAAGAAGTTCGACGAGGGCCACGACCTGTCGGGCGGCCAGTGGCAGCGCATGGGCATCGCCCGCGGCATCTACCGCGACGCCTCGGTCCTGGTGGCCGACGAACCCACGGCGGCGCTGGACGCCCGAGCGGAGGCCCGGGTGTTCGCGGGCCTCCAGCACGCAAGCACCTCCCACGACGGCCGCCGCACGACGGTCCTGGTGACGCACCGGCTGGCCAACATCCGCTCGGCGGACCGGATCCTGGTACTGGAGAAGGGAAGACTGATCGAGCAGGGAACGCACGAGGAGCTGATCCAGGCGGGCGGGGTGTACCACGAGCTGTACGAAATCCAGGCGCGCGCGTACCGCAACGGCACGGAGGTCCCGGCGCCCCGCGTCACGAGCGGGTCGAACGAGCCCTCGCCGGGCGGAACGCCCTCGCGCTAGGGAGGGTGAGAGCGCCACCTGCGGGCACGCCCCGCACCCGGCCAGCGGATTTACCCCCGCCGATCCCGCGGGGCAGACTGGCCTGCCGAGCCGGAGGAGGCGCGATGCGTCAGCTCACCGCCCTGGACGTGCAGTTCACGCCGGAGCAGGCGAAAGACGCCGGGAACGAGGTGTCGGTCATGCTCGCCCGCTGCCGACGCACCTCGCCGACCCCGCCGCGCGGCTGGCCGAGCTGACGAAGCTGGCCGCCGAGCACACGCGGGAGGCCTGATGGCGGAGCAGGTCGCGGCGGTCAACGGCGTCGAGCTGTGCCACGAGACCTTCGGCGACGCGGGCGGGCGGCCACTGCTGCTCGTCATGGGACTCGGCGCGCCGATGATCTGGTGGGACGAGGAGTTCTGCGAAACCCTTGCCGAACAAGGGTTTTACGTCATCCGGTTCGACAACCGGGACGCCGGGCGGTCGAGCCGGATGCGCGGCCGGGCCAACCTCGCGCAGGCGTACCTGCTGCACCGCGCGCCGTACTCGCTCGCGGACATGGCCGCCGACGCCGCCGGGCTGCTAGACGTGCTGGGCATCCCGGCCGCGCACGTCGCCGGCGCGTCGATGGGCGGGATGATCGCGCAGAACCTGGCCATCCGGCACCCCGAGCGGGTGCGGTCGCTGACGTCGATCATGTCCAGCACCGGCGGGCGGCTGGTCGGCCGGCCGAGCGGCAAGGCGATGTCGATGCTGCTCACCGCGCCGCCGCGCGACCGCGCGGCCTACGTCGAGCTGCTCGTCGCGTGATTGGAGGGGCGACACGGCTTACGTGGAGAGGGTGACCGAGCCCAGGTGGGAGAAGTGGGCCGCGATGCGGGAGCCGCGGCGGACCGGGACCGCGTCCGTCATGCCGCCGGTCAGGACCAGCCAGCCCGGCTCCAAAGCCAGGCCCCGCGCGCCCAGGGCGTTCGCCGCCAGGGCCAGCGCCTCCGCCGGGTGGCCCTGGACCGCCGCGCCGGTCGCCGTGTCGACGATCTGGCCGTCGACCTCCAGCAGTGCCGCTTCCAGCGACAAGTCCAAAGCCGACGGCGGGAGGCCTACCGGACCCACGCTGAAGAGCGCCGACGAGCCGTTGTCCGCGACGGCGTCCGGGAGCGTGAAGCGGTAGTCGGCATACCGGCTGTCGATGACCTCGATGCCGCCGTACACGCGGTCGACCGCGGCCAACGCCGTCGCGGCCGTGACGCCGGGGCCCGCCAGCCGCGAGCCCAGCACGAAGACCAGCTCCGGCTCGGCCCGCGGGTGGATCAACGAAGGCACGGGGACTCCCGCCGGCAGGACCATCGCGTCCGTCAGCCAAGCCAGCAGCGGCGAGTCGATGCCCATTCGCTGCTGCTTGGCCCAGGACGTCAGCCCCAGCTTCAGCCCGATCAGCGTCTCGCCGCGGGCCCGCCGCTGCCGCAGGGCCTCGTCCTGGATCGCGTACGCCGTGTCGACGTCCAGCCCGGGCCACTCCTCCGAGAGCGGCGAGCGCTCCGAAACCGTCCCCAGCAGCGCAGCGGCTGCCTCGCGCACGTTCACGATTCCTCCGAAGCGGGAGCGAAGACCGCGGTGACACTGCCGAGGCCGGCGATGGTCGCGACGACCGTGTCGCCCGGCGACACCGGGATCGCCCGGGTCATCGATCCCGGCAGCACGACGTGCCCGGGTTCCAGGGTGACCCCCAGCGGTCCCACGGTGTTCGCCAGCCACACCAGCGAGTTCAGCGGCGAGCCGAGCACCGCGCCGCCCGCGCCCGTCGCCGCCACCGAACCGTTCTGGTAGAGCACGCAGCCGGCCAGCCGCAGATCCACGGAACCCAACGCCGTCGGACTGCTGCCCAGCACCACGCCACCGGACGACGCGTTGTCGGCGATCGTGTCGAAGAGCGAGATCTTCCAGTCCCGGATCCGCGAGTCGACGATCTCCAGCGACGGCAGCACGAAGTCCACCGCGCGGACCGCGTCGGCGACCGTGACGCCGGGGCCGCGCAGCGCCGAGCCGAGCACGAACGCGATTTCCGGCTCGATCCGCGGCTGCAGGAAGGCCGACGTCGGGATCGCCTGGTGCTCGAGGTGGAACATGCTGCCGGTGAGGTGCCCGTAGTCGGGCTGGTCGACGCCCATCTGCCGCTGCATCGCGGCGGACGCGAGCCCGACCTTGTGCCCGCGAACGGCGTCACCGCCTTCGACCCACTGCCGCACCTGTTCCTGCTGGATCCGGTACGCGTCCTCGATCCCCGCTTCCGGGTAGGTCTTGATCAGCGGCTCGATCGGCTCGCGGGTCGCGTAGGCCCGCGCCAGTACGGCGGCGGCCTCCTGCACCTTGCTGACGTCCACTCCGGGGACTCTGCCGTGAGCGCTTCCCCTGAGCAACCCTCGATGTTCCGCTCAGCGGACCTCTCGCCAGACAACCTCTTGCGTGCGAGATAAATCCGGCGTACCGTGAACGACACCACCAGGAAGGGACGTGAGGGACATGGCACCGACCCAGGCCGAGGTCACCAAGCTCGCCGAGGTCCGCGACGAGCTGCGCGAGCGCCACCTGCGCCCGGCCGCCGACCGCCCGGCGACGAACGGGCGCGGCATCCACCACACGGCGCTGATCTCCAGCGACGTCGAGCGGACCATCGGGTTCTACCAGGACATCCTCGGCTTCCCGCTCACCGAGCTGATCGAGAACCGCGATTACCCCGGCTCCAGCCACTTCTTCTTCGACGTCGGCAACGGCAACGCCGTCGCGTTCTTCGACCTGCCCGGTCTGGACCTCGGCCCGTACGCGGAAGTCCTCGGTGGACTGCACCACCTGGCCCTGTCCGTCACGCCCGAACGGTGGAGCGCGATCAAGGACAACCTCGACGAAGCCGGCGTGCAGTACCTGCTGGAGAGCAAGACCTCCATCTACCTGTCCGATCCGGACGGTGCCCGCGTCGAGCTGATCTCCGATCCGCTCGGCGAGATGTACGGCGAGAAGATCGGCTGAAACCGTGTTCCGGGCGCCGCGCGCCGTTTAGCCTGTGCGCGACGCCTGGAGGTCCCATGTCCGATTGGACGCTCTCTCGCGCGAAGGCGCGGCTCGATCACCGCGAACGGCTCGACGAGCTCAGCGCGCGCACGCGGTTCGAAGTCCGGCTGCACCTCAACGAGCCGGCGACGAACGGCGCCTACGACGAGCTCACGAGCATCTTCGCGATCGGGCACGGCGAGTGCGCCGCGCTGCTGGCCCACCAACGGCTGCTGCCGTGGTGGGAGCGCTCGCTCCTGCACCGGTACGCGCGCCGCCTGCACGGCAAGGCGATCACGCGCAGTGTCGGCGTCGTGCCCGCGGAGGTCGCGCCGCAGGCGGCCCGCGCGTTCGGCGCCGAGATCGCCGAGCTGGCCCCCGACTCGGGGGACACCGGCGCGAAGTACGACCTCCAGGGCCGCGGCCTGCTGACGGTCTTCCGGATCGCCATCGGCGCCAAGGGCGAGGTCTGGGCGGATCGGCACGAGGTCTCGACGACGTCCGCCCGCAACATCCTCACCTGCGCCGCGACTTTCGCCCGCCGCAAGCCATGGCACGTGATCTGGCCCGTCTACCGCGTCCGCGGCTTGCGGCTCTGGAAGCTTTGACGCCGTCCGGGCGTTCCCCCCACATGAAGGCAGAAGAGATCCTGGCCGACGCGAAGACCATCGCCGTCGTCGGCCTGAGCCGCGACCCGGCCAAGGCCGCCCACGGGGTGCCCGCGGTGCTGCAGGCGCACGGGTTCCGGATCATCCCCGTGCACCCGAGCGCGACCGAGCTGCTCGGCGAGAAGGTCTACCGGTCGCTGAAGGACATCCCGGAGCCGGTCGATGTCGTGGACGTTTTTCGGCCGTCCCCCGAGGCACCCGGCATCGCCCGCGAAGCCGTCGAGATCGGCGCGAAGGCGCTGTGGCTGCAGCAGGGCATCGTCTCCGCCGAAGCGCGCCGCATCGCCGAGGAAGGCGGGCTCGAGTACGTCGAGAACCGCTGCACCGCCGTGGTGCGCGCGACGGCCGCGATCTCGAAGAACTAGGCGGGACGACAGTGCTCACCCGGACGTTGCAGATTTCCACCGCGGACGGCGAGGCCGACGCTTTCGCCGCCTTCCCCGGCGAGGGCGGGCCGCACCCGGGGGTGCTGATGTACCCGGACGGCTTCGGCATCCGGCCGGTGCTGCGGGACATGGCCCGCGAACTGGCCGGTCACGGGTACTACGTGCTCGTCCCCAATCCCTTCTACCGGAACGGCCCGACCCCGGTCCTCGACCTCCCCGAGCACATCGGGGAAGAAGCCAGGCCCGCGATCTTCGCCAAGCTGATGCCCATGATCGAGGCGCACACCACCGAACGCGTCCTGCGGGACGCCGACGCCTACCTCCGGTTCCTCACCACGCAGCCCGAGGTCGGCGCCGGACCCGTCGCGGTGACCGGCTACTGCATCGGCGGTCTCCTCGCGACGCGTACCGCCGCGGCCCACCCCGGGCAGGTGGCCGCCCTCGCCGCGTTCCACGCCCCGGTGGGCGCCGCCGGGCCCGACGACCTGCAGCGGCTCACCGCCCGGGTCCACTTCGGCCACGCCGAATCCGATCTGACGCCGGCGGCGCTCGGCGAGCTCAACCAGACCCTGGACGCCGCGGGCGTCGGCTACACGTCCGAGATCTACCCCGGCACCGTCCACGGCTTCACGATGTCCGATACCGACGCCTTCGACCCCGCCGCGCTGCGGCTGCACTGGGACCGCCTGCTGCCTCTCCTGGCCGGCGCGTGAGCCGGAACTAGGCCGACGCTCCGAAGTGGACGATGCGGTGGTTGCCGGTTTCGGCGACCCAGACGCCGCCCAGGCCGTCGTCGGCGACGTCACGCGGTGAGCTGATCGGCTCGGTCGTGTCGGTCAGCGCCGCGCCCGTGCGGGTGTCGAACCGCGCGACGCGCCGCTGTCCGGCGTCGTCGACCAGCAGCCGGCCGGCCGGGTCGAGCGCGACCGCGCGAGGCCGGCCGAAGCCGCCGAACTCGCGCACGAACCCGCCCCACCACGAGAACTGCACCACGCGGCGGTTGCCGGTGTCGGCGACGTAGACGTTGCCCGCCGCGTCGACCGCGACCCCTTCCGGCGCCTTGAGCCGCCCGGCCAGCACGCGCACGAGGGCGCCGTCGCGGGTGAACGCCTGCACGCGGTCGTTGCCCGTGTCCGCCACCCAGACGCGTCCGCGCACGTCGACGGCGATCCCGGACGGCGCGCGGAACTGGCCCGGCCCCGAGCCGGGCCCGCCGAAAGCGCGCGGGAGCGCCGCGACTTCACTGGTGGCCACGACGCCAGGATCGCCGACCGCGAGCCACGGCGGCCAGTACCGAAAAGAGTGTTCAGCGACTGTTCCGCCGTCGCTCACCAGCTCCACCGCGGGCAGGTCCGCCGCTCCAGGAAGCTGTACGCGGGCAGCGGCCCGAGCCAGTCGGCCTGGACGCCGCCGCCGCGGGCCAGCTCGGTGACCGCGTCGCGGACGACGAGCAGATCGCCCATCCCGACCAGGAACGCCCACCGCTCGTCGGCGGACTCGCCCGCCGGCAGCGACACCGAATCGCGGGCGCGTTCGGCGACCTCGCTCAGCAGCACGTCGGAGCGCGCCGCCCGCCAGGCCGAGCCGGGTTCGGTGAACCGCAGGCAGACGTGCACCTCGGCCAGGCCGTCGAGCCGGTCGAGGTCGGCGCGGTATTCATCGGCGGAGGGCGCCAGCACCTCGTCCCGGACGGCTTCTTCGTCGTCGGCCACCGTGCCGAACCGGACCGGCAGCACCGGGCCGCCCTCGACGAGCGCGGACACCACCGCCAGGTGCACCGCCGGATCGGGCTCGGGTTCGCCGACGACCATCGCCAGGTCCTCCCAGCACACCGTCCGCGGCGCCCGCGGGTGCCCGGCGCGCACGACGCCGTAGAGCTGCAGCGTCACGGCTGCTCGACGGGGATGACCGGTTCCACCGGCACGGCCACCGCGGGCGTCGGCGGCGGGGGCGGGATCAGCCCGGTCGTCTGCCCGAGCCCCGGCGAGATCTGCCCGGGCACGGTCGTGTCCTGCAGCCGCTGCATCGCTTCGAGGTACCGGATGTAGGTGTCGACGCCGGCGATCACGATCCGCGCCTCGATCGCCAGCAGCTCGATCCCGATCACCGACACCCGCACCGATGCGTCGATCACGAGTCCCTTGTCGAGCAGGATGTCGAGCGTGTCGGCGAGGCCGCCACCGGTCTGTCCCGGTCTGGTCACTTAAATCCTTTCGTCGAGGGCCGCGCGGATCTCGGCGAACCGGAGCTCCAGTTCGAGCAGGTCGGCGACGGCTTCCACCGCGGCGTCAGCCATCAGCCGTCACTCCCAGTTCGACGTCGGTGAACGAGTACGGCGGCCACGGTCCCGATGTCTCCACCGTCGCCCCCGCCTCTCGCAGCTCCTGGGCGAACCACTCGAACTCCGCGTGGAACGCCGCCTCCCGGCCCTTCGCGACGAGGTACGCCGTGTTGACCAGCACGCCGTGCGGCCGGGCTCGCTCCATGCAGTCGGCGGCGTGCCCGCGCAGCGCGGCGGTCGAAGCGCGTCGGAGTCACCTCGGAGACGACCACGCCGAGATCCCGGTAGCCGATCAGCCGCGGCGCGCCGATGTCCAAAGTGGCCGGACGGTTGCGCGTGATCGCTTACGCGCACAGCCAGTCGCTCACCGCGGTTCTTCCGTCGCGCTCGGCGCGGGCAGTCGCGCCTCCAGTTCGGCGACGCGCGCCGCCAGCTCTTCACGCTGGGCATTCGGCGAGAGAAACGGGTCGTTCGTCCACCAGTCCATACCCATTTCCTTCGCGGTCTGGGCCGAGGCGATGAACAACCGGATCCGCAGCGTCAGCAATTCGACGTCGACGACACTGACGCCGATGTCACCGGCTATCACCACACCCTTGTCGAGCACGCGTTCCAGAATGTCCGCCAATGAATCGGACGAAGCGGCCAATCGTGTCACTCTTCCTTTCAGGAATCGGTCGCGCCCCGGGTGAACCGCCGCAGCCGTTCGCACGCGGCGAGCTCGCCGACGGCGTCGAGCACGGACCAGCCGCCGTCGGCGCGGGTCCGGAGCCCGGTCACGGCGTGCGGGGGCAGCTCCGTCACCACGCCGAACTGTGCTGTCGCCTCGCGAATGGCGTCGGCGGCGCGGAGTCGGGAAACGGATTTCCCGGAGGCTTCTTGAACGGTGTTATCGGAGGCAGGGAACGGTCGTGGCGATTCCGTCATCGCTTTCCTGGTCTCGGGTGGGTGCCCACCGTAGCAATGGGCACAACCGTCCGCAGATGACCTACGACACGGTATTTTTCACCGGTTCGCGGGAACGGCTGGTCGATTCGCGGCAACCGGCGGCGGCAGATGGCCCAGCACCGGACGCCCAGCGGAACCAATTCCCGGATTCCGCCCGGAATATCACGATCGAGTAACGTCCACCAGCCGGTACCCGACGCCCCGGACCGTCTCGATGGTCCGGGTGCCGAACGGGACGTCGATCTTGCGCCGCAAGTAGCCGATGTAGACCTCGACGACGTTCTCGTCGCCGTCGTAGTGCGCGTCCCAGACGTGGCCCAGGATCTCGTTCTTCGTCAGCGCCGCGCCCGCCCGGCGCAGCAGGAACTCCAGCAACCCGAACTCCCGCGCGGTCAGCTCGATCCGCTGCTGTCCCCTGTGGACGGTCCGGGCGGAGGGGTCGAGCCGCAGGTCGCCCGCCTCCAGCACGGCGGGCCGGGCCGGCGCGCCCCGGCGCAGCAGTGCGCGCAGCCGGGCGATGAGGACGACGAAGGAGAACGGCTTCGACAGGTAGTCGTCGGCGCCGAGGTCGAACGCGTCGGCTTCGTCGTACTCGCCGTCCTTCGCGGTGAGCATCAGCACCGGCGTCCAGTTCTCGGCCGCACGCAGGCGTTTGAGCACTTCGTAGCCGGACAGCTCGGGCAGCATGATGTCGAGCACGACGACGTCGTGCTCCTGCTCGGTGGCGCGCCAGAGCCCCTCGCGCCCGGTGTGCGCGACGTCGACGGTGAACCCCTCGGCGACCAGGCCGCGCCGCAGCGTCTCCGCGAACTCGCGCTCGTCCTCCACGATCAGCAGGCGCACTACTCCTCCTCCGGCAGTTCGAGCACCGGCAGCTCGAGCACGAACCGCGCGCCCGGCTCGTCCGACGCGCGGTAGCGTGCCCGGCCGCCGTGGCGCGCCGCGATGCCCGCCACGATCGGCAGGCCCAGCCCGGTGCCGCCGTGCCCGCGCTGCCGCGACGCGTCCAGCCGGACGAACCGCTCGAAGATCCGTTCACGGTCGGCTTCCCCGACGCCCGGGCCGTCGTCGCTCACCTCGACGACGGCGAGGCCGCCGCGCACCGAACTGGCGACGCGGATGCGCGAGCGCGCGTGCCCGCGGGCGTTGTCGACGAGGTTCCGCACCGCCCGCCGCAGCTGGGCCTCGCTGCCGCGGACCTTCGCCGGCCCGGCCCGGACCTCGACGTCCAGCGCGCACTCGCCGCGGACCCGCTCGGCCTCCGCGCGGACGATGTCGTCGAGGTCGACCTCGGTGCGCGACGGCCGGTCGGTCGCGTCGTCGGTGCGGGCGAGCATGAGCAGGTCGTCGACGAGCTCGCGCAGCCGCGCGGTCTCCCGGGCGATCACCGGCACCAGGTCCTCGGTGCTCTCCGGGTGCCGCCCGGAGACGTCGAGCGCGGTGCTGATCGTGGACAGCGGCGAGCGCAGCTCGTGGCTGGCGTCCGCGACGAACCGGCGTTGCGCCGCCTGCGCCGACGCGAGCCGGCCGAGCATCCCGTTGAGCGTCACGGCGAGGCGGTGCACCTCGTCGCCACCCGGCGGCAGCGGGACGCGGGCGGCGAGGTCGCGCGTCGAGATCTCCGCGACGGTCCGGCGCATCCGCTCGACCGGCCGCAGCGCCGAGCCCACCGCGCGGTAGACCGCGAGCCCGGAGATCGCCAGCAGCGGGATCGCGATCAGGCCGAGCAGCAGCGTCAGCCGGGTCGACGCCTCGGTCACCGGCTCCAGTGAGCGCGCGGAGACCACCGTGTACGGCCCGCCCGGCCCGTTGACCTGCTGCGACACGACCCGGTAGTCGTCGCTGTCGCCGTTGAGCCCGAGCGGGAGGGTCTCGATGGTCTCGTGCCCGGCGGCCGGGCGGGCGGCGGTCAGCGGCGGGTGCCCGACGATCGCCGGGTCGCTCGCGATCGGCACCCCGCGCGCGTCGAGCACCTGGGTGACGGCCTCGGTGTCGCCGGTGCTCGCGACGTCGGACGCGCTGAGGTCGCGCGCGCCCTCGCGGACGAGCTGGATGGCGACCTGCCGGCCGGTGCCGCGCGCACTCTCGGTGACACTGCGGTCGAGCGACTCTTCCAGCAGCAGCACGACGACGACGCCCGCGGCGGCGATGGCCAGCGCGAGCGCGAAGACGGCCACCGCGGTGGTCCGCATCCGGACGCCGGTCGCGGCGATCACGCTGCCCAGTTTCACCAACGCAGGGTAACCAGCTCGCCGGGCCGCGGGCCGGTCCCCGCTTCGACGCGCGGGCACGGGCTCGGGGGTCACCGGCTGGATGGTGCCCGGAGAGCGCTGTGATTTCGCTGAGTCCGTGACCCGGGTCTCGGGCGGCCTCTCGACGTCTTGAATGAGTCATTCAGGTCTTCGGGCGTCCTGAATGACCCTGAATGACTCATTCAAGACGCGCGGCCGAACCGTCTCTACTTCCTTCATCCCCCATTCACGGATATGAACCGACCATGGTCGAACTTGTCGAACGATCCCGTCAACGGCTCCGCAACCGCCATAGGTAGGAAACTTAACCATCGGAGGTTGTACCAATTAGCCTGCGCAAGTAACCGCATTCTCCGCGTCTTCTTCTGAGACGTTTCAAGATCTTCCGCACATACATCGGAGGTGTTACCGTCCAAGCCCACCCAGCGGAAATGCGTACCGCTGAGCGGAAACGGGAACGTCCAACGGAGGGCAGCGTGGCACCGGAACGCGGGCTGGAGAACAGCGGAACTCTCGAACGCGGACTCGCGGTGCTCGAGCACGTGGGTCGGCACCAGGAGATTTCCACCAATGCGATCGCGCGGCAACTGGGGCTTTCCCGCAGTGCCGCCTACCGCATCGTCGGCACCCTGAAGAGCCTCGAATACCTCGAAGCCGACCAGGTCACCGGCCGGGTCAGGCTCGGCACGCGGCTCGTCGAGCTCGGTGCGCGGGCCATGGCCGCCACCGATCTGCACCGGTGTGCGCCGCGGTACCTCGCGTCGCTCGCCGAACGGTCCGGGGAGACGACCTACCTCGCCGTGCCCGACAACGACACCATGGTCTACGTCGCCACCGAACGCAGTGCCAGCGCCGTCACCCTCGCCTGCCGGCTCGGCACGCGGCGGCCGCAGCACGCGACGTCGCTCGGGAAAGCCTGGCTCGCCGCGCTCCCCGAACCCGACCGGGCCGAGCGCGTCCGGCGGATGAAGCTCGACTCCCTCACGCTCAAGACGATCAACGACCCGCTCCGGCTGCTCGACGACCTCGCGCGGACCAGCCGTCGCGGCTGGGCGATCGACGAAGTCGAAAACGAGCCGGACGTCGGGTGCGTCGCCGCCGCCGTGCGCGACCACTCGGGACGCCCGATCGCCGCCATCAGCATCGCCGGGCCGGCGCCGCGCGTGCTGCGCCGCCTCGACGAGCTCGGTGCCTCCGTGGCCGGGACCGCCGCCGCCCTGTCGCTGAGGCTCGGTTACGTACGAGGGCAAAGGGGCTGACCCGTGACCTGGATCCAGGACTACCAGCCGGCGGGCGGGCTGTGGGTCTCCGCGCTGCTCGCCGCGCTCCCGGTCATCGTGCTGCTGGTCGCGCTCGGCGTGATCCGCTTTTCCGCGCACCTTTCGGCGGCGCTCGCGCTGGTCACCGCGCTCGGCGTCGCCCTGCTGCTGTACCGGATGCCGGCCGCGCTGGCGTTCGACTCCGCGGCGATGGGCGTGGTCTTCGGCGTGTGGTCGGTGGCCTGGATCGCGTTCCACGCCGTGTACTTCCACAACGTCACGGTGGCCACCGGCCGGTTCGACGCGATCAAGCGCGTGCTCGCCGGGTTCAGCGAGGACCGGCGGCTGCAGGCGCTGCTCATCGCGTTCGGCTTCGGTGCGCTGCTCGAAGGCGTCGCGGGCGGCGGGTCGCCGATCGCGATCACCGCGGCGATGATGGCCGCGCTCGGGTTCCCGCCGGTGAAGGCCGTCGTGCTGGCGTTGCTGGCGAACACCGCGCCGGTCGCGTTCGGCGGCCTCGGCAACCCGCTGATCGTGCTCGGCCGGCTGACCGCGCCGATCATGCACCTCAAGCAGGACGAGGCGACCGAGCTGTTCTCGGCGGCGGTCGGCCGCCAGGTACCGGTGCTGGCGCTGATCATCCCCGCGTTCCTGGTCGTCGTGCTGGCCGGCTGGAAGCGCATGCTCGAGGTGTGGCCGGCGGTGCTGACCGCCGGGCTCGCGTTCGCGGCCATGCAGTTCGTCGTGTCCAACTACATCAGCGCCAGCCTGGTCGACGTCCTCGCCGCGCTCACCGCGATGGCCGCGCTGTGGATCCTGACGCGGTTCTGGCAGCCGGCTTCGGTGTGGCGCTTCGAGGGCGAGGAAGCCGCGGCGAAGAGCCTGGGCGCCGCGAAGGCCGAGCGAGGCGCGCTCTACGCGTGGATGCCTTACATCATCCTGATCCTGGCCATCTTCCTGTCGCGGATCGGGACCATCTTCAAGAACCTGCCCACCTGGCTGGACCTGACGAAGCTGCTGCACAAGGCGGACTGGATCTTCGCGTGGCCGGGGCTGCACAACCACGTCGTCCAGCACCCGCCGATCACCGCGAAGAACGCGCCGTACGCGGCGACGTTCACGGTGGACTTCCTGTTCTCCCCGGGCTCGGTCGCCCTGATCGCGGCGGTCATCGCCGGCTTCGCGATGGGTGGCCGCGCGGGGCTGCTGGTCAAGACGTACCGGCAGACGCTGGTCCAGATGCGCTGGGCGCTCGCGACGATCTTCATGATCCTGGCGATCGCGTTCGTGATGAACTACTCGGGCGCGACGCAGACGCTGGGCCTGGCCCTGGCGACGACCGGCGTGGTCTTCCCGCTGTTCTCGGCCTACATCGGCTGGCTGGGCGTGTTCCTGACCGGGTCGGACGCGTCGACGAACAGCCTGTTCGGCCCGATGCAGGTGATCTCGGCCCAGCAGCTGAACCTGAACCCGATCCTGGCGGGCGCGACGAACACGTCGGGCGGCGTGATGGGCAAGATGATCTCGCCGCAGAACCTGTCGATCGGCGCGACGGCGATCGGGCAGAGCGGCAAGGAGGGATCGCTGCTGCGGCAGACGTTCCTGTGGTCGTTGCTGCTGACCGCGGTGGTCGGCGTGATCTCCCTGCTGCAGGCGACGATCCTGACGGCGATGATCCCGTCGCCCTAGGCTGGGCGGCATGAGTGCTGACGGTCTGGCGTCCTTCGGGTACGAGCTGGGTCTGCTGAAGCGCGTCCGCCGGTCGGGCTGGTGGCACGCGGGGGTCCGCGACCCGGAGTCGGTGGGCGAGCACAGCCTGCGGACGGCCCAGCTGGCGGCGCTGATCGCGGCGGAAGAAGGGGCGTCGCCGGAGCGGGCGGCGTTCCTGGCGCTCTGGCACGACACGCAGGAGACCCGGACGGGTGATCTTCCGCTGACGGCGGTGGAGTACCTGAAGAAGCCCGAACCCCGGGACATCACGGCGGACCAGACGGCCGCGCTGCCGGACCGCTCGCGCTCGCTCGTGCGGGACGCCGTGGACGAGTACGAGACCCGCTCGTCGGCCGAGGCGTTGTGCGCCAAGGACGCCGACAAGCTGGAGATGCTGCTGCAGGCGCTGGAGTACCGGGACGTCGGGGTGCGGCCGGTCGGCGAGTGGATCGAGTCGGCGCGGAAGGGCCTCAAGACCGAGACAGCACGGAAGGTCGCGGAAGCGGCGTTGACGTTGTCCCCGATGTCCTGGCGGGGACGCTAGCGACCCACCGCCGTCGCGCGGTCGAGGAGCAGTGCGCGTTCGCGGGCGTTCTCCGTCATCTCCGCCGCCCGCCTGAACTCCCGCTCCGCCTCCTCCGGCCGGCCCAGCTTCTGCAGCAGGTCGCCGCGGACGCTCGGGAGGAGGTGGTAGTCCTTCAGGGCCGGCTCGTCGGCCACCGCGTCGACCACCGCCAGGCCCGCCGCCGGGCCGTACGCCATCGCCACCGCCACCCCGCGGTTCAGCTCGATCACCGGGGACGGCTGGAGCTTCCCGAGCCCCTCGTACAACGCCGCGATGCGCGCCCAGTCCGTCTCGTCGGCCGTCCGGGCCCGGGCGTGGCACGCCGCGATCGCCGCCTGGGCGGAGTACGGGCCGTACGCGCCGTCGGCGATCTGCTCCGACAGGGTCAGCGCCGCCAGGCCGTGCTGGATCAGGAACCGGTCCCAGCGGGCGCGGTCCTGCTCCAGCAGGAGCACCGGTTCGCCGTTCGGGCCGGTCCGGGCCTTCGCGCGCGACGACTGCAGCTCCATCAGCGCGACCAGGCCGTGCACCTCGGACTCGCCCGGCATCAGCCCGGCGAGGACGCGGCCGAGGCGCATCGCCTCCTCGCAGAGCGCCGGACGCATCCAGTCGTCGCCGCGGGTGGCCGAGTAGCCCTCGTTGAACACCAGGTAGACGACCTCGAGCACAGACGACAGCCGGGCGACGCGCTCGTCGCCCTCCGGCACCTCGAACGGGACCTTCGCCGCCGCGAGGGCCTTCTTCGCGCGCACGATCCGCTGCGCGATCGTCGATTCGCGGACCAGGAAGGCGCGCGCGATCTCGTCGGTGGTCAGCCCGCCGAGCATCCGCAGCGTCAGCGCGACGCGGGCCTGCGTGTTCAGCACGGGGTGGCACGCGACGAACAGCAGGCGCAGCAGGTCGTCCTCGATGTGGTCGTCGAGGGCGGCGTCGAAGTCGGGCAGCACGCCCTCGCCGAGCTGCTGATCGCGCCCGACCTCTTCGAGCTTCTCGGCGTACCGCTCGTTGCGGCGGAACTGATCGACCGCGCGGCGCTTGGCGATGGTCATCAACCACGCGCCGGGGTTGCGCGGCACGCCGGACTCCGGCCACTGCTCCAGCGCCGCGACGAGCGCGTCCTGCGCCAGCTCCTCGGCGAGACCGACGTCGCCGCGGGCCATGCGGGCCAGACCCGCGATGAGCCGCGGCGACTCGATCCGCCAAACCGTCTCCACCGTGCTCCGGGTGTCCGCAACCGTCACCCGGCCATCAGACAGGGTGATCGGCCGCGGTGCAACCCACTACTCGGCGATGGCGCGGATCTCGATGACACCGCCCTTGGCCTCGGGGTTCGGCGCGCGCTTCATCAGCGTGACGACGTCCTCGAGGGATTCGCCGTTGAGCACCCAGACGCCGGCGACGAGCTCCTTCGTCTCGGCGAACGGACCGTCGATGATCTTGGGTTCGGCGTCGCCTTCGAAGAGGACGCGCACGCCCTCCGAGCTCCGGGTGAGGCCCTCGGCGAACACGATCCGGCCGTCTTTCGCCAGCTCCTCGTTGAACTTCGACATCGTTTCCAGCTCTTCGGTGCTGGGCCCGCGGCCGGCCTCGGACTCGGGGGTGGCCTTCACCATCACCAGGAAGCGCATCAGGCGTTCCCGGCGCTCTGCGCGCGGAGCCGTCCCTCCAGCTCCTCGACCTCGGGCGTCATGTTTTCGAAGTCGGACGCCTCGGCAACGCGCCGGATCTCGACCACGCCGGCCTGCCCGTCGGGGTTGGGCATCCGCTTGATCCACTCGACGCACTCGTCGCGGTCGCGGCACTGCAGGATCCAGAAGCCGCCGACGAGCTCCTTGGTCTCGGCGAACGGACCGTCGACGACCTTGGGTTCCTCGCTCCCGGAGAACACGACGCGCGCGCCCTGCGAGCTCGGCGTCAGGCCCTCCCCGGCGAGCATGACGCCGGCCTTGACCAGCTCTTCGTTGAACTTCCCCATCTCGGCCAGCAGCTCGGCGCTCGGGCCCTGGCCGGCCTCGGACTCTTCGTTCGACTTGATGATCACCATGAACCGCATCGCGGTCTCCTCTCGCTCGGTCTGCCTACGCGTCGAACGGCCGCACCCCGGATCGACAGCCTCCGCCGGAAAACTTTCGTGCCGGAAAACTAGCAGCTCAGGCCCACTCCGGCGGGGCAATTCGGACAGGGGAGAATCGACGATCGTGGCGGTACTCCCCGACGACCTCTCCTCCGCGCTCGACGACGAGCTGGCCCGGCACCCCGTGCCGCGGCTCGCCCAGTCCGTGGATCGGCTCAGCACGCGCTACCGCCAAGGTGACGCGGCGACCTCGCCCATTCTCAGCTCCGAAGCCGACGTCGCCGCGTACGCCGGCTATCGGATGCCGGCCACCTACGCCGCCGTACACGCTGTGCTCGCCGAAGCCGCTTCGCGCGCGCCCGGCTTCGAGCCGCGTACACAAATCGACGTCGGTGGGGGCACCGGCGCCGCCGTCTGGGCGGCCGCCGCCGTGTGGCCGTCGCTGGCCCGCTGCACGGTTCTGGAACAGGTCGCGGGCGCCATCGGGCTCGGCAAGCGGCTCGCCGGCGGCGCCAAGCTGCCCGCCGTCCGGGACGCGCAGTGGCGGCGTGGGTTCGTCGACCCGGCCGCGCCGGCGCCGGACGCCGACCTCGTGACGCTGTCCTACGTGCTCGGCGAGCTGCCCGACGCCACCCGCGCCGACGTCGTGCGCTGGCTGGCCACCGACGCGCACACCGTCGCCCTGATCGAACCCGGCACCCCCGCGGGCTACGAACGGATCCGCGCCGCCCGCGGCCGGCTGATCGAACGCGGCCTGCACGTCGTCGCGCCGTGCCCGCACGACGCCGCCTGCCCGATCGTGCCCGGCGAAGACTGGTGCCACTTCTCCGCGCGGCTGCCGCGGTCGAGCCTGCACCGGCGGCTCAAGGCGGGAACGCTCGGGTTCGAGGACGAGAAGTTCGCCTACGTCGTCGCGTCGCGGTCGGCGCCGGAGCGGCCGGACGCGCGGATCATCCGGCACCCGAAGAAGCACAAGGGCTGGGTCGCGCTGGATCTCTGCACCGAAGACGGACTCAAGCCCGGCGTGGCAGTCTCGAAGAAGCAGGGCCCGCGGTACCGCGCGGCCCGCGACGCCGAATGGGGGGACAGCTGGTGACGGTCATCGCGGAGATCAGCATGTCGGTGGACGGGATCGTGGCCGGGCCGGACACCGGCACCGAGCATCGCCTCGGCAAGGGTGGCGATCTGCTGCACCACTGGATGTTCGAGGGAACGGACGCCGATGCCCGGGTCGGGGCCCGGATCCTGGAGGGCATCGGGGCGTTCGTGGTCGGCCGCACGATGTTCGACGTCGGCGTCGATCCCTGGGGCGACGACGGCACGTTCGAGAAGCCGGTGTTCGTCGTGACGAACCGGCCGCACGAGCCCGTGGTCAAGGGCCCGACGACGTTCACGTTCGTCACGGACGGCCCGGAAGCCGCGCTGCGCCAGGCCAAGCAGGCGGCGGCCGGGAACGACGTGATGCTGATGGGCGGCGGCACGACCCTGCGGCAGTACCTGCTGGCCGGGCTGGTCGAGGAGCTGCGCCTGCACGTCGTCCCGCTGCTGTTCGGCACCGGGGTCCGGCTGTTCGACGCCGAGGTCGGGGCGCACGTGAAGCTCGAACGCACGGCCGTCGAAGAGACGCCGAACGCGACCCACCTGACCTACCGGGTGCTGAACTAGGGCATCCGCACGGTCCGGAGGAACGCGGGCAGCAGCCACGGCCGCGGCCCGCCGATCCGGACGCCGCCGCCCAGCACGGCCCGCGCCTTCGAGATCCGGCCGAACATCATCGGCACCAGCACCGCCGGGTCGAACGTCAGCCGCACGTCGGCGGCGCCGTCCGGGTGCTCGAAGCGCAATTCGCCGTGCTGGAGCGCCAGTACCGCGGGTTTCGTGTGCGCCGACCGGAACTCGACCGCGATCCGGCGCGGGCACGGCGTCGCGTCGTCGAGCAGGCGGCCCATGTCGTTGCGCACCATGCCGAACAGGAACAGCTCCAGGAACAGCGCCTCGTGCGCCGCCGGGATCGGCCACGGCCGCCGGATCGCGCGGGCGATGTCGAGGCCGTGCAGCAGCATTTCGTTGACCAGGTGCGCGAGCACGCCCGCGACCGGCACGCGCGAGCCGCCCAGCCACCACACCGGCTTCTCCGGGTCCAGGTCCGCGCTGACGAGCAGCACCTCGGCGATGTCCGCGCGCAGCCGCTCGGCCAGCCGGACGGGGTCGCGTTCCGGGTACAGCTCGAGCGCGAGCGCGTTCATCCGGGAGATCGTGTCGACGCGGGCCGCGTCGATCGGCCCTTCGAGACCCGGCAGCGGCAGCGGGCCGCCGTCGCCGCGGATCATCGACGTGTACATCAGCGCGATCATCCCGACGTGCGACGCCGTTTCGGCGATCGACCACGCGCCGAGCGAAGTCGCGTGCCCGTACCGCACGCCGGCCACCAGATCCGCGAACCGGGCGCCGGTCTCCGGCAGCGCGGCGCGCACCGCCTGCCACTTCTCGAGCGTCACGGATTCGACGGTAGGAGGCCGGACGGCGTCCCGGGTCTTCCAAGGTGCGGTTATCTTCTGCTCATGGTCCGGCTCCTGCCCCGGTCGACCCGGTGGCGGGTCGCCCTCTTCGCCGCGCTCGCTTCGGCGCTCGTCCTCGGCCTCGGCTCGTACTGGTTCGTGCAGGCGCTGCGCGGCGGACTGGAGAACAGCGCGCGGGCGCTGGCGAGCGACAAGGTCACCGCCGTGCTTGCCCTGCTGAACTCCGGGGTCGCGCCCGCGGACGTGCCGCGGCGGCTCGAGAAGGGCGGCGGGTACATGATCAGCCCGGAGCGGATGAACCGCTGCTCGGCCGGTCTTCCGGACGTGCCGTTCCAGGGTCGCGCGCTGGTGTTCTCCCCGACCTGCGTCATCGCGATGCCCTATGGCGAGGAGGAGCAGGAATACAGCGGCGCCGGGACGGCGGACGGCCGGTACTTCGTCGACGCGGCCGAGTCCCTCGATCCCGTCGGTCTGCAGACCGTGGCCACCGCCCAGCGGATCCTCTGGGGCGGCGTGCCCGCGGCCGCGCTGCTCGTCGGCGGCGTCGCCTGGTTCGCCGTGCGGCGGTCGCTGCGCGCGGTGGGCGGCCTCCGCGCCGAGGTCGACGGCGTGCGCGCGGGCGACCTCGCCCGCCGCGTCCCGGTGCCGGACTCCGGCGACGAGATCACCGAGCTCGCCGTGACCATGAACGAGATGCTCGCCCGGCTCGACCGGTCGGTGCGGCGGCAGAGCCAGTTCACGGCGGACGCGTCGCACGAGCTGCGCACGCCGCTGGCGTCGCTGCGCACCCAGCTCGAGGTCCAGCTCGCCCACCCGGACCGGCTCGACTGGCGCCGCAGCTGCGAAAACGCCGTGCTCGACGTGACGCGGATGGAGACGCTGGCCGGGGACTTGCTGCTGCTCAGCAAGCTGGACGCGGACCAGCCGGCCGGGACCGAACCGGTGGCGCTGGCCGACTTGGTGACCGCGCACGTCGCCGCGCGGGTCCCGCACGACGGCGTCGAGCTGATTTTGGCAGCGTCGCCGGTGGTGCGCGGCCACGCCGGACGGCTGGAACGCGTGCTGCGCAACCTCGTCGACAACGCCGAACGCCACGCGAAGAGCCGCGTGACGATCACGCTCACCGCGCTCGACGGCCGGAGCGTGCTGACCGTCGAGGACGACGGCCCCGGCATCCCGGCCGGACAGCGCGAGCGTGTCTTCGACCGGTTCGTGAGGCTCGACGAGGACCGCGCCCGCGAAGACGACGGCGGCTCCGGACTGGGCCTGGCGATCGCCGCGGAGATCGCGCGCACGCACGGCGGCACCTTGCGCGTCGCCGAGAGCACGTCCGGCGCGCGTCTGGAGCTGCGTCTCCCGCTTGCCTGAAGACGTCTTCAGCTCGCTTAAGCTCCGGTTCAGCGTGGCCCCAAGAGCATCCCGCCATGCTGATCGACTTCGCGCCGGCTCCGGCGCGCACGCGCGAAACCCGCGCGGTCCCCTACGCCGTCGCCGCGATCGCCTTCGCGGGGTACGCCGCCTGGTCGCTGCAGAGGCTGCGGACGTTCGACGCGAGCGGGTTCGATTTGGGAATCTTCGAGCAGGCGGTGCGGTCCTACGCGCACGGGCACTGGCCGGTGTCGGACCTGCTCGGCCCCGGCGCACCGACGCTCGGCGACCACTTCCACCCGATCCTGGCGCTGCTCGCGCCGTTCTACCTGCTCTGGCCGTCGCCGGCGTGCCTGCTGGTCGCGCAGGCTTTCCTCTTCGCGCTCTCCGCGGTGCCCGTGACGCGCTGCGCTTCGCGCGTACTGGGCACGCGCCGGGGCCTGGTCGTGGCCGCCGGATACGTGCTGTCGTGGGGGCTGCTGTCGGCGGTGAACTTCGACTTCCACGAGGTCTGCTTCGCCGTCCCGATGGTGGCGTTCGCCGCGGAGCACCTGCTGCACCAGCGGTGGCGGGCGGCGGTGTGGTGCGCGTTGCCGCTGGTGCTGGTCAAGGAGGATCTGCCGATGACGCTCGCCGCGGTGGGCGTGGTCCTGGTGCTCAACCGGCAGCGCCGGCTCGGCTGGGCGGTGGTCGTCTTCGGCGGCGCGACGTCGGTGCTGCTGGTGACGGTCGTGTTGCCGGCGCTGAACCCGGCCGGCGCGTACGCGCACAGCGGCGGCTTCAACCCCTTCGGCGGGTCGATCGTCAAGTGTCGATGCTGCTGGCCCTGGTGGCACCCACGGCGTTCACGGCGCTGCGATCGCCGGTGCTGCTGCTGGCGGTGCCGACGCTGCTGTGGCGGCTGGTCTCGGCGAACGACCGCTACTGGGGCATGGGCTACCACTACAGCGCGGTCCTGATGCCGATCGTGTTCCTCGCGGCGGCGGACGGCGTCCGGCGGTGCGGCTCCCGCTTGCGGACGTTGCTGCCGGCGTGCGCGCTGGTGGCAGGCCTGGGCTCGTTCGGCCTGCAGGCGGCGCACCTGACGGCCGGCGTCTGGACGCCGTCGCAGCGGGCCGGCATCGACGCGGTGCTGGCCCGGATCCCGGACGGCGCGGACGTCATGGCGTCGAACCGGCTGGCCCCGCGGCTGACGTCCCGCTGCACGGTGCGGTTCTTCGACGGCGTGTCGAAGGCACGCCCGGAGTGGGTGGTGGTGGCGAAACCGGAACAGTCCTGGCCGACGACGTTGGCCACGAAGGAATTCGCGCTGGAAGAGCTGAAGAGCACGGGATACCTGCGCGTCGCGGAGACGGACTCCGTCGTGCTGCTCCACCGTGCGTAGAAAGACCGCAGCGGTAACCGGCCAGTCGGGGGGCGTGCCGGCCGGTTACCGCCGCACCGACAAAGAGGGAGCCACACGCCAGGAATGACGCGCGACCCCGTGCATCACCCGATCGAGTGACACAGCGCCCCAAGGTGGCCTTGGTTGCGTCTGACGCACCCAATGTGGCCTTCGGTGCGTTCAACGCACCGAAGGCCACATTGGGGCGCTCGCTTTCAGGCCGGGTCGGCCAGGATGCCGTTCACGTAGGTACCCGGGTGAGTCGCCGCGTCCTGGCGCAGCACCGGGAGGTCCGACGGCCACTTCGCGGTCAGCGCCGAAGTCTGGCCCGGCGGGATCGTGTTCAGCTTCGCCGGCGTCCACGCCGGCTCACCGGCGGCCGCCTTCAGCACCGTGATCGTCGCCGACGCCGTCGTCCCCGCGGGCACCTCGTTGTACTTCACGCCGTTGTCGACGCGCGGCAGGTGGTAGACCGGGCCGAACGTCGCGTCGTCCGGGCCGACCAGGTCGACGCCCGGCACGCCGTACAGGCCGCACGTGTGGTCCGAGGTGTTGCGGTAGGTCAGCGGGATGTCGTACTGGCCCGGCGCGTCGTTCTTCTCGGCCGGCTTGCCCAGCAGGACCTCGAGGTCGGCCGGTGTGCAGCGCGGCGTCGTGGTCGAAGCCGCGGCGACGCCACCCACGGACCCGGCCGCCGCCGGGGCCTGAGCCGCCGCGGACCCTGAGGGCGCCGGAGCCGCCGATGTCGTGGTACCGCACGCCGCCAGCGCGAAGGCCCCCGCCATCGTGCCGATCCCCATCAAGATGCGCTTCATGTGAATTCCCCTCCCGAAGTTCAGTTGCCGACCGGCGTGACCTGCACCGAGTCGCCCTTCAAAACCGACCCCGCGGGCCACTCGACGCTCACCGGCTGGCCGTACGGGCCGGTCGGCAGGTCGAACGACACGAACGCCGGCGCGGCGGACGGCGTCGCCGCCGAGCGCTGCACGATCCGCGACCCGGCCGGGTGGCCCTCGCGCAGGTTGACCGGCACGGACTCGCTCCCGTCCGCCGTCGCGGTGACCGGCAGCCGCCGGCCGCCGGCGATGAAGGTCAACGCCGTCGGCGCGCCTTCGAGCTTGCAGTTCGTCGTCGGCGAGGCCGCGGTGTAGGTGAGGACGTAGGCCTCGTGCCCGGCGGCGTTCGCCGGGTCGCGGGCCACGGTCACGTGGACGTCCGAGGCCCCGCACGGCGTGTCGCTCGGCATGGCGTTCGCGGCACCCGCCGCGACCAGCAGCCCGCCGGCCACCAGACCGCCGACGATCATCGCGGTACCAGTTCGCTTCATGGTCATCCCTCCCTCGTTCCGTGATCAACCGGACTCACAGGGATAGATGCCCAGGACCCACCGGGGGATGCGCCGCGATGGGGTCGATCACCGGAAAGCAACCTCGAAGATCGCCAGACGTCGAAAAGAGTGTCAGCTGCGGCCGAAGCAGACGAACGGCATCAGCGGTTCCGCCTGCGCCGCGTCGGCCAGGGCACGCGCCGGGGGCGTGCCCGCCGAGAGCGCCCGGTGGTAGGCCAGCATCACGCCGCCGGCCGTCCGGTCGTCGACCCGCGCGACGCTCGAGACGACCGTCCGGCTGCCGCCGTAGAGCAACGCCGCCGTGAAGCCGAGGACTTCGTCGCCGTCGCGGACCACCGCCTGGCCGACGTCGCACGACGACAGCACCACCTGCTCCGGCGCCGTCGAAAGCTGCTGGACGTCGTACGCCATCAACGGCCCGTCGGCCAGGTTGAGCCGGGAGAACAGCACGTTCTCCTGTTCGTGGTGGCCGTGCGCGGCGAAGTGCGCGAGACGGCAGCCGTCGAACGCCTTGAGCGTGGCGGCGACCGTCGCGTCCGGGCCGGTCAGCACCTCGGCCTCCGGGTAGAACGGCGCCAGCAGGGCCACCTCGGTTTCCGCGTGGGTCAGGTCCGAGCCCGCCACCAGCAGCGGCGCCCCGGCCGCCCGGCGCGGGCGGCGGCCCGCGTCGAGCCAGGCCGACGACGACGGCGTGACCGTCACCGGGCGCCCGTGCAACGTCGGCAGCAGGCCCCACGGGATCGCCGAAAGCGCGCCGGTCGGCACGACGACGACGTCGAGGTCGCCGAGCCGGGAAGCCAGTGGCGCCAGCAGAATTCCGTCCAGGGCCGTGACCTGCGTCCGCACCGAACGGCGGATGACGTGGTCGAGCTGCGGCGGCAGCTGGCGCCCGCACAACGCGTCGAGGTCACTGTGCAGCCGCGCGACCGGTTCGGCCACCGCCGACGCCGGGCCGAGCTCGATCAGCGCGACCCGGTGGTTCGCGATCACCTGCGCGCACAGGGCGCCGTGGTCGGCGAGGAAGCAGACCATCGCGCTGCCGGTCTCGGCCAGCTCGTCGCCGACCTCGCGCAGCTTGGCCTCCGGGTGGTCGACGTCGGTGCCCTCGGCCTGCCAGCCCTTGGCGCGGATCTCGCGTTCCAGCGCGGCGCACCGCTTCACGGCCTGGGAGTCCGGCTTCCCGGACAGCTCGCCCGCGCGGATCTGCATCGAGAGGTACCGCAGCTCGGCGACGGCGTCCACGGTTTCCGGGTGCGCGGGCGGGCGCACCGGCCGGAACCGGAAGGCCTGCGCGCGCGAACGGTCGAGCCACCGGAACACGACGCCGGGCGAGCGCTGGGCCAGCGCGGCGGCGAGGCCCGCGTCGGCGAGTTCCTTGCCGAGCGACGTCGTCCCGGTCAGCAGGTCGATGCTGCCGAACCGGCCGCGGTGCCGCTCCAGCTGCGTCAACCCGGCCCGCGCGTTGGCGAAGGTGATGCGCCGGTCGCCGCTCGCGGCTCCGAGCTCGGCCAGCGCGAGCCGTCGCACCAGGCGGTTTTCCAGTGGCGCGGCGCGGCGGTCGCGCGGGGCGATGCCGGCCCGGGCGCCGTCGAGGTCGCCCAAGACGATGCGCGCGCGGGCGGCGAGCAGCGCGGCGATCTCCGCGTCGTTGCGCAGGCCCAGCCCGGTGAGCCGGCCGGCCAACGCGGTCGCCTCGGCGGCGACGCGGGCGATCCGCCGTCCGGCGGCGAAATCCGCGCGCAGCACGGTCAGCTGCGCGACCGCGGCCCAGGTTTCGTTGCCACGGCGGCGAAAGCGGCGTTCGGCGCGCCCGGCCCAGCTGCGCGCGATCGACGGGTCACCGCTCGCCAGCGCGGCCAGGGCGCGGGTCAGCTCGGCTTCGGCGTGTTCCTGGTTCATCCGCAGCCGCGGGAACTGCTCCAGAGCCGCGTCCAGCTCCGCCGCGGCCTCCTGCGGCAGCCCGGCCGCGAGCAGCGCGCGGGCTTTGTCGACCGCCAGCACCGAAAGCATCCCGACGCTCTGCTCGGCGTAGAACCCGCTCGCCGCGTCGAAGTCCCGCAGGGCGCCCGGGATGTCGCCGGTGAGCACACGCGCCTGGCCGCGGCCGTGCGCCGCCTTGGCGAAGATCCGGGCCAGGCCCTCTTCTCCGGGCTGGCCGGCGCTGATCTGCTCGCACTGGTCGAGATCGGCGAGCGCGAGCCGGACGCGCCCGGCGTACTGGTGCAGCATCGCGCGGTTGAGCAGGGTCCGGGCGAGCACGACGAACTCGCCGGCCTGCCGCAGCAGGGGGATCGCCTCGTCGAAGCACGTGAGGGCTTCGTCCATCCGGCCGATCAGGATGAAGACGAGACCCCGTTGCTGGCGCAGGATCCCGCGCCCGGCGTCGGACACGAGGACGTCGGCCTCGTCGAGCAGCGCGAGCCCGCGAGTGCTGTTGCCCAGCGCGGTTTCGACGGCGGCGTACGTGCCGAGCACGCGCGTGGCGAGGTCAGGCCAGGACGGCCATTCCGGCGGCGGCTGTTTCGCGGGCAGGCCGAGAAGCCGCGCGGCGGACCGGATCAGCCGGCCGCCGACCACGGGCTGGCCGTTGTTGGTCGCCGCGACCGCACGCCGATGCAGGTCGCGCACCCGATCTTCCGCCCTCGGCGACGCGACCACAGGCTGCCCTTCCGGCCGGGGCCGTCCCCCTCGGCCGAGAAGGACGTCCCGGATCGTACCTCCGGGCCGAGGTGGTCCGGGAGTTCTCGCCGGGTGGGCAGATTTTCACGTCAGGGCGCGGTATCCGGGCCGCCGACGACATGAACGACTCTTTCCTGTCGTCCGGCGCGGTGAACGACTCGTTCATGACGTCCGGCGAGCGGGCAACGCCCTTCAGAGCTCGATGGCCGGTGTGCTCACCGTCCTCGACCGACCCAGCGTCCGCACCAGCACCTGCACCATCCCGTGCGGCACCCCGCTCACCGCGAACCGCCCCTCGGCGTCCGAAGTGGTCGGCAAGGGGCCGTTCGCGGTGCGGACCTCGATCGGGTGCTCCGCCGGCGGCGTCAGCCAGCCGTCCAGGCGGATCGTCCCCCCGGGCTCGGGGCTCACGTTCACCATGATCGTCAAGCTCTCGCTGTCGAACGTGATGAGCCGGCCCTGCTCCGCCGCGCTGCGCGCGCCGACGAGCCCCTCCTGTTCGCGGATCCGCATCACTTCCAGATCGACGTCCTCCAGCTGGATCGCGAAGCGGATCTGCTCCACGAGCGTGGCGGGCATCGGGTCGGCGTCTTCCCACAGCTCGCGCAATCCGGTCAGCAGCCGGAAGTCGAGCTCGTCCAAGGGCTCGTTCGCGCCGGGTGGTTCGACGGTGGTCACAGCCAATCTCCTTCGCCGTTGGCGAGTAGCTGCTCGCGCAGGCGCGCGAGGCAACGTCCCCTGGTCGGGCCGATACTCCCCCTCGGCATTCCCAGCCGGGCGCCCACTTCGGCGTAGTCCGGCCGGTGCACGAACGCCACGATCCGCAGCAAGCTGCGGCAGCGTTCGGGCAAGGCGTCGACCGCGCGCCACAACCGCACGCGCTGATCGTCGCGCAGCACCCCCTCCTCGGGTGCCGGTGACGCTTCGGTCAGCCGCTCCGGAAGCTCCGGCAGCGGCCGCTCGACCTGGCGTTTTTCCCCAGCCCGCCAGGCCTCCCGCTTGGTGACGGTGATCAGCCAGCCGGTCAGCGCGACCGGCGAGCGGATCTCCGCGAAGGAGCCGAGCAGGCGCAGCCACGTCGTCTGCACGACGTCGGCGGCCTGATCGGCGTCCAGACCCTGATCACGCGCGACCTGCCAGAGCAGCGGCGTGAGCAGGGAAACCAGTTCGTTCAGCGCCGCGCGGTCGCCCTCCCGCGCGGCGTCGAACAGTGCCGCTACCCGGCTGTGGTCGGTCTTGGCCACGGTCACAGCGAGCCCAGCGCGGTCCAAGCGCGCTTGACGACGGTGTCGCGGTCGACCGTGGCCAAGTCGCCGGACTGGAACAGGGCCTTGGCGATCTCGGCGGCGGCGAGCGGCGCCGCGAACGACGTCCCGTCCCAGACCGCGAAACCGGCGCTGTAGTCGTCCGGGTCGAAGGAGTTCCGGCCGGGCAGCTCGTGGTCGGCGGCCGCGCTGCCGCGGACGTCGGTCGGGTAGGTGCTGACGACGCCGGCGCCGGTCGCCCAGCACCGCACCCACGGGCCTTCGTTGGAGAACAGCGCCTTGCTGGCGCCGACGTCGGGGTTGAGCGCGCCGACGCTGATCACCTGCGGGCCGCAGCCGCCGCCGAGCGGCTGGTCGGCGAAGGCCGCCGGGTAGAAGCGGCGGGTGGTGGCGTCGTTGCCCGCGGCCGCGACGACGACCACGCCCAGCCCGAGCAGCTCCGCGATGGCCGCGCCGAACTGGCCGGTGAAGGCGACGTCCGCCGGGTCTTCGACGTAGTAGCCCATCGAGATCGAGACGACGTCGACCATGTCCTGGGGCCGGTTGTTCGCCTGCGCGTCCCGGACGCGGTCGGCGAGCAGGTGCAGCGCCAGCAGGACGTCGCCCTCGTACGCGACACCGTCGCTGTGCACGACGCGGATCGCGAGGGTGTCGGCTTCGGGGCAGGCCTGCCGGATGATGCCGGCGATGAACAGGCCGTGCCCGGTGTCGGTGTCGACGTCGCCGATCAGCGGCTGGCCGGTCGTCGGCGCGTCCCAGTAGTCGGTGAGCAGCTGGGTCGGCAGGGTGGTGCCGGAGTCCTGCTCGGCCTGCAGGATCGCCGCCTGGATGCCGGGCGCGACGGTGAGGCCGGCGCCGGCGGGCGGCGGGCCGCTGCGATCGGCCAGCCCGAACCAGCGGTGCGGGCCGATGCCGGTGTCGAGCACGGCGACGACCGGCCGCCGCTGCGCGGGCAACTTGGCGCGATAGGGCGGGTCCGCGGCGAGCGTCACCGGGATCCGGTTGGCCCCGTGGGTGCGCCCGTAGGAACTGCCCGCGCCGAACCCGCTGGTCTCCCACGGCGTGCCGCCGAGACCGCTGGTTTCCCACGGCACCCCGCCGAACACCGGCGAGGTGAAGAGCAGGTGCTCGACGGAGATCTCCCGGACGATCTCCGGGTCGATCTCGGGCTTCTCGCCCGAAGCGGCCGACCGCAGCAGCTGCAGCGCCTTCCAGCAGTCGACGACGACGGGGTCGGAGTCCGGACGAACGTGCAGCAGGGCGCGGACGGGCACGTCGTCGAGCTGCCGGACGCGGGCGTGGGCCTTGCTCTCCCCGCCGCGGTCGGCCGGCTCGGCCTGGATGCCGATGCGCCCGAGGACGCGGTTGATCGCGGCCAGGGTCTCCTGGTCGCGCAGGTACCGGTTGGGGAGCAGGAAGGTGCCCGGCCGGTACACGGTCGTGCGCGGGACCGGCTGCCCGGCGGCGACGACCGCCGTCGCCGGGTCGAGCACCCGCGCGCCGTGCCGGTCGAGCAACTGTCTGGGCGGGGTCGGGAGCTCGTTGAGCGTGCTCGCGTCCTCCGCCGCCACTTCAGCCACTTCCGCGGTCTCGTCCCGCACGAACTTGACGACCATCGGGGTCCACCCTCCGCCATTGATCACTGATGGCACCCGGAAAAGACCGGTGAGCCGCCACCGGGATACGACACGGAAGTCACGAATGGGTAACGAGCGCGGCAAACGGGTGACGACGTATCTGGCGGCCCGGCCTCACCCACTTGGCCGTCCGTAGGTCACGGATCGAGTCGGGGAGATCAGCATGGTTCCGCTCCGGGTGAGCGCGCAGGAGGCAAGCCGGCCCGCGCCGGTGCGAGGGCTGGGCGGCGCGTTCACCCCGGAGCTCGCCACCGGCGGGGGCAGCTTCGCCGTGCCGCTCGACCTGCCGCCCGGTCCCGGCGGGCTCGCGCCCGCACTGGCGCTGCGCTACACCACCGGTACGCAGAACGGCGCCTTCGGCGGCGGGTTCGCGCTGCCGCTGCCGCACGTCCGGCTGGCCGACGGGCGCGCGAGCTCCGGCGCCGAGGGCCGGCTCACCCGCCGGGGCGACGGCTTCGTACTCACCACCCGATCGGGCGTCCGGCACGTCCTCGGCACGACCGACGGCGGCCGGTCCGCCGGCACCGCCTGGTACCTCGAACGGACCGAGGACGCGTTCGGCAACACCGCGGCGTTCGGCTGGGCGCACCACAGCGGGCAGGCGTACCTCGCGCGCGTGTCCTACGGGCCGTACGAGGTGGAGTTCACGTACGAACCGCGGCCGGACGTCCTGCGCTGGGGCCGCAGCGGCACCCTCGTGACGACGGCGTTGCGGTGCGCCCGGGTCGACCTGCGGGTGCCCGGGGACCCGCGGCCGCTCGTCCGGCGGTGGCGCTTCGGCTACGACGAAGACGACGTCACCGGCGCGTCCCTGCTGACGTCGGTCTCGCTGACCGGGTTCGACGCGCACGGCGCCGAAGCGGCCGCGCCGGCCCTGCGGCTGGCCTACGCCCGCACGGAAGCGCCGGCCCCGCGGCGGGTCCAGCTCGCCGCGAAGGCGCGGCCCGGCGGCGGCGTGCTGCTGCTCGACGACTCCGTGCCCGCCTTGTCCCTGGAGCTCGCCGACCTGACCCGCACCGGGTGGCTGAGCGAGATCGACAACGGGATCGGGCTGCACACGCGGGTCGAGTACGCCACCGTCGAGGCGACCCCGGTGGTCCGGCGCGTCACGCGGCGCGAAGCGGTCACCGGGCAGACGGGCGTGACCGAGTTCGAATACCACGACGGCCGCACCGCCGGCTTCGGCCGCGTCGTCCAAGACGAGCTGGGCGACGAATACGCGCCCACGCTGCGGACCGTGCGCTGGTTCGGCGACGGCGGCCTGCTCGACAAGGAAGAAACCTACGGCCTCGACGGATCCGCCGAGCAGGACCGGCCGTACCGCCGCGTCGAGCACGCTCGCCGTCCCAAGTGGACACGCTCGGTCGCGACCGTGTTCGAACGCCGGGAACGCCCGGTCTCGGTCACCACCACCGAGACGGCCTTCGACGCCGCCGGCAACCCGGTCCGGGAGGTGGAGACCACCAAGCGGCCCGGCCGCGAGCCGGTGGTCCGCGAGACGCGCACGACGTACGCGACCGCTCCCGAACGCCGCTTCACCGCCCTGCCCGCCCGCGTGCGCGAGCTGGACGGCGGTGGGAAAGTGCTGTGCGACCGGGTCTTCCGCTACGACGAGCGGCCCGACGGCAGTGCCGGCTCGCACGGCTTGCTCACCGCGCGGGAGGAGCTGGTGCTCACCGACGCGCTCGTCGCCGAGGTCTACGGCCCGATCCTGCCGGACTTCCGCCACCACGGCTACCACCGCCGTCCCGGCGAGGACGGCTGGTGGGCGACGACGTTCTACGGGCGGCTCGACACCGTCGCCGGGCTGCGCACCACGACGATCGGGCCGAACGGCCACACCCACGAGGTGCGTTACTCCGCCGACCGGTGCTTCCCCGAGGTGGCCTCGGACCCGCTCGGGAACGTGACGTCGACGCGGTACGACGTCCGCACGACGCACGTGTGCGAGGTGATCGATCCGGCGGGCGCGGTGACCACGGTGACCCTGGACCCGTTGGGGCGCCCCGAAACCGTCGTGCGACCGGGTGACTCGGCGGACCTGCCGACCGTCCGGTACCGCTACGCCGGGGCGCGGGTCACCACCGAGCAGCGGGCGGTTTCCGGCGAGGCCGAGGTGATCGTGACGTCGGAGCTGCGCGACGGCGCCGGCCGGCTGGTGCAGCGCCGGCACGCCGAGCTGCTCGGCGACGTCGTCGACGAGCACCACGAGTACTGCGCGCGCGGGCTGATTTACCGAACCAGCCGGGGGTTCCGGGACGGCCACCCCCCGGCCGCTCCCGAAGTCTTCCGCTACGACGCGCTGGGCCGCCCGGTTCGTGAAGGCCACCTTGAGGAACTTGTAGTTCGTGATGGTGGCCTTCACGAACCGGTGCGGGATCTGCTCGGGCGGGAACTGCGGGACGCCGAAGGTGTGGTGCACGCGCGGGACGCCGCCGGCAACCCGGTCGAGACGCGCACCGCGGGCGGGCACACGGTGTACCGCGTGCACGACGCGGCCGACCGGGTGGTCGCGGTGCTGGTCGACGACCCGGGCGGCACGCCGGTCACGACGTTCGCCTACCACGACGGCGGGCTCCCGGTGCCGCTCGAGGCGGGGCCGCACAGCTGCGGGCGGCTGGTGCGCGTCGCCGACGAATCCGGCGTGACGCTGTTCGGCTACGACGCGCTCGGCCACCCCGCCGAGCGGCGCTGGCGGCCGGCGCACGTGGCCGTCGAATACCGGCTCGACGTCGTGCGCCGCGCGGACGGGCGACTGTCCGAAGTGGTCTACCCCGACGCCGGCGACGGACGGCTGACCGTCCGCCACCAGTACGACGAGGTCGGACGGCTGGTGAGCGTGCCCGGTTTCGTCGACGCCGTCCAGTACGACCTGCACGGCCGCCGCACCGCGGTGCACCACGCGAACGGCGTCAGCGAGCTCTTCACCCCGGTGCACGTCATCGCCGGCCCGGGCGGGCTGCTGCACGAGGTGTCCCCGCGGGATCCCGGGCCACCGCCGTCGGGCAGCGAAATCCGCGACGCGTTCGACCGCCTGCGCGGGGTGCACGGCGACGACGGCGTCAACGCGCTCTACGGCTACGACCACACCGGCCGCCGGGTCCGCACGCTGATCACCAACGGCACGCGCATCCACGAGGTCCTGACCCCGGACGACCTGTACGCGGTCGAGGACGGCGAGCTGGTGGTCGTGGTGGCGGGCACGGTCCGCCGGTACGCGGACGGCCGCCGCCACCACCTGCACTTCGACGCGGCCGACGGCATCGCCCTGATCACCGACGAGACCGGCGCGGTGGTCGCCGAAACGCCATGAACGACTCTTTCATGTCGTCTGACGACAGGAAAGAGTCGTTCATGTCATCGGGTCAGTCGAGCACCGCCAAGTCGAGCCGCTCGAGCCGCGCCGGATCCGCGAGGATGTCGATCTCCACGATCCGCCCGCCGGTGACCGTGAACCCCAGCACCGAGAACGGCCGTCCGTCGCGTGTACCGACCACGCCCGCCGCGCCGTTGACCAGCGCCCGGCGGACCACGCCGCCGCCCGCGCCGAGCCGCGAGAACGTCAGCGCCTGGTCGGCCACCGCCGCCGGACCGCGCACCTCGACCGAGCCGCCCGCCGCCCCGCGGTCGGCGCGCAGCACGACCTCCGGGTCGAGGACCGAGACCAGCGCGTCGAAGTCACCGCCGCGGGCCGCCGCCAGGAAGGCGTCGACGACTTCGCGCTGCCGGGCCAGGTCCGGGTCCGGCGCGACCGGGGCGCCCTGGACCCGCCGCCGGGCGCGGCTCGCCAGCTGCCGGGTCGCCGCTTCGGACCGGCCGACGATCGGCGCGATCTCCTCGAACGGCATCGCGAACATGTCCCGCAGCACGAACGCCAGCCGCTCGCCCGGGGTGAGCGTGTCCAGCACGACCAGCAGCGCGAGGCCGACCGAGTCCGCCATCAGCGCCTCGTGCTCGGGCCCGGCGTCGTCGCGGCTGACGATCGGGTCGGGCACCAGGACGTCCCACGGTTCCTCGCGCCGGGCCTTGCGCGAGCGCAGCATGTCGAGGCAGACGCGCCCGACGACCGTCGTCAGCCAGCCGCCGAGGTTCTCGACGGCGGCGGAGTCGCTCCGGCTCAGCCGCAGCCACGACTCCTGGACGGCGTCCTCGGCCTCGCTCAGCGAGCCCAGCATCCGGTAGGCGACCGACCGGAGGTGGTCGCGGTGGGCTTCGAAGCTGCTGGCCAGGAGGTCGGCGTCGGTCACGGGGTTCGTCCTTTCACGTACGTCACCACCTTGACGTATCGCGTCGGGAGATTGTGACAGATCGGACGACTGGGTACCGCTGAGCGGCATCTACCCTTGACGTACGATATATGACCGCATAATCATCGGATCTCTCCGGACGAAGGAGCGGTCATGAGAGTCCGAGCCTGCCTCGCCGCGGTCATCGTGCTGCTGGCGAGCCTGGTCACCCCCGCGAACGCCGAGCTGTTCAACCCGCGCCAGGACTGGCTGCGGGCGTCGACGGCCGGGCTGTTCCTGCACTGGGGCATGTTCACCGCGCCGCGGCACACCGACTGCGCCGCCTGGGAGCACGACGTCACCGCCGGCGGCTGGACGCCGGACTACTGGATCGACGAGGCGACGAAGCTCGGCGCGTCCTACGTCGTCCTCACCACCTTCCACAGCCGGCTCGGCTACGCACGGCCGTGGCCGTCGAAGATCCCGGGCAGCTGCTCGACGCAACGCGATTTCCTCGGCGAGCTCATCGCCGCGGGCAAGGCCAAGGGCGTCCGGGTGATGCTCTACATGACCGACGATCCCCAGTGGCACAACGAAACCGGCCACGAGTCGCTCGATTCGGCCGCCTACTCGGCGTACCAGGGCCACCCGGTCGACCTGACGACGCGCCCGGGCTTCGGCGAGTTCAGCTACGACCTGTTCGACGAGGTCATGGACCGCTACTCCGACCTCGCCGGCTTCTGGATCGACAACGACAACGAGTACTGGGAGCAGCACGGGCTCTACGAGCACATCCGCGAGAAGCGGCCGTCCTGGTTGCTGAGCAACAACAACGAGGACACGCCGATCATGGACACGGTCAGCAACGAGCAGAAGACCGGCATGACGCCGTCGTACGACTACCCGCAGGCGATCTACACGCCGATGCCGCGGCTCACCGAGGCCGACTACAAGCTGCCGACCAACGGCGACTGGTGGTACAGCGGCGGCGACCAGGCCGTCGACGTCCGGCTCTCGACCGGCCGCTACATCACGAACGCGGGTTCGTCGATCAAGTCGCTGATGGCCGAAACCGCCATGCTGAACGGGAAGTTCCCGCCGCAGCAGGAGGCGTTCAACAATTTCATGGCGTCGTGGACCCAGCCGATCAAGGAGTCGTTGCGGGGCACCGAGGGCGGCGGCTACCTGTACGGCGGCCTACAACCCGGCTTCTGGAACGACGGCGCGCACGGCGTGATCACCGTCAAGCCCGGCGCGAGGACGCAGTACGTGCACGTCGTCACCCGGCCGTCGACGAACCTGGTCCGCCTGCGGGACAACGGTTATCGCGTCACCAAGGTGTCCGATGTGCGCACCGGCAAGCCGATGAAGTTCGCGCAGTCCGGCGGCTACCTGTCCATCTTGGACATCAAAGACTGGGACACGTACGACACGGTGTTCGAAGTGGACACCGCCGGTCAGCAGTACTTCTACGACAAGAGCACGATCAAGGCGACCGCGTCGGCCTCGGCGCCCGGGCACCCCGCGGCGAACCTCGTCGACGGCAGCTACCTGAACTACTGGGACGCGGGCGGGCAGCAGCCGGTGTCCGTGACGCTGGACCTGGGCCGGAAGCGCTCGACGGCGTACCTGGCGGTGCACGAGCGCGAGTCGTCGCCCACGGCCGCGCGCGAGTCCTTCGGCCGCGCCGAGGATTCCGCGCGGATCAAGGACTACCGCGTCTACGCCAGCGACGACGGGAAGAATTGGGGCACGCCGGTACGCACCGGCGCGCTGCCGAGCACCCGCGGCGTGCAGTTCGTCGACGTCGGCGAAGTGCACGCGCGCTACCTCAAGCTCGAGGTGCTGAACACGTGGTCCGGCCCGCAGGCCAAGCCGTTCTTCCACCAGCTCGCGCTCGACGAGATCGACGTCGCCTACGGCTACCCCGACCCCCGCGGTGAGGTGCCACTGGAGGCGGAGTCACCCCGCAACGGCTTCGAGGGCCAGGCATCGCCGGTGTGGTGCGAGGCGTGCTCGGGCACTTCCGCGGTCACCGGGCTCGACCGCGGCGCGGTCACCTTCCGCGGTGTCCAAGCGTCGGGACCGTCCCGGCTGCAGCTGGACACGACCGACCCGGGCTCTCTCGAAGTGAGCGTGAACGGCGCCGCGCCGATCACCGTCAGCGCCCCGGCGGCCATCGCCGTGCCACTGAACGCCGGAGCCAACACGATCAAGGTTTCCGGGAACGTCGGCCTCGACCGGATCGCGGTGGCACCACTGCCACCCGAGTCCTACACGCCGAAGACGACGCTGACCGTGGAACCCGCTGGCGTGCAATGGGTTTCGCCGGGCCAGCAGTCCTTGAAGATCACCGCGTCGCTGCGGCTCGACGTCGACGACCCGATCGACCAGGTGTCACTGGCCCCGGTCGTCCCGGCGGGCTGGACGCTCCAGGGTGCCCCGGTGACCGCGTCGCACCTGGCGCTCGGTCAGGTCCTCAGTGGATCATGGACCGTGACGGCTCCGGCGGCCCAGGACGTGACCATCCCGGTGACGGCGTCGTTCACGACGCTCGGCCGTGCGAAGTCGGTGAGCAAGCCGGTGCAGGTGAAGCAGCGTCCGGCCGACCGGGTGTTCATGCGCGAGGCGGAGGATTCGGCGAACGACATCGGCGACGCCGGCGTCACGAGCTGCTCGCCGTGCTCGGGCGGGCAGAAGGTGCGCAACATCGGCGGCAGCGCGGGGGCGGCGGTGACGTTCCCGGCCGTGACGGTGGCGTCGGCCGGGCAGTACGCGCTCTACCTCGACTTCACCGTCAACGGCGACCGGTCGTACTTCGTGTCGGTGAACGGCGGCGCGCCGGTGGAGGTGAAGGTCAGCGGCGTCGGCAACAGCGCGCCGTACACCACTTCGGTCCCGGTGACGCTGAACGCGGGCGCCAACACGATCCGGATCGGCAACGACCGGGCGGGCGCGCCGGATCTGGACCGGATCTCGGTGGGTTAGCTCGCGCGGCACCCGGGCGGGGTCGATGTCGATTTCCTTCCCCGTCCCGGGACCCGCGAAAATGCCGCGCGCGAACGTCACCCTCGGCACCTTCGGGCACCCGTGGGAGGAGATCGCCTGTGTGTTCGGCGAACTCCTCACACGGATCGAGGCCGAGTTGACCGCGGCACTCGGAGAGCCGGTCCGGCGGTCAGAACCCTGACGTGCCGTTCGGTGTGCCCAGGCCGGTGGGCCCGTCGTACCCGGCACCCGCCGTGCAGAGGTAGGTCCCGCCGCAGCTGCCGTTCGAGCCCGACGTCACGTCGTACAGCCCGCCGGTGTGCGCGTACGGGTACGACCCGGCGGTCACCGGGTTGCCCGCCAGCGCGTACACGCTCGCGATCACCGGCGACGACAGGCTCGTGCCGCCGACCTGGATCCAGCCGTCCGCGCCCTGCGCCAGGCCCAGCGCCAGCAGCAGGTCGCAGAACGACGAGCTGCCGCAGCTGTTGTACGTGTCGTAGACCCCGAGCCCGGTGGCCGGGTCCGCGACCGCCGAGACGTCCGCGACTGTCCTCTTCGCACACGCGGTGTCTTGCTGCCACGCGGGTTTCGCCTCCAGCGCGGAACATCCGGAGCCGCTGCCCTTCCACGCCGTCTCGGTCCAGCCGCGTGCGGTGCTCGTCGACTTCTTCAGCGTCGTACCGCCCACCGCTGTGACGTACGGCGAGGACGCCGGCCAGCTGACGCCGTAGCCCGAGTCGCCCGACGACGCTGTGACGGCGATGCCCGGGTGGTTCAGGTGCGCGTCCGCGGCGAGGATCGTCGAGTCCTCGGTGCCGCCGTAGCTGTTGGAGATCGCCACCACGCCCGGCGTGGCCGCGGCCGTGTCGACCGCCGTCATCAACGGGTCGGTGTCCGGGGAATCGGCTTCCACCAACAGGATGTTGCAGTCCGGGCAGGTCGCCGACACCGCGTCGAGGTCGAGGCTGATCTCCATCGCCCAGCCGTAGTCGGGCGCCGGCAGCGGGCTCGCCGCGCCGTTCTGGTTGACCTTCTTGAAGCAGCCGTTGGCCGTCGTGCACGGGGAAAGTCCGCGTGTGGACCGGAACTTGGCCAGGTCGGCTTCCGCGGTGGGCGCGTCCTGCGCGTCGACGATGGCCACGGTGCGACCGTTCGCGTGCAGGCCGCCGAGGTTGTACGCGGCCTGGATCTCGGCCGGCCCGTAGCCGACCGGGGTGGACGTGAGCAGCGGGCCGTTGCCCTGGGGCGAACGGATCGCCTTGCCGAGGCAGTGCAGCTTGCCGGCGGTGGCACAGCCGAAGTTGACGACACCGCCGCTCTGCAGCGGCGCGGCTTCAGCGGGAGAGGCGACGGCCACCGACAGCGGGGCCGCGACGAGTGAGAAAGCGATGAGGGACCGGAGCAGCCGCGAAGGGGCCATACCTACTCCTCGGTAGGGGACGAGGTGTGGCACGGGATCGTCGCATGTCACTCGTTCGAGGTCACCCGCTTGACGAGTGTTTCTCGGTTCAGTCATTCGCCCACCGCACCACCAATCGGACGAAAGGCCACGAACCGCCTCACCCACCCGAGGCATTGGTCCAGACAAGTGTTACCAAAAAGTAATCCAGGCTCCGCTGAGCGGGAGCTACTTTGTTGTGACTCGCAACAAATGCTCGTGGATCCCCAACGGCGGAGGTGTCACGGCGTGAACCGGACCCTGGACAAGCTTCGACGACGCGGCCCCAGGCTCGCGCTCGTCGCATCGGCACTGCTGGTGGCGGCCGGGCTCAGCGCCCCCGCCGCCCTCGCGGCCGACGACTACACCCAGAGCGTCACGCAGCTCAGTTCGACCCAGCTGCAGCTCAACTTCACCCCGACGACCCCCGCGGTGTACGTGGACGTCCACTACACCGGCGTCCCGGGCGTCGGCCAGCAGAACGTGCGGATGACCAACGGCTCCGGCACCTGGCGGACCACCGTCAACGGCCTGAGCACCGGGAACACGCTCGACTACTGGTTCACCTACGAGAAGAGCGGGCCGCAGTACGACACCCCGCACTTCACCTTCACCGTCGGCGGCAGCTCGACGACGGTCGCGGCGCCGACGTTCAGCCCGCCCGGCGGCACGTACTCCGCCGCCCAGACGGTGACGATCAGCAGCGCGACCTCCGGCGCGACCATCCGGTACACGGTGGACGGCTCGACGCCAACCGCGTCCTCGACGCTCTACAGCGGACCCATCAGCGTCCCGAACTCCCGCACGGTCAACGCGATCGCGCTCAAGTCCGGTTCGACGACGTCCCCGGTGTCCAGCGCGAGCTACACGATCGGCACCCAGGCCGGCTGCCCGACCCAGTCGGACACCCCGAACTTCGGGTCCAACGTGCGGATCTTCGACCCGAGCATGTCCGCGGCGACGATCCAGGCGCAGCTCGACACCGACTTCAACAACCAGAAGGACACGCTGACCGCGCAGTTCGCGGACCGGCGCGTCGCCCACCTGTTCAAGCCGGGCACGTACAACAACGTGCACGACAACGTCGGCTTCTACACCTCGGTCGCCGGCCTCGGGCAGAACCCCGGTGACGTCCTGATCAACGGCGACGTCACGGTGGACGCCTTCAACGCCTCCGACAACGGCGTCGCGCTGCAGAACTTCTGGCGCTCGGCGGAGAACCTGGCCGTCGTGCCCTCCGGCGGCCAGGAGCGCTGGGCGGTCGCGCAGGCCGCGCCGTTCCGCCGGATGGACGTCCGCGGCGGGCTGCAGCTGTACCCGGCGAGCTACGGCTTCGCCAGCGGCGGCTACATCGCCGACACGAAGGTGGCCGGCCAGGCCGCGTCGGTGTCGCAGCAGCAGTGGTACACCCGCGACTCGCAGCTCGGCAGCTGGAACGGCGGCGTGTGGAACATGGTCTTCTCCGGCACCAGCGGCGCGCCGGCGAACACGTTCCCGAACCCGCCGGAGACGACGCTGGCGACGACCCCGGTCTCGCGCGACGTGCCCTACCTCTACGTCGACGGCACCGGCAAGTACCGCGTGTTCCTGCCTTCCCTGCGCACCAACGCTTCCGGCCCGAGCTGGGCGAACGGCAGCACCCCGGGCACATCGGCGCCGATGAGCCAGTTCTACGTCGTCAAGTCCGGCGATACGGCTTCGTCGATCAACAACGCGCTCGCCGCGGGCTGCAACCTGTTCTTCACGCCGGGCATCTACCACCTCAACCAGACGCTCAACGTGACCAAGGCGAACACGACGATCCTCGGCATCGGCTACCCGACACTGGTGCCCGACAACGGCGTCAACGCGATGCAGGTGTCCGATGTGGACGGCGTACGGCTCAAGGGCCTGCTGTTCGACGCGGGCACGACGAACTCGCAGGCGCTGCTCACGGTCGGGCAGTCCGGTTCGTCGGCGTCGCACGCGTCCAACCCGACGACGGTCCAGGACGTGTTCTTCCGGATCGGCGGCGCGATCGCCGGCAAGGCCACGAACAGCCTGATCGTCAACAGCGCCAACACGATCATCGATCACATCTGGGCGTGGCGGGCCGACCACGGCAACGGCGGCACGGTCGGCTGGACCACCAACACGGCCGATACCGGGCTGGTGGTCAACGGCGCGAACGTGCTGGCGACCGGCCTGTTCGTCGAGCACTACCAGAAGTACCAGGTGATCTGGAACGGCCAGGGTGGGAAGACGATCTTCTTCCAGAACGAGATGCCCTACGACGTGCCGAACCAGGCGTCGTGGAACGCGCCATCGGGCGTCGCCGGGTACGCGGCCTACAAGGTCGGGGCGAACGTGACGTCCCATGAGGCCTGGGGTCTCGGGAGCTACTGCTTCTTCGACACGAACCCGGCGGTGTCCAGCTACCACGCGTTCGAGGTGCCGAACAACAGCGGCGTGAAGTTCCACAGCCTGCTGTCGGTGTCGCTCAACTACCGCGGCACGATCACCCACGTCATCAACGACACCGGCGGCGTCACGCCTTCGGGCACGGTGCCGGTGAACGTGGTGAGCTACCCGTAACCGGGTGAACCAGCGGCCCCCGGCACCGGACCCGACCCCGGTGCCGGGGGCCCGCTGTTTTCAGGCGACGTGCAGCACGGCGTCGGCGCCGTCGAGCAGCTCCCGGGTGAGCGGCGCGTACCTGTGGTCGATGTCGTCCCGGGTGCGACCAGCCGGAATTCCCGTGGTCAGCTTCCAGGTACCGGTGTCCCGCTGCAGGCGGCCTTCGTAGGTGTCTGCGGCCGGCCCGCCAAGGCCGAGGGCTTCGCTGTGGCCGAGGCTGCCGGCGATGAAGGCGTACCGGTCGCCGAGCCGCGACGCGACGATCGCCCCCGCGCCGGACCCCAGGTGGGCGTTGTGCGCGAACACCAGGGTCCGGCCGCGCGGGGCTTCGATGGCGCGGATGTCCAGGAGGTTTCGCGCCATCAGCACGGTGCGTACCCCTGCGAGGCGGGCGATCCTCGTGTCCCGATCGCCGGGCTGCGCCGACGCGGCGTGATAGCGCAGCAGATCGAGCCCGGCCAAGGCGTTGATCCTCGCGCGATCCCATTCGGCGCGTGAAACCTTCTCGACGCGGGCGTCGAGAGCCATGAGCAGGTCGTCGGCGAGGATCCGCAGCTCGCGGGCCTCGGCCGTGGCGCCGGGTGAAGCCGCGGGGTCGAGGATCGCCTCGGAGCGGCTCCACCGTTCGTCGTCCCCGGTCAGGGCCGCGATGTCGGCGTCCAGTCCCAGGTAGTCGCGCACGTGTTCGAGGTAGGTGCGCGGGCTGGGCGCGCTGAACATCTCGGTCGGGGCGTCGAAGCCGTGGAAGGCCAGCGGTTCCTCGGCGGTTTCGTTGTATTCGCGGATCCAAGCGAGCAGCTGCCGGTTGGCGTCCTGCTCGCCGAAGCCGTGTGAGAACCCGCCGTCGAGCGCGGCGACGCGGTCGGTCTCCAGCGCGATCGACCGGAAGCCGTGCTCGGCGAGCCGCGCGAAGAGCTCGTTGCGGATCCGCGCGAAGGCCGGTTCGAAGTGCGTCGGCTCGCCGAACGCGAGCAGTTCGGCCGTGAAGTCCGTGATGTCCATGTGGTTGAATCGTATCCTTGAACTCTCCATTGAGACCTGCGGACCTCGCCCGCGAGCACGGCATCTCCACGCAGGCGGTCCGCAACTACGAGCGTGAGGGCTTCCTCCCGCCGGCTTCGCGCACTCCGAGCGGCTACCGGGTTTACACCTCGATCCACGCGGCGGCCCTGCGTGCGTTCCTCGGGTTGGTCACAGCGTACGGGCACGCGACAGCCGGCGGGATCATGCACGCCGTCCACGACGACGACGTGGAGCGCGCCCTCACGCTCGTCGACCGCGGGCACCTGCGGTTGCTGCGCGACCGGGAAACCCTCAACGCGGTGCGAACGGCGATCGGCCACCTGACCACCGAGGCGGACCCGCGGCCGGCCGGGACCGACTGGTCGATCGGCGAGCTGGCCCACCGCCTCGACGTCACCGCGGCGACCATCCGGGCGTGGGAGCGCGCGGGCATCCTCGTCCCCGCTCGCAATCCCGCCACCGGCTACCGGGTCTTCCAGGCGGCCGACATCCGCGACGCGGAGCTGACCCACCTGCTCCGGCGCGGCGGCTATCCCCTGGAACACATCGCGACGGTGGTCGATCAGGTCCGCACCGCGGGCGGCACCGAATCGCTGGCGGCCGCGCTCGAGACCTGGCAGGAGAAGCTCACGGCACGGGGCGTCGCCATGCTGGACGCGGCGGCCCTGCTCAGCGAGTACTTGCGAGAGCGGCGTCCACGACCCGTTCGATGAACGCGTCTTCGAACGGTCGAGGAGATGCGCGCGCAGATCCGGTGGTTCGCCGACGAGGTCGTGGCCGCGTTCCCCTGATCAGCGCCGCGGGTGCAGCCGGTCGTACTCGAGCGCGGCCGAGTGCTGGGTGCGCACAGGCAGGGACTTCTCCATCTCGTCGTCGTCGACATCGTTGAGCCCGAGCTGCACGGCTTGGCGGATCTGCTCCCGGTTGTCGCGCACGACAGCGGAGAAGAAGTCGTCGATCCGCGGGTCGACGAGCACTTCGAGCAATACGCGGAACGACGTGTCGACGACGGTCCGCACGATCTCGTCGTGGAACGGGAGCCGCTTGAGCTTCCCGAGCTGCGGGTCCTCGGCGATCTTCTCGGCGATGATCGTGCGCAGCTCGCCCTTGTTGGCGTCGAGCGACTTGGCGAGGTTCTCGGGGTAGTTGCCGGTTTCCAGCACTTTGACGACCTCGTCGAGCACCGCGATGGTGATCGGCTTCTTGATGGCCTTGACGATCGGCTCGGACAGCTTGTCGACGAGCCGGTAGGTGAACTGCTCCCCGAGGGCCCGGTCCGCGGCCCGCCCGATCCGCACGAGCAGCAGCACGACGCTGACGAACTTGTGCGCGGCCATCGCGGGGTGCGCGACGGGGATCATGGCGAACAGCTCGTACCAGTTGCGCGCCAGGAACTTCTTGGCCCACCGGCGTTTCCGCCACCGCCACAGGAACTCGAGGAGGAAGACCCCGCAGATCCCGCAGTCGACGTAGAAGATGACGAGCCCGGCATCCCGGGCGGGCGGGCTGAGCACCATGAACCCGAGCAACCCGACCGACCCGGCGGCGAGGACGAGCATGATCCAGTCATCGGCCCGCACGTTCCCGGGCATGATCCCACTGTTGAGCTCCGGCTCGCGCGCGTGGCGAAGGGTGGCCATGCCCGATGATGGCACGCACGGTGCTGATCAGCCGGTTCGCCGCCCCGCGCGTCCCGCGCCCGCTCTGGTGCGGCCGACAACGCGGACGGTGGCGGGTTTCCCGGACACTCCTTCCCCGGCAACGGAAACAGAGAGTCGAATCAGCCCCTGGGCACGCACCATCAAGGTAGTCCCGAATTCCGCGGACACCGCGGAACCTTCGAAGCCCCTGTTGATCCGGAGCCTGCCATGATGGTCGTCTGTTCTTTCTCCGCCCTTGTCCGCACCGCGCTCTTCCTCGTGATGGTCGCGCTGGTGGCCGGTCTGGCCCTCGGGGGCCCCAGCACCCCGGCGAGCACGCCCGGCCAGGGCCAGGGCCCGGCGGTCTCCACCAGCGAGCCGGTCGAGCACTGACGCGCGGCAGCCGTCAGGCGGGCTTCCGGCCCCAGGTCGACCCGCACCGGCGAACCGCGCCCTCCTACTCCAGGCCCGGCCACGCATCCCGTCAGACGTCGAGGACCTCCCGGAGCTTTCGCGCGAAGGCCTCGGGCTGGCCGGCGTAGCCGAACTCACCGCCGAGGAAACCGCCGTGGTGGCTGGGGAACACCGTCGCCTCCTGACCGAGACGGCCGGCGGTGGCGAGCGCCGCGCGTCCGGTCATGACCTCCACGGACTCCTCGCCCACCGCGATCACGATCCGCGTCGGCGCGGCGTGCAGCGCGTCGACGTCGAGCTGGTACGCCGTGACCGCCAGGGAACGGTCGGTCAGCAACGGGTCGTCGCGGCGGCCGTCGTCCTCGGCCGGCATGCCGAACTGGGCCGGGTCCGCCGCCGGCAGCGCGAAGTAGTCGTCGGTGAACTCGCCCTTCCACGAGGTCATCGTGATGAAGGCCGCCATGCCGGCGCCGAAGCCCCGGGCCTGGTAGGCGTCCCGGAAGGCCTTCCCGGCCCGCTCGGCCGCGGCGGCGTCGGGCAGCACCCCGACGAGCGGCGGTTCGTGGGCGACGAGGGTGCTGACGTCATCGGGGTGGGCGGTGACGAGCGCGAGTGCGGCGACCGCGCCCCCGCTGCTCCCGAACACCTCGACCGGCCCCGCCCCGAGCGCCTGGATGACGCCGTGGAGGTCCCCGCCTGGGTGGCGGGGATGTGGTCTACACGGCCGTCCTTGCGGACGCTGCGCCCGAGCCCCCGCGGATCGTAGGTGACGACGGTCCGGTCGGGGAAGTACGCCGCCAGGGTGCTGAACCCACTGGCCTCCATGGGTTGCCCGACCATGAGCAGCGGTGGCCGAGAACCGTCAGCGGGCCCGTGCACGTCGTAGACGACGTCGGCCTCGGGTGTTCCAGTACGTGGGTGGTGGTCATGGTTCCTCCCCCGGGTTCGGGACTCGGGGGAAGCGTAGACCGGGGCACCGACAATTCCGGCGTTCCGCGGTCCGGTGGTACGGGCAGTGGTCGCGCGCCGTGGTGTCGATCCACGTCGGCGGGACTTATGAGGCCCCGCTGGTTGCCGAACCGCGCGCGTGGGGTGGCCGGCCGGACTCGCACCGGCTTTTCCCGGGGGGCGAGCAGCCGGTGGGAATGCACAAAGAGCCGCCTGGACCGGTTTCCCGATTCGCCGACTCCTCAGTCCGTGCTTGGGAAAACATCATCGCTCACCCCGCCGAGGCGGGTCAACGAATTAACGCACGAGCCCCGTGCGATAGGCGTAGACGACCGCCTGCACGCGGTCGCGCAGATCCAGCTTCGTCAGGATGCGCGACACGTACGTCTTGACGGTCTCCTGGCTGATCACCAGCGCCGCGGCGATCTCGCTGTTGGACAGCCCGTCCGCGATCAGCCGCAGCACCTCGAGTTCCCTTGGCGCCAAAGCGACTTCACCGGCCGCGGCCGGGCGGATCCGCGCCGCGTACTGGCCGACCAGCCGGCGCGTCACCTCCGGGTCCAGCAGCGCGGCGCCGGTCGCGACGGTCCGGATCCCGTGCAGCAGCTGCGCCGGCGGCGCGTCCTTGAGCAGGAATCCGCTGGCCCCGGCGCGCAACGCCTCGTAGACGTACTCGTCGAGGTTGAACGTCGTCACCACCAGCACCTTGACCGGCTGCGCCACCCCGGCGCCGGCGAGCAGGCGCGTCGCCTCGATGCCGTCCAGCACCGGCATCCGGACGTCCATCACGACGACGTCGGGCCGCAGCGACCCGGCGAGCTCGACCGCGGCACGCCCGTCCGCACAGTCGGCGACGACCTCGAGGTCGGGCTGGGCGTCGATGATCGTCGCGAACCCGGTGCGGATCAGCGCCTGGTCGTCGCACACGAGAACCTTGATCACGACGACCTTTCCGAAGGAATCCGGGCCCGGACGACGAACCCGCCGCCGTCACGATCGCCCGCGGTGAACTCGCCGCCGAGTGCGCCGACGCGGGCGCGGAGACCGGCCAGGCCCCGCCCGCTCCCGCCCACGGACACCGGCCCGCCGGGGGCGCCCCCGTTTTCGACGCTACCGGACGCCACCGACAGTTTCGGCTCCTCGGTGGCCACCTCCACGGAGATGTCCACATCTCCACGGCACACCCGGACCTCGGTACGGCTGCCGTGCGCGTACTTGAGCGCGTTCGTCAGCGCCTCCTGCACGACGCGGTAGACGACGGCTTCGGCGCCACCGCCGGCCGCCGGCGAACCGGTCTCGGTGAACTCGACCGGCTGGCCGGCGCGTCGCGTCTGCCCCACCAGGTCCCGCAGCGAGCCGACGGGCAGCCGTTCGGCGCCGTGGTCGGGGTTGAGCAGGTCGAGCAGCTGCCGCAGGTCCGCGATCGCCAGCCGGCCGGTGTCGGTGATCGCGGTCAAAGTCTCGTCGAGCCGCTCCGGCGCGGCGGTCAGGTAGCGCGCCGCCTCCGTCTGCACGACCATCGCCGTCACGTGGTGGGTCACGACGTCGTGGAGCTCGCGGGCGATGCGCGTCCGTTCGGCGGTGCGGGTCGACTCGGCGACGTGCCGGCGGCGATCCGCCTCGGCCGCGCGCGACTGCCGCAGCCACGCGCCGACGCCCCACGCGAGGGCCAGCGCGAAGTAGAACGTCACGAACCCGGTCCAGCCCTCGGTCGACCCGCGCGCGGCGAGCGCGACGGCGAGCGGCACGTACGCCGTCGAAGCGACGGTCACTGTCGTCCACCGGTACCGCTCCAGGTAGGCCGCCGCGCTCAGCAGCGCGATCGGCAGCGCGGAGCCCGAAACCGTGTGGTAGCCCCAAAGCTGGTCGGCGGCGAAGCCGGCCGACACGAGCGCGAGGCACCCGGCCGGCCACCGCCGGCGCACGGCCAGCGGCAGGCACTCGACGGCGACCACCACGAAGGCCAGGGCATCCATGGGCCGCGTCGGCAGGTTGCCGACCTGGGTTCCGTAGCCGCCGAACGCCGGGATCAGCGCCAGGCCGGCGAGCAGCAGCCCGAACGCGAGGTCCCGGACCGTGACGTCGAGCCGCCGCCAGTGGTCGATCACGGGACGAGGGTAGCGGCGTCGCGGCGCCGGAGCGGAACGATGTGGCCGCGCCTGCGGGCCAGCACCATGAAGACGGTCGTCACGATCACGCCGGCCAGCACCGAGTAGACGCTCCCCTCCGGCCCGAAATCGCCGCCGCTGAACGCGACCGGGCCGGACATGACGCCGTCCAGCAGGCCCTTCGGGGCGTCCGTGCCGGAGACCTGGGTGCCGAAGATCCCGCCCTCGGCGAAGTTCCACGCGAAGTGCAGCCCGATCGGCACCCAGAGGTTCCGGGTGGCGGCGTAGGCGGCGGCGAGCATGCCCCCGGCTTCGACGGCGATGGCGATGGCGCCCCACAGGGTGGCGTGGGCGTTGAAGAGGTGCGAAAGCCCGAAGAGCAGCCCGGTCAGCGTCAGGGCGGCCCAGGTACCGATGCGTCCCTCGACGATCCGGAAGAGGATGCCGCGGAAGATCAGCTCTTCGGTGACAGCGGCCGCAGCGCTGAACCCGAACAGCGCGATGGCCCCGGCGAGTGACCCCCAGCCGAGCACTTCGTAGCCGCCGACCAGGGCGATGTTCGCGATGACGAGCACGAACAACCCGAGCCCGATGGCGAGCCCGCGCCCGAGAGCGGCGTGGTTCTTGGCGATCTCCACCGGAACGCGGTGCTCGGTCTTCCGCACGATCCACCGGTAGGTGAGCACGGCGAGGACCGCGGTGCCGAGCCCGAGGATCAGGGTGAGCGGGGCGTTCCACTGCACGGCACCGACCGCGAAACTCCCGGCCAGCGCAACGGCGGCCACGGCCACGAGCTGCAAGAACAGACGCACGACGACTCCTTCGCGTTCCCCGCGGCAGGAGCGCCGCGGTCGTGGAGAACGCTAGGGATTTCGACGGCGGGAAACGTCACCGTGGAGTGGACATTCGCTTGTAGCTCGCGAGGGGGACAGCGGGTTCAGTCGCGTTTCAGCGCGTTGGTGACACCGGCGACGACGGCCGTGGTGAGCACCCAGCCCGCCCCGGTGAACACCCACGACCACGCCTGCGCCGGTCCCCGCGCGAACCAGGCCTTCTTCTGGCCCAGATCGACGATCGGCACAAGGACGTCGAGGCTGTAGGCGACGGGCTGGAACGCGGGCCCGGCGGGAGCCGTCGGACGCATGTTCGTGCGGTAGGCCCCGCCGAACAACAGGGTGCCCAGCGCGACCAGCAGGACGAGCCACAGCCCGGCCAGCCAGGTGCGGTAGCCGTAGCCGACAGTCACGGACAGCAGCCTGTTCCACAGCCTGCCCAAGGGGTTCAGCATGTCCCGGCGATGGCGTTGCTTGGCCAGGCCGACCCGGCGGGCGGCCTCGACCTGCCCGCCCCGCCGGTAGGCGGCGGACAGCTGGTCGTAGGCACCCGGGTCGTACTCGACAGTCGCGCGCCTCAGCCAGGACAACCGTTCCCGCACGGGCAGGAAGTCGTTGCGCAGTACCTGGTAGGTGAAACCGAACGCCGCCATTTCCGGCGACCAGCTCTCCGGCAGGTCGTAGAACTCCCGGACCTGTGCGCGGGACAGGTCCACCTTGCCCTGGAACGGTTCGCGAGGGAACAGGAGGAGGGAATCCGCGCGCAGGCGGGCCAGGTTGAGCGCCGTTTCGCCGGCGACAACCGAGCTGGTGCCGTTGAACCGCACGTGCCCGTCGACCCGCGCACCGTGCAGGCTGATCGAGCCGGCCGCCGTGAGTTCGGGGCCGAGCTCCAGGTCGTCGCCGACCGCGCAGCCGTCCGCCATCAGCGCTGCCTTCACCGTCGCGTCGGTGAAGAGGACCCGGCCCCCGATGTCCGCGTTGACCAGGTGAATCTCGCCATCCGCCGTGAACCCGCTGTCCGCGCGGAGATCGCGGCCCACGGTGACCTCACTCGCTTCCAAGGCGATACCGTCCGCATTGGACAGTCGGGCACCGGCGAGGTCGAGGTGGTTGCCGATCTTGGTTCCGGCCAGCCACATCGGGCCGGTTGCCGTGCACCCGCGGCAGGACACCGATCCGGCGACGGTCATGCTGCCGGCCCGGAGAGCACCGAGGTTCGCGTCTTCCAGGCTGACGTCACGCCCGACGTTCGCGTCCGACAGCAGGACCACGCCGCGGACGGTCAGGTCGGAGCCGATCAGGTGCCCGTCCACGACGACACCGTTGGCGATCAAAGCGCCTGGCCCGGATCCGCCCAGCTCGGCACCGGCCACTTCGAGGTGACCGCCGATGTGCGCGTTCATCAGCAGCACGATGTTGTCCGCGGTGAGCCCGTTCAGGTGCAGGCTCCCGCTGGTGCGAAGGTCTTGTGCCACGAGCGCGGGGACGTGGCTGTCGCGCAGGCTGATCGACTTCGCCTGCGTCTCGGCCAAGAGGACCGCTTGTTCGAAGAAGCACGAATCGAGCCAGAGCGGGCACTCGATGGTCAGCGCGCTCAGGTCCAGCTCTCCGGTGATCCGCGCGCCCTTCAGCCGCACGGCCCGCGGCCCACTCGCGAGCACCTCGGCGAGCATCGACGCGTCGACGGACTCGCGGTGCTCCGGGTCGCCATCGGTCAGATCGACCATCCGCCCGGCGCGGCCCGCCTCGACGAGCTCCTCCAACGTCGGCACGCGGCCCCCTTCACGTGTCGGACGGGGCCGGGAACGGAGCCGCCAAGGGGGCTCGAACCCCTGACCTTCTGTTTACAAGACAGATGCTCTACCAGCTGAGCTATAGCGGCCTGACGCCCAAGGCGCCGCACCGAGTATATCGGGCCCTCGTCATGATCCTCTCAAGAGGCACGATCCCCAGCTCCAGGCCACTATGGAGCAACGTGGTGCACGCCACTGCAACGGTGGACACACCCGCGTCGATGGTCCGGGCAGAGAGAGTAGAGCGAGGAGGTGGATCTTGCAGATCAACGAGCGCACCAACGGGGGCACCACGACCAGATGGCCCCTCCTCGAACCTCCGGAACAACGTCCCGAACAACGCCCCCGGGCCCACCGCCCCAACCTCCTCAAGCGCCGCCCCTGGCACGTCCTCGAGGCACCCACCGGCGAGTTCCCCGCCGTCGACGCCGAGGAGGCCATGGGGCCTCAGCTGCCCGATGAGGCCACCGTCAACTTCGTGCTCGACCTCTCGCTGCGCATCGGCGAGGTGCAGATGTCCAGCGGCGCCGGCGCCTCGGACGTCACCGCGACGATCATCGCCATCGCCGGCGCGCTCGGGTTGCCGCACTGCGAGGTCGATGTCATCTTCACCTCGATCACCGTCACCTGTCACCGGGGCAGCGACCTCTCGCCCGTCACCGCGCTGCGCGTCGTGCGGAGCCGGAGTCTCGACTACACCCGGCTGACCGAGACCGAGAAGCTCATCCGGCAGATCGTCCGCGGCAACGTCGGCGCCGAGCAGGCGCAGACCGAGCTCGAACGGATCACGCAGGCGCCGCACCCCTACCCGCGCTGGGTCGCGACGCTGTCCTGGGGCGGGGTCGCCGCCTTCATCACCCTCCTGCTCGGGGGCGGTCCCGACGTCGCGCTCGTCGCCTTCGTCATCAGTGGCGTCATCGACCGGATCGGGCGGCTCGTCAACCGGTACGGCCTGCCCTTCTTCTTCCAGCAGGTCATCGGCGGGGCGGTCGCGACGCTGTCGGCGATGGCCATCGTGAGCAGCAACCTCCTGACCACCGACAAACCGACGCTCGTCGTCGCCGCCGCGGTCACCGTGCTGCTGTCCGGGCTCTCCACCGTCTCCGCGGTCCAGGACGCCATCACCGGCTACAACGTCACCGCCGCCGGCCGGACCATGGAGACCGCGCTGATGTCGGCCGGTCTGATCGCCGGGGTCGTGCTCGCCCTGCGGATCGCCGTCATGCTCGGCCTGCCGCGGACGCCGTTGCCCGAGGTCAGCGGGTCGACGCCGCAGCAGCTGCCGCTCGTCGTGCTCGGCGGGGCCGGTGCCGCCGCCTGCTTCGCGCTCGCCAGCTACTCCAAGATGCGGGCCATGCTGGTCGCCGCGGCCGCCGGCGCGATCGGCGCCGCCGTCTACGGCTCGCTCATGCTGGCGCAGCTCGACGGCGTCAGCTCGTCCGCCATCGCCGCGACGCTCGTCGGTTTCTGCGGTGGCGTGCTCGCCCGGCGGCTCGGGGTTACTCCACTGGTGGTCGCCGTGTCCGGGATCACTCCGCTGCTTCCGGGCCTCTCGACCTACCGTGGTCTGTATCAGATCGGGGTCGAGCCCAGCGGGAACATCTCGACGCTCATGACGGCCGTCGCGATCGGGCTTGCGCTGGCAGCGGGCGTGGTACTCGGCGAATGGCTCGCCCAGCCGGTACGGACCGGCCTGGGCAGGCTCGAGCGGCGGTTCGCCGGACCACGCATGGCTGGTCCGCTCGAAGCGGCCGATCGACGCTTGGAGTAACCCGATGGTCACCGACTGTTCATCGCTCACGCGATAGGGTTTCACTCTGGGGCCGTGTCGTTCGGGGCCTAACCCCGAACCCCAGCCGGGGGCAAGCCCCCTGGACCCCCAAAGCCGGGGTCCCAGGACGCGAGGAGCAGCAGACGTGACTGAACAGGAGAACGGGAACCAGGCCGATTTCGTCGTGGTGGCGAACCGGCTACCGGTCGACCTCGAACGCAGCACCGACGGCGAACGCCGCTGGACGGCCAGCCCGGGTGGGCTCGTCTCCGCGCTGGAGCCGTTCCTGCGATCGAGGAAGGGCGCCTGGGTCGGCTGGCCGGGCATCCCGGACGTCGACGTGGACGAGTTCGACGACGACGGCCTGGTGCTCCACCCCGTCTCACTGAGCGCCGACGAGGTCCGCGACTACTACGAGGGCTTCTCCAACGCCACGCTCTGGCCGCTCTACCACGACGTCGTCGAGCGCCCGGTGTTCGACCGGGTGTGGTGGAACAGCTACGTCAAGGTGAACCAGCGGTTCGCGAAGGCCAGCGCCGAGGTCGCCGCCCAGGGCGCGACCGTCTGGATCCAGGACTACCAGCTCCAGCTGGTGCCGGCGATGCTGCGCGAGTTGAGACCGGACCTGCGCATCGGCTTCTTCCTGCACATCCCCTTCCCGCCGGTCGAGCTGTTCATGCAGATGCCGTGGCGCGCCGCGATCATCCGCGGCCTCACCGGCGCCGACCTCGTCGGCTTCCACCGCCCCGGCGGGGCGCAGAACTTCCTCTGGCTGTGCCGCCAGCTGATCGGCCTCGAGTCGACGCGCGGCGCGGTCGGTGTCCGGTCGCGGCCGGGCACCATGCAGGTCGGCGACCGGACCGTCCGGGTCGGCGCCTTCCCCATCTCCATCGACGCCGCCGGGCTCGACACGCTCGCCCGCACCAAGGGCGTCCAGGAGCGGGCCGCGCAGCTGCGGCGTGACCTCGGCAACCCCAAGACGGTCCTGCTGGGCGTCGACCGCCTCGACTACACCAAGGGCATCGACCTGCGGCTGCAGGCGCTGCACGAGCTGCTGCACGAAGGCAGGCTGCAGCCGGACGACGTCACGTTCGTCCAGCTCGCCACGCCCAGCCGCGAGCGCGTCGAGCACTACCAGCGGATGCGCGGCGAGATCGAGCAGATGGTCGGCCGGATCAACGGCGAGTTCTCCCGCGTCGGCCACCCGGTCGTCCACTACCTGCACCAATCGGTCGACCGCACCGAGCTGGCCGCCTTCTTCACCGCGGCGGACGTCATGGTCGTGACGCCCCTGCGTGACGGCATGAACCTCGTCTGCAAGGAGTACGTCGCCGCCCGGCACGACCTGGGGGGCGCGCTGGTGCTGTCCGAGTTCGCCGGCGCGGCCGCCGAGCTCTCTAGCGCATTCCTCGTCAACCCCCACGACCTGGACGGGGTTAAGGACGCTTTAGTAGCTGCCATTACGCTCGACCCGGCCGAGGGCCGTCGCCGGATGCGCGCCATGCGTCGCCAGGTCCTCACACATGACGTCGATCGATGGGCGCGCTCTTTCCTGCAGGCTTTGGGTGCGGAGGCGGTCGACTGACATAGTCCCCGACCCATGCACGAGCTCCTGAGGAGGAGTGTTGACTGCCGAGGCCCTGCCCGCCGAGTTGCGGCGCGCGATCGTCCAGATCGCCCGTACTCCGCGTCTGCTGGTTGCCTGCGACTACGACGGCACGCTGGCACCCATCACGCTCAACCCGGACGAGGCACGCCCTCTGCCCGAGTCCGTCGGGGCCCTCAGATCGCTCGCTGGTCTGCACGAGACCACCACGGCGGTCATTTCCGGCCGCGCCCTGCGTGACCTCGCGACGCTCTCGCGGCTGCCGTCGGAGGTGAACCTCGTCGGCAGCCACGGCTCGGAGTTCGACATCGGCTTCATCCACGCCCTCGACGAGAAGGCGCGGGAGCTGCACCGGCGGCTGGAGGCCGAGCTCGAACAACTCGTGCTGGACGTCCCGGGCGTGTCCCTGGAGGTCAAGCCGGCCAGCATCGCGGTGCACGTGCGCCGGGCCGAGCACGAGGCCGGGCGCCGCGTGCTCGCGGCCGTCCACTCCGGACCGTCCACATGGGACGGCGTGTCGACCACCGACGGCAAGGAGGTGGTCGAGCTCGCGGTCGTCCAGACGGACAAGGGACGCGCGCTCGACATCCTGCGCCACCAGGTCGGCGCCACCGCCGCGATCTTCCTCGGCGACGACGTCACCGACGAGAAGGCCTTCGCCCGGCTCTCCGGACCGGACCTGGGCATCAAGGTCGGCGACGGCGAGACGCTCGCCGGGTTCCGCGTGCCCGACACCGTCGACGTCGCGCTGGTCCTCGGCTTCCTGCTGGAGGAGCGGCGCAACTGGCTCTACGGCGAGTCGGCGCCGCCCATCGAGCGGCTGTCGATGCTGGCCAACGAGCGCTCGGTCGCGCTCGTGACCCCGGACGCCAAGCTGACCTGGCTCTGCCACCCCGGCCCCGACGCGCCCGCGGTGTTCGCGGACCTGCTCGGCGGCGAGGGCGCCGGCCACTTCTCCATCAAGCCGCACCGCAACGGCCTCCCGCTCGGCCAGCGCTACCTGCCGAACACGATGACGGTCGAGACGCGCTGGTCGCGCCTGCTCGTCACCGACTACCTCGAGCCGGAGAGCCCGCAGCACCGGACGGACCTGGTCCGCGTCATCTCCGGCGAGGCGGTGGCGAGCGTCAAGTTCGCGCCGCGTCCCGAGTTCGGCGGCGTGCCGGTGAAGCTGGAGATCGCCGAAGGCGGCCTGCGGGTGCTCGGCACGTCGGAGCCGTTCGTGCTCTATTCGCCGGGCGTCGAGTGGACCCTCACCTCCGACGGCCTGCACGACACGGCCACCGCGCTGGTGCAGCCGACGCCGACCCGGCCGGTCGTGCTGGAGCTGCGCTGCGGCACCACGGACCTCGGCGACCACGAACTGTCCGAAGTGGAACGCCGCGACCGCGCGGGCCGCTACTGGAGCGAGTGGACGTCGAAGCTGCAGCTGCCGAAGGTGCAGACCGACCTGGTGCTGCGCTCGGCGCTGACCCTGCGCGGCCTGGTCAACACCGACACCGGCGGCGTGCTCGCGGCGGCGACGTCGTCGCTGCCGGAGGAGATCGGCGGCGTCCGCAACTGGGACTACCGCTACTGCTGGATCCGCGACGCCGCGATGACCGTGCGGGAGCTCGCGCACCTGGGCTCGATCGAGGAGGCCGAGGGCTATCTCAAGTGGCTGCACGGCGTGCTCGCGACGCTGGCCGGCCCCGAGCGGCTCCACCCCCTGTACACGCTCGCGGGCGGCGTCATCGGCGCCGAAGCCGTGATCGAGTCGCTGCCCGGTTACGCCGGTTCTCGCCCGGTTCGCGTCGGTAACCTGGCGAACCACCAGGTGCAGCTGGACGTCTTCGGCCCGGTCGTCGAGCTCGTCGGCACGCTGGCCGCGGCGCGCGGCGACCTGCGCGACGAGGACTGGCAGATGGTCCGCGCCATGGCGGAAGCCGTGACGCGGCGCTGGAGCGAGCCGGACCACGGGATCTGGGAGGAACGGCACGTGCCGCGCCACCGGGTCTACTCCCGCGTCATGTGCTGGGTGACCATCGACCGCGCGATCAAGCTCGGCGAGCTGTACGGCCGGGGCGTCCCGGGCGCGTGGCCGACCCTGCGCGACGACATCAAGAACGACGTCCTCGAGCACGGCTGGAACGACGAGGTCCAGGCGTTCACCACGGCCTACGACGGCACGGACCTCGACGCGGCGTCGCTGTTCGTCGGGCTCACCGGCCTGATCGACCCGGCCGACGAGCGCTTCCAGCAGACGGTGACCGCGATCGAGGCGGAGCTGCGCAGTGGGTCCACTGTGTACCGTTACCGCCGCGACGACGGCCTGCCGGGCGGCGAGGGCGGCTTCCACATCTGCGCGGCGTGGCTGATCGAGGCGTACCTGCTCACCGGGCGCCGCACCGAGGCGCAGGAGCTGTTCGACCAGATCGTCGCGGCCGCCGGCCCGACGGGTCTGCTGCCCGAGCAGTACGACCCCATCGCCGAACGGTCCCTCGGCAACCACCCGCAGGCCTATTCGCACATCGGGCTCATCAGGTGCGCCAACTTGCTGGCGGCCGGCTAGCCCTTTCGGTCCGAACTGCCGTCAAGGCCACCTTGTGGGCGTCAGACGCCCGTAAGGTGGCCTTGACGGCATTCGGAGGTGGTGGATGCAAGGGACTTTCGGACAGGTCGAGTTCGTTCCGCTGCCACCCCGGTTCGCCGAGCGGGTGCGCTGGGGCTCGGTGGTCGTCGGGTGCTCGATGATCGCCGGGATGGTGCTGCTGTTCGGGCTCACGACGTTCCTGCAGGGCATCGTCCACGGCCACGCGTTCCCGGACGCGCTGGTCGGCAAGGCCGCGGCGGTGCTGCCCCCGCTGGGCGTGCTGGCGATCTCCGTGCTGGTGCTTTCGTCCCGCCGCTGCCTGCGCGGCGACTACCTGGTGGTCGCGATCGCCGCGTCGGCCCGCAACGCGCTCGTGTTCACGTACGTGCTGACGCTCGTGCTGATTCTCGGGTCGTTCGCGGTGCCGATCGTGTTCCGGGTGTGGCGCGACAGCTCGCAGTACCAGGCGCCGGACGTGCTCACGACGTTCTCGACGCTCGCCTTCGCCACCATGGGTTTCCTGGCGGGGATGTTCTACGTGCGGCCGTCGATGCAGACGCTCCGGAAGTTCAGCGACCACCCGATTTGGTGAGCCGCCCGACGGCTTGACCGTCCACAGTGGAGCAGACCTGCCCCTGACCCTCGCCTGGCCCGACATGCATAAATTTCTTTGCACAACTTTCTTTGCACGGCTACAGTGGCGTCATGACCAGCGCTCCACCACCGGAAGAGCTCAACCCGGACGCCCTCAAGGCCGTCACGCACCCGCTGCGCCGCCGGATACTCGGCGTGTTGTCGGCCGGGCCGGCGACAGCCACGAAGCTCGCCCAAGCCCTGGGCGAGAACAGCGGCGCGACCAGCTACCACCTGCGGGAGCTGGCGCGCTTCGGGTTCGTCGAGGACGTCCCGGAGCTCGCGCGGGGCAAGGAACGGTGGTGGCGGACGCGGCCGAAGGACATCCGCTGGCCGCGCCGCAGCGAGCAGAGCGCCGAATCCCGGGTGCTGTTCGACGACATGCAGCGCCAGGGGTTCGAGGAAGACCTCGAAAAGCTCAACCGGTTCGCGGAAAAGCGCGACGAGCTGCCCGGCGATTGGCCGGACGCGCTGCTCTACGCGCGCGGCGGCACCTGGCTCACCGCCGAGGAGCTGCACGCCTTCTGGAACGACTACATGGAGCTGTTCCGCCGGTACTGGCGAGCCGAGGACGACCGGTCACCGGAAGCGCGGCGCGTGCTCGTGCGCCTGCTCGCGTTCCCGGAACCAGGGGAATGACCATGACAGGGGAATCCACATGCGAAGAGGGGCTCTACTACTGGCCGGGGTGATCCTGGCGGTCACGGCGGGGGCGCCACCGGCATCGGCGGCGGACAGCTCGGACGTGACGTTCACGAACGGCGGGGTGACGTTGCACGGCACCGCCGTCGCACCACCCGGCGGCACGAAGCTGCCGGGCCTGGTGATGGTCGACGGCTCGGGGGCACACAGCCGGGACGACCACCGGTTCGAAGCGGAAGCCTTTGCGCGGCAAGGCATCGCGACACTCATCTACGACAAGCGCACCGAAGGCTACTCACAGTTCTCACGGTCGTACTCGACGCTGGCGGACGACGCTCTCGCCGCTGTCGAGGCGTTGCGGAAGCGGCCGGACGTCGATCCGGCGCGGGTCGGCGTCTGGGGGTTGAGCGAAGGAGGCTGGGTCGCGCCGCTGGCGGCTTCCCGTTCCGCTCACATCGCATTCGTCGTGACACTGGGGGCGAACGGCGTCGAACCGTCGCGGCAACAGGCGTGGGCGATCGAAAACCAGTTGCGACAGCTGGGAATGGACGGCTCGATGGTGCGGATGGCGTCGTCGACGATGATGCGCCAGCTCGTCGGCGGCGGCGTGTTCCCGGAGGCGCACTACGACCCGGTGCCGGTGCTGAAGAGCCTGCGTCAACCGGTACTCGGGTTGTGGGGCGCGAAGGACGTCCTGACGCCGCCGGGTGAAGCCATCCGGATCTTCCAGGAATCGTTGACGCACTACACGTTGCGCGTCTTCCCGGACGCGCAGCACCAGCTGCGACGCACGACGGACGGCTACGACAAGCTGCCCGGCTACGCACCCGGCTATCTGGAACTGGTGGGCACGTGGGTGCACGACTTGCCCGCCGCGTCTTCCGCCGGCGCGCCGCCTGCACAGGACCGGCCGAGCACCACGGTCACGCCGTTGAGCTGGTACGAGTCGACCTGGCTACAGCTCGCGGTGCTGGTTTTCCTGTTGGCGGCGTTCAGCTTCGGGCTGGGCCGCGGCGCGGCACGCCCGGCACGCTGGCTGGCGGCGACCGGCCTGCTCACGGTCCTCGGCTTCCTGGGCGTGGACGTGCTGATCCAGACGACCATGGGCAAGGGCCTGGGCCCGGTGCTCGCGGAACGGCCACTGGCATGGCTGGCGTTGCAGCTGCTGTCCCTGGGCGCGGTGGCCGCCGCCATCGGCACGGCAGTGGCGTGGTGGCGGCACCGCACCCCGCGGCTCGGCGTACTGCTGGCCGGCGGCGTGGTGTTCGTCCCCTGGGCGATCTACTGGGGACTGCTGGCGATCTAGGCGGAGTAGCCCTTCGGCGGGATCAGCGTCGCGAGCTGGTCGAAGCTGAGCCAGTAGAGCTGGTTCCCGCCGAAGCCGGCCGGGTCGGCGATCTTGACGGTCCGGTCGGAGCTGTCGTACCCGATGACGGTGAAGTAGTGGTAGATCGTGTAGTTCGGGTAGCCCGGCGGGTGGTTGTTCGCGGGGGCGACAATGTTGGCGACGATCGCGTAGCCGTTGTTGATGTCGAGCACGATGTCGTTCCACAGCAGGTCACGCTGGGCCTGCGTCGGCGGGTCGTTCGGCATCTCCTTGGTTTCGTACCAGGAGGTGCCGAGGTCGGCGTTGAGGACGCCGGTGACCTGCCCGACCCAGTCGGTGCCGTTGGTGGTGGTGCCGAGCTGAGCCGCGAGAGTGGCTTGGCTCGGCACGTTCCCGGTCCGCGCGGACAGGGCGATGCGGGTCGCGGCGGGCCCGCACCAGTAGCCGGTCTCCTGGACTTGGTACTGGACGTTGAGCACGGCTTCGGTGGTGGCGCTCGCGACGGCGGGCAGCCCGACGAGCCCCATGGCGGCGACGAGCGTGACAAACCCCAAGCGGAATCTGCGCATGACGATCCTTCCCCAGTTGTGACGTCGGTTGGCCAACGCCTCACCGAGGGATGATCCCGGCAGAGTCCGACTGCGTCTCTGGCCCCACCCTGAATGGATCACGACAAAGGTAGGTTCGCCCGTGAACGCTCGCAGGCGCTGCGGGCAACTGGGGGCATGCAGGTGATCCACGAGGGGTCGGAGATCTGGGGGCACGACCGCCCGGACCTGGGCGGAGCCGAGCCCGGGCCGGCGTTCGGGCGGCTCTTCGACGCCCATGCCGCGGCGTTGCGCCGGTACCTGGCGCGGCGGGTCGGCACCGAACCGGCGAACGACCTCGTCGCCGAGACCTTCCTCGTCGCGCTTCGGCGCCGCGAGAGCTACCGGCCGGAGCTGGGCACCGCGCGGTCGTGGCTCTACGGCATCGCGACCAACCTGCTGCGCCACCACATCCGGTCCGAAGTGCGCGGCCTGCAGGCCACCGCGCGGCTCGCCCGCACCCACGACACCAGCCACGCGGGCCACGACGGCCGCGTCGCCGAGCAGGTCGACGCCCAGGTCCGCGCCGCGCAGCTCGCTGGTGCGCTGGCCAACCTCAACCCCGCCGATCGCGACACGCTGCTGCTCGTGTCGTGGGCGGGGCTGGAACCGGCCGAGGTCGCGGAGGCGCTCGGCATCCCGCCGGGTACCGTCCGGTCCCGGCTGCACCGGATCAGACGCTGGCTCAGGACGAACGCCCCGGCTCAGGAGGAGGTGCAGGACCTTGCGTGAAGACAACGTCCGGAAGATCTGGTCCGAAGCCGAACTCGACGCGGCGCTGTCGGACCTGCACGGCGACGTCGACGAGGACGGTGGGCTGGCCTTCGCCCGCGCGTCCCTCATGGCCGCGGCCGGCTCGGCCGAGGCACCGCCGGCCGCTCCCCGCCGCGGGACCTGGCGGTGGATCGCGGTGGCCGCGGCCGTCGTCACGCTGGTGGGCGGGCTGGCGGTCGTGACGTCGCTGCGGCCGCCGGCCCCGGAGCCGGTCCGGCCCGCGGCGACCCTCGCCGACCTCGACCGCCCGCTCGAACCCGGCGAGTTCCACTACGCGCAGAAGCTCCAATGGCTGCGGGAGAACCTCGAGGGCCACCCGGCCGACATCCAGCAGAAGGTCGAGCTGTGGATCCCGGCCGATCCCACCGGCATCTGGCACCGGCGCACGAAGTGGACCGGCGCCGTGAAGGGGTTGTCGTCCGACGAACAGAAGAAGCTCCACGTGAGCCAGGCGCCCTTCGACGAGTACGGCCGGGGCGGCTGGTTCCCCGGGCCTCCGAACGTGGGCGGGACGAAACAGCCGACCTGGAACACGCCGTTCCAGAACTGGCTGACGCCGGACGCGGCCTTCATCGCCTCGCTCACCGCCGACCGGGCGAAGCTGGGCAAGCGCCTGAACTTCGACACCATCAGCTTCCACGACAACGGGAAGGCGCACACCGCCACGGAGGCGCTCAGCATGGTGCGAAGGGCGCTGGAGACGGGCCTGGTCCGGAAGGACATCCGGTTCGGGCTGCGCGACGCGTTCGCCGAGATCACCGGCGCGTTCGTGGTACCCGGGCAGACCTCGGACGGCCGGCCCGCCACGGTCCTCGGCGCGAAGGACACGGGTCAGCGAGTGTTCCTCGACCCGGCAACGGCGCAGCTGCTGGCCTGGGACGCCAACTCCGGGTCCACCCCGGTGCCCACCCGCAGCAGTGAGGTGGCCATGAGCACGAGCAGGAATCCGCCCGTTTCGAGCAGCGTCTCGGGTCCGCCGTCCACGCCGACCACCACGCCCGACGCCCCGTTTCCACCCCCGTCCGCGCATGACCCGGAGACGGTGTACTCCTTCGCGATCACCCGGGTTTCCGGGTGATCAGCGGGCGTGACCGGCCGCGTTCAGCGCGTCCGCGACGTTCGCGACCTCCAAGACCCGGATCCCCGCCGGCGGCTTCCCGGAGTCGGGGGGCACCAGCGCGTGCGTGAACCCCAGCCGGGCCGCCTCCGCCAGGCGGCGGCTCACGCTCGGCACCCGCCGGATCTCGCCGGCCAGCCCCACCTCGCCCACCGACACCAGCCGCGGTGACAACGCGACGTCTTCGAACGACGACGTCAGGGCGAGCACCAGCGCCAGGTCGATCCCCGGCTCGGTGATCTTCATGCCGCCGACCGTGGCCGTGTAGACGTCCTTGTCGCCGAGCTTCAGGCCGCCGCGCTTCTCCAGCACCGCCAGGACCATCGCCACCCGCGCGGAGTCGAGGCCGCTGACCGCGCGGCGCGGCTGCGGTGCCGACGTCGACGAGACCAGCGCCTGGACCTCGCCCAGCAGCGGCCGCTTGCCTTCCATCGACACCGTGATCGCCGTGCCCGGCACCGGCTCCGCCGTGTGGCTGATGAACAGCCCGGACGGGTCCGGCACCCCGACGATGCCTTCTTCCTGCAGCTCGAAGCAGCCGATTTCGTCGGAAGCGCCGAACCGGTTCTTGATGCCGCGCAGCATCCGCAGCGTGGAGTGCTTGTCGCCCTCGAACTGCAGCACCACGTCGACCAGGTGCTCCAGCACGCGCGGGCCGGCCACCGAACCGTCCTTCGTGACGTGGCCCACCAGCACCACCGGCAGCCCGCGCTCCTTGGCCAGCGCGACCAGCCCGGACGTCACCGCGCGGACCTGCGTCACCCCACCGGGTGAGCCCTCGACCTGCGGGGACGCCATGGTCTGCACCGAGTCGACGATCAGCATTCCCGGCTTGACGTCGTCGACGTGCCCGAGGATGGCGGCGAGGTCGCTCTCGGCGGCCAGGTACATGAGGTCGTGGACGTTGCCCGTGCGTTCGGCGCGCAACCGGACCTGGCCCGCGGACTCTTCGCCCGTGACGTACAGGGACCGGCCGACCGTCTTCGCCCATTGGTACGCGACTTCGAGCAGCAGAGTCGACTTGCCGACGCCCGGCTCACCCGCGAGCAGCACCACGGCGCCGGGCACCAGGCCACCGCCCAGCACCCGATCGAGCTCCGAGACCCCGGTGCGGCGAGCCCGCGCGGCTTCGACGTCGACCTCGCCGATCGGCCGGGCGGGCGCGCTCGGCGCCCCGGCGGCGACGCGCTGGATGGCCGGCCTGGTCGGAGCCCCGCGTTCCTCGAGGGTGCCCCACTCCTGGCACTCCGGACACCGGCCCAGCCACTTGGCCGCTTCGTACCCGCAGCTCGCGCAGCGGTAGGTGGTCCCCTTCTTCACCCCGCGAGGCTATCGGCGACCACCGACAAAATCGGGGACCTAGTCCCTGACGTGCGCCGGAGCCGCGACGGGCAGCTCGACGGTGACCGGGCCGGCGTTCTGGAAGACGAACGTCACCTTGATGGTCTGCCCCGGCCACAGCGCCTGCTTCAGCGCGCCCAGCTTCACCGTGGCCTTGCCCACGACCTCGGGCGCGGTCGGCGTCGCGGCCGGGCCGGACGACGGCGCCTCGGAGGTCGACGACGCGGTCCGGCTGCCCGGGGTGTTCGTCTCCGAGCCGGTGGCGGTCGAGCTCGTGCCGGTCGACGACGGGGCCGTCGACGACGAGCCCGGCGCGCTCGGCGGTGTGGTCTGCACCTCGTTGGTGGACTCGACGGCGTCGTCCGGGCCGATCACCAGGGAGTGCCCGGCGACGATGGTCTTCGAGCCGCCGAGGGCCGCCTGGGTGCCGTCCGCGGCCGTCACCGAAACGAGCGAGTCGTCCTGGGCGCCCTGGTTCACGACCGTCAGCACCAGCGCCGGGGTCGCGCCGGCCGGGTAGCCGGGGCCCGAAGTCGGGTACTGCACCGCGACGTCGCGCAGGACAATCGTCTTGACCTGGGCATACGTGCCGTTGACCGCGGGCTGCTGCGAGGCGGTCTGGGTGATCTGGCCGGCCCCGCACCCGGCGAGCGCGAGCGCGGCACCGAGCGCCAGCACGCCCGCGCCGAGCACGCGACGATTCTGCAGCCTCACGTCGCAGTCCTTCCCTTTTCACGGCCTCGTCCCCGCGAAGACTAGCCGGGCGCGATCTCCCGCACCGAACCGGTCCGCGTTGCGCTCAAGATCAACCGTCCACAAAGGATTTCCTTTTGCCCGGCGGAACCCGTCCCGGTCACCTGCATGAGCATGGGGGTCGGACGTTTGTCAACCCCCGCTCAGGCCGCTGACCTGCGAGGACGAGTCCGGCCCGCTAGGTGGGCACCGGCGGACCGTGATAGGATGGGGTCAGCGAAAGGGGCAGAGGACACATGGTTTTCAAGGTCGGAGAGACCGTCGTCTACCCGCACCACGGTGCCGCACTCATCGAAGCCATCGAGACCCGCGTGATCAAGGGCGAGGAAAAGAAGTACCTCGTCCTCAAGGTCGCGCAAGGGGATCTCACGGTTCGCGTGCCCGCTGACAACGCCGAGATCGTAGGCGTACGCGATGTCGTCGGGCAAGAGGGACTGGACAAGGTCTTCGATGTGCTGCGTGCTCCCCACACCGAGGAACCAACCAACTGGTCTCGTCGGTACAAGGCCAACCTCGAGAAGCTCGCCTCCGGCGATGTGAACAAGGTGGCCGAAGTGGTGCGCGACCTCTGGCGGCGAGAGAAGGACCGCGGACTTTCAGCCGGCGAGAAGCGCATGCTGGCGAAGGCGCGGCAAATTCTGGTCAGCGAGCTCGCGCTCGCGGAGGGCACCGACGAGGACAAGGCTGAAGTCCTCCTCGACGAAGTTCTGGAAACCGCGACGGTCTGAGAATCTTATTCTGGTTAGGACGGCGCCACGGACCGCAGGTGGCCTGCTTGCGGTGACTTTGCGACGGCCGACAGCTGAATAAGGTTCTCCAGCCCAGGGCATCCTGCCCGACGGGCGGGTGGGTGCCTCTACGATCGCGAACCGATGAACGTCATCGTGATCGTGACCGTCGCACATCATGCCTCCGACGGAGAGCTCGCTCTCACGCCGGTCCATGGTGAGGCGCTACTCACGCACACCGTGCGGGGGCTGCTCGGCGTACCGGAGATCGATCTGGTGCTCGTGGCGGCCCCCCAGCGGTGTGCGCAGTCGTTTTCGGAGGCCCTCCGCGGCCTCCCGTGCCGGGTCGTCCCCGGTTCGCTCCGGCAGGCGTTCGCCGCCGTCGAGCCCGATCTTCCCCGTGACACAGTTGTACTCCTTCACGACGCTCTGCGAGCCTTCATTCCTGCGGCGACCGTGCGTGATGTCCTCAAAGCCGTCGGTGACGCTCCGGTCGTCGTGCCGGTGCTGCCGATGGCGGACACGGTGAAGGTGACCGAGGCTTCGCTCATCGTCGGCACGGAGGACCGGTCGCGGCTGCGCACGGCCCAGACCCCGATCGGCTACACGCTCGCGGCCTTCCGGTCGGCCGAACCCTGGGACACCACCGGCGCGGCGACGGTGCCCGGGCACCCGGACGCGATGCGCGTCACGACGGATTTCGAACTTTCCCTGGCCGAGGCGATCGCGGCGGCACCGAAGAACGAGGAGACGCTGTGAGGATCGGCAACGGGGTCGACGTCCACCCGGTCGAAGCGGGCCGCGAGTGCTGGATGGCGGGCCTGTTGTGGCCGGGTGTGGACGGTTGCGCGGGCCACTCGGACGGCGACGTGGCCGCGCATGCGTTGTGCGACGCGCTGCTGTCGGCGGCGGGCTTGGGCGACGTGGGCGCGGTGTTCGGCACGGGCGACCCCCGGATGGACGGCGCCCACGGGGCGGACATGCTCGTGGAGGTCCGCGGGTTGATCTCGGCGGCGGGCTGGCGGGTGGGGAACGCGTCGGTCCAGATCGTGGGCAACGCACCGCGGGTCGGGAAGCGGCGTGAAGAGGCGCAGAAGGTGCTGTCGGAGGCGGTGGGCGGCCCGGTGAGCGTGTCGGGCACGACGTCGGACGGCTTGGGGCTGACCGGCCGCGGCGAGGGGATCGCGGCCTTCGCGACGGCGCTGCTGCTGGCTCGCCAAACGTCTTGAATGACTCATCAAGACACTCGGGCGGCCGGAATAGGCACCCGCCGGCGCCCGTTCGGCGTGATATGGCCCTCACCCTCTCGGACGATGTCCGCGCGCTGATCGACGGGAAGAACTTCGCCACCGTCGCCACGATCGACCCCGACGGCGGGCCGCAGACCTCCGTCATCTGGGTCGGTCTCGACGACGGCGATCTCGTCTTCAGCGCGACCGAGGACCGCCGGAAGGTCCGCAACCTGCGGCGCGACCCCCGCCTCAGCGTCTCCATCACCGACGCCGAGAACCCGTACCGGCACACGCAGCTGCGCGGCCGGGTCACCATCACCCCCGACCCGGGCAAGGCCCTCCCGAAAACCCTCAGCCAGAAGTACCTCGCCCAGGACCCGCCGCCGGAGGGCCCGGAGACCGAACGCGTGATCGTCCGCCTGGAAGTCGAGAAGATCGCCGGGAACGTGAAATAGGGTCCAGACCATGGGTGTGACATTCAACGAGGCCACCAAGGCCCTCCTCGACGGCCGCAACTACCCGGTCGTCGCCACCACCAACGCCGACGGCTCGCCGCAGAGCTCCGTCGTCTGGGCGCGCCGCGACGGCGACACCGTGGTCTTCGTCACCGTCCAGGGGCGGCGCAAGGAGCGCAACATCCGGCGCGATCCTCGCGTCTCCCTTTCCGTCTTCGACCTGGCCGACCCGGAGAACTACGTCGAAATCCGCGGCCGCGCCGAAGTCACCGTCGAGGGTGGCCGCGAGCTGAACGACGAGCTGGCCCGCAAGTACATCGGCACGGAGTTCCCGCCCGAGCCGCCGGAGGTCGTGCGCGTGCTCGTCCGCGTTGTTCCCGAACACATCACCGGGCATTCGGCCTGACGATCCCGTTAGGCTGAATCCCATGACGATCAGGGCGGTGTTGTTCGACTTCTCCGGCACGCTCTTCCGGCTCGAGCAGGACGAGTCGTGGCTCGCCGAACTGACCGACCACGAGGGCTCGCCGCTCGACATCGAGGCCCAGGCCGAGCTGATGCGCCGGATGACCGCGCCGGTCGGCCAGGTCGTCGAGCTGGACGCCGAGCACGTGCACGCCTGGCACAACCGCGACCGCGATCCCGGGCTGCACCGGAAGGTCTACCTCGAGGTGCTCAAGAAGTCCGGCGTCCCGCACGCCGGCCAGGCCCGGGCGCTCTACGACCGGCTCATCGATCCCAGCCAGTGGACGCCGTACCCGGACACCGAAGCCGCGCTGAAGGCCGCCGCCGAGCGGGGGCTCAAGGTGGGCGTGCTGAGCAACATCGCCTTCGACATCCGGCCGGCCTTCACCGCTCGCGGGTGGGACGCCTACGTCGACGAGTTCGTGCTGTCCTTCGAGGTCGGCGCCATCAAGCCGGAGCTGGAGATCTTCCGCAAGGCCGTGCAGTCGCTCGGCGTCCCGGCCACCGAGACGCTGATGGTCGGCGACAGCGAGGAGGCCGACGGCGGCGCCCGCGCGCTCGGCTGCGAGTTCGCGCTGGTCGACCCGCTGCCGACCGCCGAACGGCCGGACGCCCTGCTGACGGCGCTGCGCACACACGGCGTCGGCTAGGGGCTGCGACCTCGCTCACGCCACCCCGTACCCTTTCAGGGTGGCCCTACACCTTTTCGACACAGCGACCCGGAGCGTGCGGGAGTTCCACCCCGTCCGTAGCGGAACGGCGTCGATCTACGTGTGTGGTGCCACCGTGCAGGGCGTTCCGCACATCGGGCACGTCCGCGGCGTCCTGAACTACGACGTCCTGCGCCGCTGGCTCGTCCACAGTGGACTGGACGTGCTGCTGGTCCGCAACGTCACCGACATCGACGACAAGATCCTCACCAAGGCCGCCGAAGCCGGCCGGCCCTGGTGGGAGTGGGGCGCGACGCACGAGCGCGCCTTCGAGGAGGCGTACGAGCAGCTCGGCTGCCTGCCGCCGTCGGTCAACCCGCGCGCGACCGGGCACGTCACCCAGATGGTCGAGCTGATGGAGCGCCTCATCGAGGCGGGCCACGGCTACGTCGCGGACGGCGACGTCTACTTCTCGGTCAAGTCGTTCGAGGAGTACGGCAAGCTGTCCGGCCAGGTCCTCGAAGACGTCCAGCAGGGCGAGACGCCGACCCGCGGCAAGCGCGACCCGCGCGACTTCACGATGTGGAAGAGCGCGAAGCCGGGCGAGCCGTCGTGGCCGACGCCGTGGGGCCCCGGCCGGCCGGGCTGGCACCTGGAGTGCTCGGCGATGGCGACGTCGTACCTCGGCGCGGAGTTCGACATCCACGGCGGCGGCATCGACCTGGTCTTCCCGCACCACGAAAACGAGCGCGCCCAGTCGAACGCGGCGGGCGACGCCTTCGCGCGGTTCTGGCTGCACAACGCCTGGGTGACCATGTCGGGCGAGAAGATGTCGAAGTCGCTCGGCAACACCGTGTCGATCCCGTCGATGCTGGAGCGCTACCGGGCGCCGGAGCTGCGCTACTACCTGGTGCAGCCGCACTACCGCTCGACGATCGAGTACTCCGACGGCGCGCTGTCCGAAGCCGCGCAGGGCTACCGGCGGATCGAGACGTTCCTGCGTCGCGCCGCGCAGTCCGGCGAAGTGGCGATCGGCACGATCCCGGAAGCGTTCGCGAACGCGCTCGACGACGATCTGGCCACCCCGCAGGCGTTCGCCGTGGTCCACACCACGGTGCGGGACGGTAACGCCGCGCTCGACGCGGGCGACACCTCCAAGGCACTCGAATTCGCCGCGGCCGTCCGCGCGATGACCGACGTGCTGGGCCTCGACCCGCTGTCCGCGCGCTGGTCGGAGGCGGGCGGTTCCGAAACGCCCACCAAGGAGGCGCTGGGCTTCCTCGTCGACAGTCTGCTGGCCGAGCGCCAGCAGGCCCGCGCCGAGAAGGACTTCGCCCGCGCGGACGCCGCCCGTGACCGCCTCCAGCAGGCGGGCATCGTGGTGGAGGACACCCCCAACGGTCCTCAGTGGACAGTCAAGTCCGACTGATCCCGTTACACAGCAAGGAACTTTTACCATGGCAGGCAACTCGCGGCGCCAGGGCGCGATCCGCAAGACGGGCACCAAGAAGGGTGCCGTCGTCGGCTCGGGCGGTCAGCGCCGCAAGGCCCTCGAAGGCAAGGGGCCGACCCCGAAGGCGGAGGACCGTCCCGGGCACAAGGCCTACCGCTCGAACAACGCCGCGACCAAGCGCGACCAGGCCCGGCAGAAGAAGGCCGACAAGCCGGAGCTGATCGCCGGGCGCAACCCGGTGGTCGAGGCGCTGCGCGCGGACGTCCCCGCGACCGCGCTGTACGTCGCGCTGAACATCGAGATCGACGATCGCGTGAACGACGCCGTCCGGCTGGCCGGCGACAAGGGCATCTCGATCCTGGAGATCCCGCGCGAGGAGCTGGACCGCAAGACGAACCGGGCCGTGCACCAGGGCCTCGGCTTGCAGGTTCCGCCGTTCGAGTACGCCCACCCGGACGACCTGATGGCCGCGGCCCGCAACTCGGGCGAGATACCGCTGTTCGTCGCCCTCGACGGCGTCACCGACCCGCGAAACCTGGGCGCGGTGATCCGCTCGGCGGCCGCGTTCGGCGCCCACGGCGTGTTGCTGCCGGAGCGGCGCAGCGCGGGCATGACGGCGGTCGCGTGGCGCACGAGCGCCGGCACGGCGGCGAAGCTGCCGATCGCGGTGGCGACCAACCTGACCCGCCAGCTCAAGGCGTGGGCGAACGACGGCCTGATGCTGGTCGGCCTGGACGCCGACGGTTCGGTGGACATCGACGAGCTCGCGCTGGCGGCGGACCCGCTGGTGATCGTGCTGGGCTCGGAGGGCCGCGGTCTGTCGCGCCTGGTGCGCGAGACGTGCGACGCGACGGTGTCGATCCCGATGGCGGCAGGCGTGGAATCGCTCAACGCGTCGGTGGCGGCGGGTGTGCTGCTGGCCGAGGTGGCGCGGCGTCGTCGTCTCGCCGGTCGGGTCTGACCCGACCACCCGGTCGGGTTAAGGTCACCGTCGGATAAACCCGAGGGGACCCGATGTCGTTCGTTTCGCCACTGTTCCTGTGGTACTTCATGCCGGCGGTGCTCGTGGCCGTGCTGGTGTGCCCGCGGAACTGGCGCAACGGCATCGTCGCGGCCGGCAGCCTGCTGTTCTACACGATCGGCGCCGGGCCGTTCGTGTTCCTGCTGCTCGGCTGCATGGTCGTCAACTTCCTGGCCGGCCCGCTGCTGGCGCCGAACCCGTTCGACCTGAACAGCGGACGGCGGCGCAAGATCCTCATCGCGGTGGTGTCGCTCGACGTCACGGTGCTGGTGATCTGGAAGTACGCCGGGTTCGCGACGCAGCAGATCGCCGCCGTCGCGCACTGGTTCGGCGGCAGCGTGCCGGTGGCGAGCCTGGTCGTGCCGATCGGTATCTCGTTCTACACGTTCCACCACATTTCGTACGTGGTCGACATCTACCGCGGCGAGCGGCAGGCGCTGCGGAACCCGGTGTCGTTCGCCGCGTACATCGCGATGTTCCCGCAGCTGGTGGCGGGCCCGATCGTGCGCTACCGCGAGATCGCCGACCAGCTGCCGCAGCTGCGTTCCCACCGGCTCGACGACATCGCGGCCGGCTTCCCCCGGTTCGCGCTCGGGCTGTGCAAGAAGACGATCATCGCCGACTCGTTGAGCCCCCTGGTCGAGGCGTGCTTCAAGGTGCCACCGGACCAGATGACGTTCGCGACGGCGTGGCTCGGCGCGATCGGCTACACGCTCCAGCTGTTCTTCGACTTCTCGGGTTATTCGGACATGGCGATCGGTCTCGGCCGCATGCTGGGCTTCCGCCTGCCGGAGAACTTCGCGCGGCCGTATTCGTCGGTGACGATCACGGAGTTCTGGCGCCGCTGGCACATGAGCCTGTCCCGCTGGTTCCGCGACTACGTGTACATCCCCCTGGGCGGCAACCGGAACGGGGCGGCGCACACCTACCGCAACCTGTGCATCGTGTTCGTGCTGACGGGCTTCTGGCACGGCGCGCAGTGGACGTTCCTGGTGTGGGGCTGCTACCACGGAGCGCTGCTGGTGATCGAGCGCCGCTTCGGCCTCGACCTGGACCCGGCCGGACGCTGGCAGCGTTACGGACGTCGCGCCCTGACGATGCTCCTGGTGGTGTTCGGCTGGGTGTTCTTCCGGTCGGCCGACCTGGGCCACGCGCTGTCGATGATCGGCCACATGCTGATCCCGGACTTCGACGGCCTGGGCGCGGGCGTCGAGGAGGCGTTCACGAACCAGAGGCTGGTGCTGCTGCTGGCAGCGTTGGCGGTGTTCCTGCTTCCGGCGCACCCGGTGACGGGGCCGCTGCTGGAGTCGTCCCGAAGCCGCCCGGCGAACGCGTTGCGCATCGGCGTGATGACGGTAGGGCTGGTGTACGCGGCGATCCTGATCGCGACGGGAACGTTCAGCCCGTTCTTGTACTACCAGTTCTGAGTGGGAGCCCCGAAGGATGAGTGAGCTGGCCCAGCTGCCGGGCGTGATCCCCTACGTCAGCGTGCACCTGCAGACCAACAGCAGGCGCGACTACACCATCACTCCGTTCGCCTCGACCATCCTGCCGCCGCATCCCGCGCCGGTGCGGCTGGTCGCCCGGTTCGCGCCCAGCCAAGGCCCCGAAGGCGCGCTCCTCCCCGTCGGCTGATGCTCGCGACGCGGTATCTCTTCCTCACCCGCCACGGCGAAGCGGCCCCCACCGGCGACCTCACCGACGCCGGGCGGCAGCAGGCCGTCCTGCTCGGCCGGCGGCTGCGCGAGGTCCCCGTCTCCGCCGTCCACCACGGCCCCCTCCCGCGCGCCTCGCAAACCGCCGCGCTCCTCGCCACCCAGCTCCCCGGCGTCCCCATCTACGTCGACGACGCGGCCGGCGACTTCGTCCCCTACACGCCCATGCGCGAGGAGCTTCCCGAAACCTCCGCCGACCTCCTGCACGCCTTCACGCGGCAACTCCCGCCCGCCGACGAAGAACGAGCCGCCGACGCCGAGCGGCGGTTCACCGGACCCGTGCCCGGCACCGAGGCGCGGTTCGAAGTGCTCGTGACGCACAACTTCCTCGCCGGCTGGCTCGTGCGCGCCTCGCAGGACGCGCCGCCGTGGCGGTGGCTCACGCTCAACCACGCCAACGCCGCGCTCACCGTGATCCGCTACTCGCCCGGGCGCCCGGCCGCGCTGCTGACGTACAACGACGTCGGCCACCTGCCGGCGGAACTGCGCTGGACCGGCTCTTCGCCCGAGTTCTACCTTCCGTAACCGGCGGACGCGGAGCGTTGCCCCCTGGAAAACCAGGCTCGCCCGAATGGCCGAGCCTGTCAGGATGGCCGGATGAGTCCCGTTCCGTCGCCCACGTCCGATCGGCTGAGTGACTACCTCGCCGCCGATGCCGTCGTCGATCACGGACACCCGGAGATCCGGGCACGAGCCGACGCCCTGGCGGCGGCGAGCGGAGATCCCGCCGAGCGCGCGAAAGCCGCGTTCCTCTTCGTCCGGGACGAGATCGACCACGTGATCGACGCGCGCGACCCGCGCGTCACGTGGCGGGCGTCGGACGTCCTGCGCGAGCGCGTCGGGATCTGCCACGCGAAGGCGCACCTGCTCGCCGCTTTGCTGCGCGCACAAGGGATTCCGGCCGGGTTCTGCTACCAGGAGCTCTCCGCGCTGCACGGGCTGAATGCCGTGTACCTGCACGGCGGGTGGTCGCGCCTCGACGCCCGCGGCAACCGCACCGGTGCCCGCGCGGAGTTTTCGCTCGACGAGGAAAAACTGGCCTGGCCGGTCGACACCGCGCGCGGCGAACGCGATCACCCGGAGATCCACCCGGCGCCCGCACCGGTCGTCGTGGATTTCCTGATGACGGCCCAACCCGGTCCGGGCTGGTACGAAAAGGGCCTCCCGGCCGCTCTTTGAGCCGGGTTTTCCGCGATTTTCGGAAAACCCGGCAACCTGGTTAATTATTGCCGAGAGTGACGTCTGTCCGTCATCCTTGTCCCCCGAACTTCTTATTTCGCGCGTCCCGTCAGGCGCGTAAAGTAACTCCCCGCGCTCGAACAGACACTTTACGCACTCGTCCGTTCGGGTGGTTCGAGGGAGGTGAAGCAAGTGGCCGCGGATGGCGGATCCCGCCGCCGTACCCCACTGCAGGAGATCTTCTGGACCAGGACGAGCTTGCTCCTCACGGTGCTCGTCGTCGTCGCCGGCCTCAGCCTGTGGCTCGCCGGCCTGATGGACCCCGGCACCGGGAAGAACCTGGTGACGTCGCTGGGCACCGGCACCCTGATCTCCGCGATCGTGGGGTTCGGCACCACGCTGATCACCGCCAGCGCTTCGCAGAAGGCGCTGGTGACCCCGGTGATCGAAGAAAGCCGGCGCGCGCTGGAGGACCTGAGCGCCGAATACCGCGCGCTGAACAAGGAGTTCTTCCCCACCGACGTGTTCGAGGCGACCACCGACCCCGACCCCGCGTTCAACCGAGCGCTGATGGCCGACCTCAACGCGACCCGGCAGTACTTCTTCCGCGGCTTCTCCGGGCGGCACGCGGCCGCCCGCCTGCTGCTTTCCCGCACGGAACGCGAACTCCGGGCCGTCATCGCCGATCCGCGCGACGCCAGCTCGATCAGCGGGCGGGCCCGCTACCTGCTGCGCCGGGAAGCCGGCGACGTCGACTACGAACAGATCCAGACCCGGCTCGACGAAGAGATCCGGATCGGGCTCGTCGGCCTCTTCCTGGCGCGCAGCCGCTGCGCGCAGGTCGACATCACCGTGGTCGCCGACCCGCCGCTGGACCGGCTGGAGATGTTCGACGACAGCGTGTGGGTGTCGCTCTACAGCGACGTCCGCGGCGCCACGAAGCTGTACCCGCGATCCCTGCGGTTCACCGAAGGATCCTTCCTCTACAACATGGAACGCGCCGAGTTCGTGCGCGTCTCGCAGTCCCGGACCGGCCGCCACTTCCGCATCACGTCCGCCACGACGCGGACGGATTTCCTGGCGCTGTTCGAAAAGATCACCGGATCCCCCCTGTCCGAGGAGCAGTTCCACGAGCTGGAAAGCAAGTTCCACGCTTTCCGCGCGGAGTTCTCCGAAGTCGCCGAGCTAGGGAGCTGACCTTGCTCACCCGCCTGTCCCCCCTGTCCGAACTGGCCACGCGCCTGCGTGCGGCCCAGTTCCCGCTCGTCGCCGACTGGCGCGCGGTCGACGGCTGGTTCCGGCCGTGGGCCGCCCAGCCCGGCCTGCGCGACGAGCTGCGCTCGCAGCTTCGCACGTTGACCACCGCGGAATCCGTGAAAATCCTGCGTTCGTCCCGGGAAACGACCACGCACTTCGCCTGGTGCCTGCTCGATTCGCCGTCCGACCCGTTCTCCTTCTGGCTGCACGAATACAAGGCGCAGGCGGACTGGCGGGAGGGGTACGCGGATTCCGTGCACAACCACAGGTACCACTTCTGCACCACCATTCTCCGTGGTGACTACTTGCACGAAAGATACGAGACGACGATCGACGCTGCCACCGGGCTGATCGCGTCGGCGCGCCTGCGCAGACGGACGTTGTGCCAGGCCGGCGCCTGCGCGGCCATGCTGGCCGACGAATTCCACCGCATCCCCGAAGCGGCCGACGGCACGATGACGTTCCTGGTGAAATCACGGCCGGTGAGCAGTTTCAGCCTTTCTTTCGATCCCGCCACGGGAATCGGCCATCGTCACGTTCCGGTAGAGAGCCGATTGGGGGAATTGGCGGACCGCATCTAGCTACACACCGGCGTCAACGGCGCTTACCATTACTCCACCCGTCTGAACACCACGGCCGGGATCGGAGAGGTGTATGCGCACGCAGAAAAGCACGATCGACCACGTGATCATCGACGCCGTCGAAAACCGGGTTCACCGGCTATGCCGCCGGTACGCCGAGCGGTTGCCGTTCCACGGCTGGCACCACGTGAGCTTCGTCCGCGCGAAGGCGGCCGGCTTCGCCGAGCACAACGGGGCCGACCGCGCCGTGGTCGAGGTCGCCGCGCTGGTGCACGACGTCAACTACCTGGTGCTCCGCAACTCGCCCGCGGCGGCGGGCCGGAGCCTGCGGCTGGAGATCCTCGCGGAGTGCGGGGTCCCGTCGCGAGTGGCACGTTGGATCGACGGGATCATCGACGAGGCCGAAATGGCCACGCGCGGCCGCGACATTTCGCTGGAGGCGCAGGCCCTGAGCGACGCGGACACGCTGTTCAAGGCGCTGCCGGTGACGCCGGTGGTGCTCGCGCACCGGTACCTGCGCGAAAACGGGCTGAGCCTGCGCGAGCTGGCGCACAAGATCGTCGGCGAGCAGTGCGACGTCCACGACGAGGGGTACTACTTCTACAACCCCGAGGCGGCGGCGACGTATTCGCGCTGGGCGATGGCGAACCTCCAGCTGTGGCAGTGCATCAAGGAAGCGGTCGACGACCCGACGGTGGCGGAGCTGCTGGACGCGGTCCACGCGGTCGACGCGATGGCGTCCTAGGGCCGGCCGTTCTGGCCGTAGCCGCGAAGCCGGTCGACGACCTTCGCCACTTCGGGCGGCGGCAGCAGGCTCGGCCGGCCGGCGCTCTGCGCGAGCAACCACACCCGGCAGGCCCACTCGAGCTGCTGGGCCCGGTGGTAGGCGGCCTCGAGGCCGTCGCCGTAGGTGAGGGTGCCGTGGTTGGCCATCAGGCAGCCGCGGCGCCCTTCGAGGGCGTCGAGCACGGCGGCGGCCAGCTCGGGCGTGCCGTAGGTGGCGTAGCGCGCGACGCGCACCGAGGGGCCGATCGTGGCGACGATGTAGTGGATCGGCGGAACCTCGCGCACGAGGGTCGACACGGCGGTGGCGTGCGGCGAGTGCGTGTGGACGACGGCGGTGACGGGCTCTCTGTCGGGATCGCGCACGTCCCAGTAGACGGACAGGTGCATCGGCAGCTCACTGGTCGGCTTGAGCGAGCCGTCGACGACTTGGCCCCCGAGGTCGACGACGGCGACATCGGCCGGGTTCATGCTCGAGTAGGGGACGCCGGTGGGCGTGACGGCGACGAGATCCCCGGCCCGCAGGGAGACGTTCCCGGAGGTGCCGACGACCAGGCCGTCGCCGACCATCCGGCGCGCGTAGGCGCAGACGGCGGCCCGCTCGGTCTCGAGGATCATGTGCGGGTCCCGTCGTCTCGTGGGTGATCGGCAGCTGAGCTGAACACTGCCAGCCGCCCACGAGCTTCGGCCACCTCCCCGGCCGGGGGATTTGTGCGGGTTTCAAAATGGCCCGGCGCCTCCCGAGGATCCGAGAGGCGCCGGCGTTTGTGTGAAGGGTCGCGCTGAGCTGATCAGGCCTTCGCGGGAGCAGCCGGAGCCTTCGCCGCGGGAGCAGGAGTCGGCTTCCGGTCCCCGTTCCCAGCCGCGAGCGCCTCTTCGACCGGAGCCAGCAACCGCATGGCCTCCTGAACCGCCACATCCGTCGCCGCGATGCGCTCGGCGACCTTCGACCGCAGGTCCAGCGCCAGCTTCCGGTTCTGATCGGCCGTGGCCTGCTGGGACTTCGCCGACGCCAGCGCCGCCTCGGTCTCCTGCTTCTTCCGCGCGTTCTCCTCGTCGAACGCCTTCTTCCGCGCGGCCAGCTCCTCCGCCGCGACCCGGTCCGCCTCCGCGCGAGCCTCCGCCGCCGCGGCCTCGGCCTTCGCGTCCGCTTCCTTGCGGGAGCGCTCGGCCGCCGCCGCCAGCTCGACCCTCTTCGCGCCCGCCGCCGCGTTCAGCTTCTCGATCTCGCCCTTCGCCTCCGACCGCAGACGCGCGCGCTCATCCTCCGCGTCCTTCGCCAGCTTGTCGGCCGTGCGGCGGGTCTCGTGCGCGTACTTGTCGGCCTGCTCGCGGGTCGAAGCCGCGTCCGCCTCCGCCGCCGAGCGGAGGTCCGCGATCTCCTCCTCGGCCAGCTGCATCATCATCCGGACGCGCTCGGCCATCGCACCGGCGCCCGACGGGCTCGAGCTCATCCTGGCCAGGGCGGCCTTTGTCTCGGCCAGCTCCTTCTGCGCGTACGCGAGGGCCTTCGAGAGGTCCGACGACGTCGCGGCGGCTTCGTCGCGGCTGCGAGACGTCTCGCGCAGGTCCTTGCTCAGCTCGGCGAGGCGTTCGTCGACCTGACGCTGGTTGTAGCCGCGGACACCCACGGCGAACTGGGCGGTCTTCGGGGCAGGCTGGGGCTTCTGGGGCGCGACCATCGGGCCACCTTAATGAGCCAGGGTCCGTGCGCAAGTACCGCCAAACGGATGCATCACGAATTCGGGAACCCCCCGTAACGCATGGCATTCTGACCTCGGTTGACCAGCGGTTGACGCGAGGAGTTCAAAGTGGACGTACCGGCCGTCCTCGCGGACATCGGCGCGCACTGGCACGTCTACGCCACCATGCCGCTCATCGCCGCCCTGATCGGCTACGTCACCAAGCGCGTCGCCATCGAAATGATGTTCCGGCCCCTGGAGTTCACCGGGATCAGGCCGTTCCTCGGCTGGCAGGGCGTCATCCCGGCGAACTCGCGGCGGATGGCCACCACCGCCGTCGATCTGCTGACCCGCCACCTCGTCGACCCGCAGGAGATCTTCGCCCGGCTCGATCCGGAGGAAATGGTCAAAGAGCTCGAAGCGCCCCTGCTCAAGGCCGTCGAAGAGGTCACGCGCGAGGTCATGGAGACCTACCAGCCGCGCCTGTGGGAGCTGCTGCCGGCGCGGGCGCAGCAGTTGCTCGTCGACCAGGTCCGCGCGCAGGCCCCCGAGGTCGTCAAGCGGCTGCTGCGGGAGGTCTCGACCAACATCGACGACGTCCTCGACGTCAACGACATGCTCATCGGCGCCATGGTCCGCGACAAGTCGCTGACGTGCCGGCTGATCCGCGAGGTGGCCACGCCCGAGTTCAAGTTCATCGCGCGGTCGGGCATCTGGTTCGGGTTCGTGATCGGGCTCGTCCAGTTCGTCGCCTGGGCGCTGACGAAACAACCGCTGATCATGCCGATCTTCGGTTTCGTCACGGGCTTCGTCACGGACTGGCTCGCCCTGAAGATGATCTTCTACCCGCGCGAGCCCCGCGGGTTCGGCTTCTTCCGCTGGCAGGGGATGTTCCAGAAACGACGTCAGGAGGTCGCCGCCGACTACGGCGCGCTGATCGCCGACGAGGTGCTCACCGTGCGGAACGTCATGGAGGCCGTGCTCACCGGGCCGCGCGCGGACAAGCTGTTCGCGCTGGTCACCCGTGAGGTGCAGCGGACGATCGACGCGCAGACCAGCATCGCCAAACCGCTCGTGGCGCTGACCATGGGCGGCAAGCAGTACCAGGAGATGAAGCGCGCGGCAGCCGCCAAGGCGATCGAATACCTCCCCGAAACGGTGAAACACGTCGAGAGCTACGCCACCGGCGCGCTCGACGTCCGCAACACGATCGTCGAAAAGATGCAGCAGCTGACGCCGCTCGAGTTCGAAGGCATCCTGCGTCCGGCCTTCAAGCAGGACGAATGGAAGCTCATCGCCGTCGGCGCGGTCATCGGCGGGCTGGTGGGTGAACTCCAGGTGCTCCTCCTGCTGCACTGATCACGGGCCGATAGCGTGCGCGAGTGGACTTCGGCACGCACTGGCAGGTGTACGTCACCATGCCGTTCATCGCGGCGCTGATCGGCTACGTCACCAAGCGCGTTGCCATCGAAATGATGTTCCGGCCCCTCGAGTTCACCGGGATCAAGCCGTTCCCCGGCTGGCAGGGCGTGCTGCCGGCGAACGCGGAGCGCATGGCGGCGACGGCCACCGAGATGCTGACGACCAACCTCGTCGACCCCAAAGAGATCTTCTCCCGGCTAGACCCCGAGCAGGTCGCGAAGGAGATCGAGCAGCCGCTGCTGCGGGTCGTCGAGGACGTCACCCGCGAGGTGATGGAGACCTACCAGCCGCGGCTGTGGGAGGTCCTGCCGAACGGCGCCCAGCAGCTGCTGCTCAAGCGCGTGCAGGCCGAGGCGCCGAAGGCGATCACCAAGATCATGCGGGAGATCGCCGCCAACATCGACGACGTCCTCGACCTCCAGCACATGGTCGTGACGAACCTGGTCCGCGACAAGGCGCTGCTCAACCGGCTGATCCGCGACATCTCCCGGCCCGAGATGCGGTTCATCGCCCGCTCGGGGATCGGGTTCGGGTTCGTCCTCGGCTGCGTGCAGCTGGTGGTGTGGGCGCTGACGAAGTCGCCGGTCGTGCTGCCGCTGTTCGGCCTCCTCATCGGCTGGTTCACCGACTGGCTCGCCCTGAAGATGATCTTCCTGCCGCGCGAGCCGCGCCGGTTCTTCGGCGTCTACACCTGGCAGGGCATCTTCCAGAAGCGCCGCGACCAGGTCGCCGCCGACTACGGCGACATGATCGCGCGCGAGATCATCACCATCCCGAACCTCCTCGAAGCCGTGCTGCGCGGGCCGAAGTCCGACCGGCTCTTCGCGATGATCACCCGTGAGGTGCAGAAGACGATCGACGCGCAGGCGAGTGTCGTCAAGCCGTTCGTCGCCATCGCCGTCGGGACGAAGAAGTTCCAGGAGATGAAGCAGACGGCGGCCGCGAAGGCCGCGGAGCGCGTCCCGGAGACGATCCGGTACGCCGAGAACTACGCGATCAATGCCCTCGACGTGCGGAACACGATCGTCGACCGGATGAAGAAGCTGAGCGCGCTGGAGTTCGAGCAGCTGCTGCGCCCGGCGTTCCGGCAGGACGAGTGGAAGCTCATCGCGGTCGGCGCGGTGATCGGCGGGCTCGTCGGAGAACTGCAGGTGCTCGCCCTGCTCGGGTAGCCGGTACGGTTTCGCTCTCGGGTGTGCGAGGGAGGTCTGGATGGACGCTGTCCTGGACGACCTCGCGCTGCACTGGCCGCTCTACGCGGCGATGCCGTTCATCGCGGCGCTGATCGGGTACGTCACCAAGCGCGTCGCCATCGAAATGATGTTCCGGCCGCTGGACTTCATCGGGATCCCGCCGCTGCTCGGCTGGCAGGGCGTCGTCCCGAAGCACGGCGGGCGGATGGCGGCGGTGGCGACCGAGCTGCTGACGGCGAACCTGCTCGACCTGCGCGAGGTCTTCGGCCGGATCGACCCGGTGATCATCACGAGCGAGCTGGAGCAGCCGCTGCTGCGCGCGGTCGACCACACCGCGCGCGAGGTGCTCGCCGAGCACCACCCGCGGCTGTGGGAGGTCATGCCGACGCTGGCCCAGGAAATGCTGATCAAGCAGGTCCAGGCGTCGGCGCCGCGGCTGGTCCGGGAGTTCCTCGACGACGTCCGCGAGAACCTCGACGAGGTCCTCGACGTCCAGCACATGACGGTCCAGCGGCTGACGCGGGACAAGGCGCTGCTGGTGCGGCTGATCCGCGAGACGTCCCGCCCGGAGATGGCGTTCATCGCCCGGATGGGCATCTACTTCGGCTTCGGGCTGGGGTTGGTGCAGACGATCGTGTGGGCGTTCACGCGGGAGCCGTGGGTGCTCCCGGCCTTCGGCGGCGTGATCGGGCTGTGCACGGACTGGCTGGCGATCAAGCTGATCTTCGTCCCGCGCGAGCCGGTCCGCCTGGGCCGGGTGATCTTCCAGGGCAAGTTCCAGCGGCGGCGCGCGGAGGTGGCGCGGCAGTACGGCGAGCTGATCGCGACCGAGGTCCTGACCGTCCAGAACCTGCTCGACGCGGTCCTGCGCGGCCCGCGGGCCGACCGGCTCGCGGCGCTGGTGGAGAACCTCGTCTCGGAAACGGTCGACGCGCAGATGCCCCTGGCCTGGACGGTGGGCGGCACGCGGCTGCGGGAGATGAAGCACGCGGCGGCCCGCAAGGCGCTGGAGCAGCTGCCCGACACGGCCCGGTACGCCGAGGGGTACCTGACCGAGGCGATGGACGTCGCGAAGATGATCGAACAGCGGATGCTGGCCTTGACGCCGCTGGAGTTCGAGGGGCTGCTGCGGCCGGCGTTCCGGCAGGACGAGTGGAAGCTGATCGCCGTCGGCGGGGTGATCGGGTTCGTGGTGGGCGAACTACAAGTCCTGCTGATGCTGGGTTAGCAGCGCCCCAATGTGGCCTTCGGTGCGTTCAACGCAACCAAGGGCCCCTTCGGTGCGTTGAACGCAACCAAGGCCACATTGGGGCGCTTGGGGCTAGGCCGCCGCGATCAGGTTCGGGGCCGGTTCCACCGCGCGGACCCGGGTCCGGCGGTCGCGCCGCCAGGCGATCACCCGGCACACCACGTAGATCAGGAACGAAATCGCCGTCACGAACGCGCTCACCGGCAGCCCCGGTGCCAGCGACAGCACGATCCCGCCCAGGGCCGACACCTCGGCGAACACGATCGAAAGCACCGTGGCCTTCCACGGTGACGCCGTCACGCGGGCCGCAGCGGCCGCGGGCGTCACCATCAAGGCGACCACCAGCAGCGACCCGACCACCTTCACGCTCAACGCCGTCGAGACGCCGACCAGCAGCGCGAACACCACTGTCAGCGTCTTCACCGGGACCCCGCGCGCCACGGCCACGTTCCGGTCCACCGAAGCGAACAGCAGCGGCCGGTACACCAGCGCCAGCACCGCCAGCACCACCACCGACGACACCACGAACAACGTCAGGTTCGTCGAATCGATCGTGATGATCTGGCCGGTGAGGATCCCGAACTTGTTCCCGGACCGTCCTTTGTAGAACGACAGGAACAGCACGCCCATGCCGAGGCCGAATGACAGGATCACGCCGATCACGGCGTCGCGGTCGGCGTCCCGCGCGCCCAGGATGCCCAGCAGCAGCGCCGCCACCACCGCACCGACCAGCGCGCCGTACTCGACGCCGATCCCCAGCAGCAGGGCCGCCGCGCCGCCGGTGAACGCCAGCTCCGACGTCCCGTGCACCGCGAACGACATCCGCCGCATCACGATCAGCGGGCCCAGCACCCCCGCCACCAGGCCGAGGATCGCCGCCGCGAGCAGCGCCGTCCGGACGCCGTCGAGCTCGGTGATCAGCTCCCAGGTCTTGCCGAAGTCGAACAGATCCAAGACTCAGCCCACTTGCTCTTCGACGTCGTGTTCGTGGTGGTGCGGCTCCTCCTCGCACAACGCGCTCTGCGCGCCCGCGATGTGGATCTGCCCGCCCACCTTCAGCACCTCGACGCGGGTGCCGTACAGCTCCGACAGCGTGTCGGTGGTCATGACCTCGTCCGGCTTGCCGATCCGGAACGAGCCGTTGACCAGGTACAACACCCGGTCGACGAAGGGCAGCACCGGGTTGATCTCGTGCGTCACGAACAGCACCGCGGTGCCGGCCGTGCGCCGCCGGGCGTCGATCAGCTCGCTGATCGCGCGCTGGTGCGCCAGGTCCAGGGACAGCAGCGGCTCGTCGCAGAGCAGCACCTCGGGGTCGCCGACCAGGGCCTGCGCCACCCGCAGCCGCTGCTGCTCGCCGCCGGACAGGCGCCCGACGGGCTGCTTCGCGTACCGAGTCGCCCCCACCGCTTCGATGGCTTCGGAAACCCGGCGACGCCGGGCCGCCATGCCGAACAGGCCCGTGCCCCAGCGGTGGCCGTCGAGGCCCAGCCCGACCAGGTCGACACCCCGCAGCGTCAGCGACTCGTCGATCGCGCGCTGCTGCGGGATGTAGCCGACCTTGCGGTTCGCGCCGCCCGGGCGGCCGCCGGCGATCTCGACCGCGCCCGCCGACAGGCCCTGCATGCCGAGCAGCGCCTTCAGCAGGCTGCTCTTGCCGGAGCCGTTCGGGCCGAGCACGGCGAGGAACTCGCCCGGCTCGACGACGAGGTCCAGCCCCGACCACAGGGTCCGGGGACCGAACGCGAGCCCAGCTCCACGGACCCGGACCGCGGGGCGCACGTCGTCGGAGACGGAGAGAGGAGGCATGGCTACTTCAACGCTCCTGCCAGCGCGTCTACTTCCCCGGTCATCCAGCCAATGTAGTCGGTCACACCCTGCGGCAGCGTCTCGGTCACGTCGACGACGCCGATCCCGGCGGCCTTCGCCTGGCCGACGACGTCCTGGGTCAGCGGCGTGACCGTCTGCGCGTTGTTGATCAGCGCCTTGACCTGCTTGGTGGCGATGAGCTGCTTGTATTCGTTCACGGCGCCGGCCGGGACGTCCGTGTCGTTCTCCACGGCGTCCGAAAAGGCCTTCGGCGTCGCGTCCGTCAGCTTCGCGCTCTCGAGCAGGTAGTGCGCCACCGGCTCGGTGACGACGACCTTCGTACCCGGGTGGCTCGCACCCAGCTCGCCGAGCCGCTTCTCCAGCGCGTCGACCTTCGCCTTGAACGCCGTCGCGTTGTCGGTGAACGCCTGCTTCGACGCGGGCTCGAGCTCCCCGAGCTGCGCCGCGACCTGGTCGGCGACCTTGCCGACGCCCGGCAGGTCGTACCAGACGTGCTCGTTCTCGTCCCCGGTCGCGGCGATGTCGTAGGCGACGAGCTTCTTCGCGTCGCCTGCCTGCGCGGTGAGCTTGTCGAAGAACTCGTCGTAGCCGCCGCCGTTGGACAGCAGCAGCTTCGCGTCCTTCGCCGCCAGCGCGTCATCAGCCGTCGTCTCGTACGAGTGCGGGTCGGCCGACGGGTCGTGGATGATCGACTTGACCTCGACCTTGTCGCCGCCGACGGCGCTCACGACGCTGCCCCAGACGTCCGTCGAAGCCACGACGTCGATCTTGCCGGACCCGCCGGACTGCGCTCCGCCGTCGGATCCCGAAGTTCCGCCGGAGCACGCGGCCAGAGCGAAGAAGGACAGGGCCGAAGCGGCGGCGAGCACGCTCCTGGTGCGGCGGAAACTCATTCGAGAACTCCTGGAGACGCTAATGGAAACCGTTGTCAGATTCACCTTACCCCATCCGGATGACTTCCTGGCCATCCGATCACGGTTTGGTGTATGCGTCTTCGCGCATGCGGATCGAGACATCGACCACGCGGGGTGTCTCTTCATGAATTCGATCTGAACCGTTACGGTTTGCTGATGGGACGTCCTATTCGCACCCGGAGGCAGGCGACGCTGGCGTCGCTCGCGGCGGAGCTCGGTGTGTCCAGGACCACGGTGTCCAACGCCTACAACCGGCCGGACCAGCTGTCCCCGGAACTCCGCCGCCGCGTCCTCGAGACCGCGCGGCGCCTCGGTTACCCCGGCCCGGACCCCGTCGCCCGCTCCCTGCGCACCCGGCGAGCCGGCGCCGTCGGGCTGCTGCTCACCGAGAACCTCTCCTACGCCTTCCGCGACCCCGCCGCCGTCGGCGTCCTCGAAGGACTGGCCCTGGCCTGCGAAGACGCCAGCGTCGGCCTCCACCTGGTGCCGGCCAGCCCGGGCCGGGAGGACGTCGCCGCGGTGCACCGCGCGGGCGTCGACGGCTTCGTCGTCTACTCCGTGCCGGACGACGACCCGCACCTGGCCGCCGTGCTGGAGCGGCCGGTGCCGACGGTGATCATCGACCAGCCGAGCATCGAGGGGATCGACCGCGTCGGCCCGGACGACGCCGCCGCCGTCGGCAAGATCGCCGGGCACCTGGTCGGCCTCGGCCACCGGCAGGTCGGCGTCATCTGCATGCGGCTGGCCCGCGAGCGCAACGACGACTTCGTCTCCCCGGCGCGCCAGAGCGGCGCACACTTCCACGTCCAGCGCACCCGGCTCGAGGCTCTCGCCGTGGCGTTCTCGGCGGCCGGCGTCGACTGGGCCGGCGTCCCCGTGATCGAGCGCTTCGACCACACAGTGGACGACGGCGCGTCCGCGGCCCGGCAGCTCCTGGACGCGTACCCGCAGATCACGGCCGTGATCTGCACCTCGGACATCCTCGCGCTCGGCGCCATGGCCGAGGCCGAGCGGCGCGGGCTGCGGGTGCCACAGGACCTGACCGTCACCGGCTTCGACGGCATCGCCGAGGCCGAGCGGATCGGGCTCACCACGGTCCATCAGCCGGTGCTGGAGAAGGGCAAGATGGCCGGCCGGCTGCTGCTCGGTTCGGCCGAGCGGAGCGCGCCGAAGGTGATCACGCTGCCGACCGAGCTGCGCGTCGGGCGCACGTCGGCGCCGCCGCGCACCGTCGAGGAGCCCTGGTTCGGCGGCTGATTTCCAGGGGCCCGTGACATAGCTCGTAGTGCATTGCCCGACGGGGTACTCACCAGGTCAAATGGAGTGGTACGCCCGCGCCGCGGGGCCACTGGCCGGAAGGTGACCGATGACCTCGATCGACGTTCTGCTCAAACGCAACCAGGAACTCGGCGAAGTGACGCCGGGCGACCGCTCGTCGGCGAAGCCGTCACTGCACGTCGCCATCCTGACCTGCATGGACGCCCGGATCCGGGTGTTCGAGCTGTTCGGTCTGCTCCAAGGTGAGTCGCACGTCCTGCGCAACGCGGGCGGCGTGGTGACCGACGACATGATCCGGTCGCTGGCCCTTTCGCAGCGCAAGCTGGGCACGCGCGAGGTGCTGATCGTCCAGCACACCGAGTGCGGCCTCTCGACGGTCACCGAGGACGACTTCAAGGACGAGCTCGAGGAAGCCACCGGTCTGCGGCCGACGTGGGCGGTCGAGGCGTTCCGCAACGTCGAGAACAGCGTCCGGACGTCGGTGGAGCGGGTGCGGCGCAGCGCGTACCTGCCGCACACGGACAACGTCCGCGGATTCGTCTACGACGTGAAGACCGGGAAGCTCTCCGAGGTCGAGTAGGGCGGATCCCGGCGGGGGCTGCCGGACTCAGGTCGGTATGCCCCCGTTGCGCCAGATCCGGCCCGCGCCGAGCAGACGGGCTCCCCGGGCTGAAAGCCGCCTGACCGCCTGGGGTTAACCTCAGCGGCGTGGCTGTGGACGCTGACGTACTGCTCGACTGGTTCTCCACGCACGGCCGGGAGCTGCCCTGGCGCGAGCCGGACTGCTCGGCGTGGGGCGTGCTCGTCAGCGAAATCATGCTGCAGCAGACGCCGGTCGCGCGCGTCCAGCCGATCTGGCACGAGTGGATGGCGCGCTGGCCGGTGCCGTCCGCGCTGGCCGCGTCGACGCAGGGTGACGTCGTGCGGGCCTGGGGCAAGCTCGGCTACCCGCGGCGCGCATTGCGGCTCCACGAAGCGGCCGGGGTGATCGCGCGCGACCACGGGGACGTCGTTCCGTCCGATGTGGACACCCTGCTCGCGCTGCCCGGGATCGGCGCCTACACCGCGCGCGCCGTCGCCGCGTTCGCCTACGGGCGGCGGGCGCCCGTGGTCGACACGAACGTGCGGCGCGTCGTCGCGCGGGCCGTGCACGGGGCCGGGGACGCCGGGCCCGCGTCGAACACGCGGGACATGAACGACGTCGAAGCGCTCCTGCCGGCTGACGACGCGCCGGCCGCGCGCTTTTCCGCGGCGATCATGGAACTCGGCGCGCTGATCTGCACCGCACGGAGCCCGCGGTGCGCGGACTGCCCGGTCTACGACGCATGTGCGTGGCAACTCGCCGGCCGCCCCGAGTACGCGGGCCCGGCCAAGCCGGTGCAGAAGTTCGCCGGCACCGACCGGCAGGTCCGCGGGCTGCTGCTGGACGTCCTGCGCGGTTCCGAAGGCCCGGTGGAAAAGGCCCGGCTCGACCTCGTCTGGCACGACGGCGGCCAGCGCGACCGCTGCCTGGACTCCCTGCTCGCCGACGGCCTGCTGGAGCAGACCGGCGGTGGGCTCTTCGCACTGCCGGGCGAACACTGACGCGCTACGACCAAAGTTGGTCAATAGTTGTCATCGGCGCGGTCCGGGGCTACCTTTTCCGCATGGTCCACGTAGACCGCCGGACCCTGCTCAAGGCGGGGATGACCGCGACCGCGGCCGGCGCACTGGGGATGACGACCACGGGGACGGCCGCCGCGGCCGTGCCGACGCCGACGATCCACCCCACCTCCGAGTGGGGGGCCCGGGCCGCGACCGGCCCGATCGTCGTGGAGAACCACAAACCGACCTACATCGTCGTGCACCATGCCGTCGATCCGCCGATGAACAACGACTTCTCCCTGGCGCGCGCGTTCTACGTCGCGAAGTTCATCCAGGACCTGCACATGGACAAGAACGGCTGGATCGACAGCGGGCAGCAGTTCACGAACAGCCGCGGCGGGTTCGTCACCGAAGGCAGGCACCGCAGCCTGGAGATCCTGCGCGGCGGCACCCAGCACGTGCAGGGCGCGAACGTCGGCAACCACAACAGCGAGGTCATCGGCATCGAGAACGAGGGCCTGTACAGCACGGTCGACGTGCCGCAGGCGCTGTGGAACTCACTGGTGAACCTGGTTGCCTACATCGCGCACCAGTACGGCATCGCGCCCGAATTCATCAAGGGCCACCGCGACTTCAACTCGACCGAGTGCCCCGGCCAGGTGCTCTACAACCGGCTGCCGGAGCTGCGGACGGCGGTGGGCCGCGTCCTCGGCGTCGCGGTGGCGCGGTCCGAGGCCGAGTGGCCGCTGCTGAAGCCGGGCGACACGGGTCGCCAGGTGCGGCTGGCGCAGCAGTTCCTGCGCTCGTCCGGGTTCGGCGTGCCGACCGACGGCGTCTTCGGTAAGTCCACAAAGGACGCCGTGGCCGCTTTGTCCGTTCAGGCCGGGTTACCGCGCCACACGTGCACCGCGACGAAGGTGACGGACGAGACCGGCTTCCTCGGCGCGGACGTCTGGCCGCTGATCGTGCCGGCCGACCGCTCCACCGCGGCTTGGCGGGCCGACCTGACCCGCGCTTGAACCGCGTAGCGCTACCGGGCCAGCACCTGGCTGAGGAACGCCTCGACCGCGCCTCGGTAGGTCTCCGGGGCTTCGTCGTGGGGCAAGTGGGCCGAACCCGGCACCACCAGGTGTTTCGCGCCCGGCACCCGGGCGGCGACTTCGGCTTGCTGGCCCGCCGGCATGGCCGTGTGCTCGCCCTCGACCAGCAGCAGCGGGCAGCGGATCGCGTCGACGACGTCCCAGTAGTCCCGGCGACCCCACTCGGCGGCGATGACGTACAGGTCCTCGAGGTCGGCCACGAGGTGAAACCCGTCGGAACGCTCTTCGACGCAGTCGGCGAAGTACTCGCCCGCGTCGCCGAAGAACTCGCGGACGTGGTCCAGCGACTTGAACGGCACCGGCCAGCTCTCGAAGTACCCGCGCCACGTCTCGACGGTCCGGCCGCGCTGGTCCGGCGCGAAGTCCTCGGACACGACCGCGCGCACCAGCTCCGGGTAGCGCGCGGCGGTCGTCCACGCGTGCAGGCCGCCCATCGAGTGCCCGACGAGGACGGCCGGGCCGGCGTCCAGGGCCCGCAGCGCGGCGGCGACGTCCTCGGTGAACCGCTCGGTCGTCCAGGGCCCGACGCGCGGCGCGCTGCCGTGGCCGCGGGCATCGAGGCCGTACACCGCGCCGTAGGGCCGGAGCCACTCCGCGACGCGCCACCACGTCCGCGCGCGGCCCATCAGGCCGTGGAGCAGAACGATCGGCACGCCGGTGCCGCCGAAACAGAGCACGCGGCCACCTAACCACAAACCCGCAGGTGCGGAACGTGATCGAGTGATCGCAATCCATCACCTAAGGTGGTTCCCATGCGCCGCCGACCGACCGCCCTCGCCGTCTGCGCCGCGGTGATCGTCGCCGCGGCCTGCAGCGGTGACGCCGTCACAGCGGCGCCCCCGATGCCCCCGATGCACCCGGCACCGGGAGCGTCCGGCGCCGGCGATCCGTATTACCCGGACGACGGCAACGGCGGGTACGACGCCCTGAACTACCACGTCGACGCGACCTACGACCCGCCGAGCGGCCACCTCGACGGCGACACGACGGTCACCGCGAAGGCCACCCAGGACCTCAGCCGGTTCGACCTCGACCTGCGCGGGCTCGACGTCCACGGCGTCGAGGTCGACGGGCAGCCGGCCCGCTTCACCCGCGAGAAGGCGTTCGAACTCGTCATCACGCCGGCGGCGCCGATCCGCGCCGGGACGACTTTCCGCACCCGCGTCCGCTATGGCGGCGACCCGGCGAAGACCCCGCACGACGGCGGCAGCGAGAACGGCTGGCAGCACTCGGCCGACGGCGGCGCGTACATGGTCGGCGAGCCGCACTCGGCGGCGTTCTGGTACCCCGTGAACGAGACTCCGCGCGACAAGGCGTCCTTCACGCTCACCGCGCACGTCCCGGCCGGGTGGACGGTGATCTCGAACGGCCGGGAGGGTCCGCCGGGAACGTGGACCGAGCCGAACCCGGTGGCGAGCTACCTGACGACGATCGCGATCGGCAAGTTCGGTGTCGACAGGTCGACTTTGCCGGACGGGACGCCGGTCGTCACGGCGTACGCGCCCGGCACCGAAGACCGCCGCGCGATCGGCGACCGCCTGCCGGAGGTGCTCGGCTTCCTGAGCGCCAAGTTCGGGCCGTACCCGCAGTCGGCGGCCGGCGGGATCTTCCTGAACGAGGACGTCCACTTCTCGCTGGAGACGCAGACCCGGCCGACGTACGCGAAGTGGGCCGACCTGCCGACGCTGGTGCACGAGAACGCCCACGAGTGGTTCGGCGACTCGGTGTCGCTGCGCGACTGGTCCGACATTTGCCTGAACGAGTGCTTCGCGTCGTACGCGCAGTGGCTGTGGGCCGAGCGCGAGGGCCAGAGCCTGGACGACCGTTACCGCGCGGCGATCGAGATCACCCGCGGCAGCACGGACTTCTGGGCGCAGAAGCTGGTCGGCATGGGCCAGGGCCACGAGTTCGAGGGCGTGTACAACAAGGGAATCCTGGCGCTGCACGCGTTGCGCCGCCGGATCGGCGAGCCGGCGTTCACCCGGCTCCTGCACGACTGGCCGTCCCGCTACCGCCACGGCAACGCGTCGTGGGCCGACTTCGAGAAGATGGCTTCGCAGGTCAGCGGGCAGAACCTGCGGTCGTTCTTCGACGAGTGGTTCCGGGGGACGAAGCTGCCGGCGGATGCCGATCTCTTCCCCGGCTCACTGCGCAGCTGAGCTGCCCAGCAACGACCGCGTCAAGGCACTGCGCGCCTCCTGCATCTCCCGCAGCGCCGTCGTCAGCTCCTCGTCGCCCACCACGACGTCCTCCTCCGGCCGGGAAGCCAGCGCCAGCAGCGACGCCCGCCGCAGCAGCTCCTTCGCGAACGACGCCGTCATCCCGTTCGTCGCCTCGACGATCGGGCCGAGGTCCGCCGTCAGCGTCAAACCCCGCGCGTACAGGCGGAGGAGTGCTTCGCGCCCGGCAGCGTCCGGGAGCGGGATCTCGACGGCGAGGTCGACGCGGCCCGGCCGGTCCGCGAGGGCCTTCTCCAGCTCGCCGGCCCGGTTGGTGGTGAGCAGGAACGTGACGTCGGCGTCGCCGCCCACGCCGTCCATCGCGTCGAGCAGGGTGAACAGCAGCGGCTGGACCATCGGCCCGTAGCTGCGGTCCTGCGCGATCAGGTCGACGTCCTCCAGCACGACCACGCTCGGCTGCAGCCGCCGCGCCAGCTCCGCGGCCTTGCCGATGAACTTCATCGCCGCGCCGGTCAGAATGATCACCGTGGTGTCCGGCAGACGGCCCATCAGGTAGCGGACCGTGTGCGTCTTGCCGGTGCCGGGCAGGCCGTGCAGCAGCAGCCCGCGCTTGAGGTGCTGCCCCGCGGCCAGCAACCGCTCGCCGTGTTCCGCGATGCCGACCGTGTGCCGCTCGATCGCGTCGAGCACGCCGTCCGGCAGCACGACCTCCTCGCCGGTCAGCGCCGGCCGCGGGAGGAACGTGAGCAGCTCGTTGGCGCGGTGCTCACTGGTGCCGAAGGCCAGCACCTGCCCCCGCAGGAGGTCGTGTTCGGCCATCAGCCGCTCGACGTGGTTGCGCACTTCGGTGGCGGTCGCCCGGGACGTCGCGAGGACCTCCAGCCGGCACTGCTCGAGCCCCCACTGCGGGGTCGCACCGCGGATGGCGAGCAGCACCGGCTCGCCGCCGGGCGCGCTCGTGCCGACCAGCCCCAGCTGGACGGCTTCGGTCGCGTCGTGCGGGCCGGTCGCCGTGGTGGTGTAGTCCACGGAGCCGAGGTCGTACATCCCCCTGCTGCGCGCGGTGGCGAGCATCCCGATGAGGTCCTCGTGCGTGCGCTGACCGCCGGCGATGCCGAACCAGCCCACCGCCGTGCCGTGCTCGGCGAGGTAGGCGTCGACGCCGCGCTGGATGTTGGCGTGCTCCCACATCGGCCAGTTGCGGGTCACGACCACCACCTCCGGCAGCGGTGCCCCCAAATGGCCGGTCACGCGCTCGATCAGTTCATTGCCCTGCCCGCCCGCGACCTCGTCGGCGGTGGCGCGGACGATCCGGGCGATATCGGTGGCGAGGTCGCGCTCAGTACTCCCCATGGCATCAACAGTGGCACGGGTCACACCGTGGAGCCAACTAGGGTGGGAGCCATGAGTGTCGTGAAGATCAACGCGATCGAGGTCCCCGAAGGCGCCGGCCCCGAGCTGGAGAAGCGGTTCGCGGCGCGGATGCACGCCGTCGACCAGCAGCCCGGGTTCCTCGGGTTCGAGCTGCTGCGCCCGGTTTCCGGCGAGACGCGCTACTTCGTGTACACGAAGTGGGAGACCGAGGAGGCGTACCAGGCGTGGGCGAAAGGCGGCCCGGCCGCGGCGGCGCACTCGGGCGAGCGCGCCAAGCCCGTGTCGACCGGGGCGAACCTGCTGGAGTTCGAGGTCGTCCTCGGTTCGCAGCCGGGTGAGTGACGCTCTCGAACGGGGCAAGCAACTCCTGGAAGGCGCCGGCGCGCTGCTGATCTGCGCCGGCGCCGGGATGGGCGTCGACTCCGGGCTGCCGGACTTCCGCGGCGGCGAAGGGTTCTGGCGCGCGTACCCGCCGTACGCCCGGCTCGGGCTGCAGTTCGAGGAGCTGGCCGATCCGCGCCACTTCGCCGACGACCCCGAGCTGGCCTGGGGTTTCTACGGCCACCGGCTTTCGCTGTACCGGAAGACCGTGCCGCACGAGGGTTTCCGGCTCCTGCTCGAACTGGGCTCCCGCCTGCCCGGCGGCGCCCGCGTGTTCACGTCCAATGTGGACGGACAGTTCCAGCGGGCGGGCTTCTCGCACGTCGCCGAGGCGCACGGATCCATCCACCACCTGCAGTGCCTGGCCGGCTGCACTTCCGAGATCTGGCCGGCTTCCGGTGTCGACGTTTCGATCGACCCCGAAACGATGCGCGCGGTGCCGCCCCTGCCGTCGTGCCCTCGCTGCGGTGGCTTGGCCCGGCCCAACATCCTGATGTTCGGGGACTTCTCGTGGGTGCCGGACCGCAGCCAGGCCCAGCTGGACGAGCTGACGGCGTGGCGCCGGACGGCTCGCGACCTCGTCGTGGTGGAGCTGGGTGCCGGACAGGCGGTGCCGACGGTCCGCCGCTACGCCGAGCTGGCGAGCGCGGCGAGTGGTGCGCTGATCCGGATCAACCCGCGGGAACCGGAGATCCGCCACGGGCGGGGCGTGTCCATCGCGGCCGGCGCGCTCGAGACGTTGGCCGCCCTCCTGAGCTAAGGCAGCCGGACTTCGGCGAACACCGCTCGATGATCGCTGCCCGCGACGCCGAACACCCGGTAGTCCTCGACCGCCGCCCGGTTGTCGACCACCACGTGGTCGATCGTCACCACCGGCGACGACGACGGCCACGTCGGGGACAACCCCGCGCCGCGCTCTTCCGCCGCGTCGTTGTAGCCGCGGGACAACACCGTCCGGAACGCCGCGTGGTCCAGCGTCGCGTTGAAGTCGCCCGCCAGGATGCGCAGGCCGTGCTCGCCGGCCGCGCGGGAGAGGTCCTTGATCTCGCGCTCCCACTGCGGGGTGTCGACGTCCGGGGAGATCGGGTGGACGGCGACGATCTCGGCCACCACGCCGTCGCCGAGGTCGGCCTGCGCGCCCGGCTGCTTGGCCGCCGAGTCACCCGTCAGGTTGACCTCCTTCAGCGGGAAGCGCGACACGATCCCGGAGCCGAACGCGCCGGGCGCCGGGTGCAGCACTCGGAACGGCAGGGCCTGGAACAGCCCGGCCGCGGTCAGGCCGTCCACCGCGCGGGGCGTCAGCTCGACCAGGTTCAGCACGTCGATCCGCTGCTCGCGCACCAGGTCGACGACGGCCTTCGGGTCCGCTTGGCCGTAGAGCAGGTTGGAAGCGAGCACGCGCAGTGTCTTGCCGTGCACGTCGCGTTGGTCGCTCGCCGACAGCCGCGGCAGCACCAGGACGGCCAGCACGATCGCCAGCACCAGCGCGATCCCGCCGGCCCACCAGCGCCGCAGGGCCAGGGCCAGCCCGCCGAACACCACGCCCGCGGCCGCCACGTACGGCGTCAGCGACAACGCGACGAGGGTGTACCAGTCGCCGTCGTAGCCGATCAGGCGCAGCGCGACCAGGGCCGCCAGCGGCACCAGCGGCACCACCAGCAGGGCCGTGACCAGCGGGTTCTTCCGCCGGACGCGCGTCTCTTCCGCAACGGTCATGTGCCGAGTATGCCGAGGTGCCCGCCGCCGGGCCCGGGCGCCGACAACTCCTCCACAAGATCTCCACCAGCGGCTGCCAGCGCCTGCCAGCGCGCTGTGCGCGGCCTGCCAGCGCCATCGTCCAAAGTCATCCTCAGAAAGCGACAGTGAAGGAGGAACGCCCATGTCGCACGCGATCCAGGCCGAGGGCCTGGTCAAACACTTCGGGGACACCAAGGCGCTCGACGGGGTGGACCTCGAGGTCCCCTACGGCCAGGTGGTGGGGGTGCTCGGGCCGAACGGCGCGGGCAAGACGACCGCGATCCGCATCCTGGCGACACTGATGAAACCCGACTCCGGCAGAGCCACGGTCGGGGGCTTCGACGTCGTCACCGACCCGGTGCGGGTCCGCAGCCTGATCGGGCTGACCGGGCAGTACGCGTCGGTCGACGAGGACCTCAACGGCATCGAGAACCTCATGCTCATCGGCCGGCTCTACGGCCTGTCCCGCGCCCAGGCCAAGGCGCGGGCCGTCGAGCTGATCGAGCGGTTCGAGCTGACCGCCGCGGCCAAGCGGCCGATCCGGACGTATTCGGGCGGCATGCGGCGGCGGATCGACCTGGCCGCCAGCCTCGTCGGCCGGCCCGAGGTGCTCTACCTCGACGAGCCGACCACCGGGCTCGACCCGCACGCCCGCAACGAAGTCTGGGCCGTCGTCCGCAACCTCGTCGCCGAGGGCGCGACGGTGCTGCTGACCACGCAGTACCTCGAAGAGGCCGACCAGCTGGCCGACAAGATCACCGTGTTCGACCACGGCCGGGTCGTCGCCGACGGCCGCGCCGACGAGCTCAAGCGCCGCGTCGGCGGGCAGACGCTGCAGGTCCGGCCGACCCAGCTGTCCGACATGGACGCCGTCAACCGGATCCTCGGCGACCTGTCCGGCGTCAAGCCGACCCGGGACGACGCCAGCGGGCTGCTCACCGCGCCGGTCAACGACCCGGTGCTGCTGTCCACTTTGGTCCGCAAGCTGGACGAAGCCGGGATCACCGCGGACGAGCTGGCGCTGCGGCTGCCCAGCCTCGACGAGGTGTTCCTCGCCCTGACCGGGCACACCGCCGACGAGCCGACCGAAGACACCACCCGCGACCTCGAAGGGAGCCTGGCATGACGACGCTGGCGCTCGACCGCCCGGCCCCGCCGCGGCACATCAGCCCTGCGAAGGGCCTCCAGCACGCGCTTTCCCTGGCTTGGCGCGGCATCCTGAAGATCCGCAAGAACCCGGAACAGCTGGCCGACGTCACGCTGATGCCGATCATCTTCCTGGTCATCTTCGTCTACCTGTTCGGTGGCGCGCTGTCCGGGTCGACCGACGCGTACCTGCAGATGGTCGTGCCGGGCGTCATCGTGATGAACATCCTGCAGGCGTGCCTCACGGTCGGCACGAACCTCAACACCGACATCACCAAGGGCGTGTTCGACCGGTTCCGGAGCATGCCGATCGCCCGGTCGGCTCCGCTGATCGGCGCGGTGCTGGCCGACGTCGTCCGGTACGTCGTCTGCTTGGTCGTGCTGATGGTGGTGGCGACGATCATGGGCTACCGGATCGCGACCAGCCCCGGCGAGTTCGCCGTGGCGATCCTGCTGGCGCTGGCGTTCGGCCTGTGCTTCTGCTGGGGCTCGGTGTTCGTCGGCATGGTGATGAAGTCGCCGGGGTCGGCGCAGGCGCTGATGTTCGTCTTCATCATGCCGCTGACGTTCGGCAGCAACGTGTTCGTCAGCACGGCCACGATGCCGGGCTGGCTGAAGGCGTGGGCGGACATCAGCCCGGTGAGCCTGATGGCGAACGCGCTGCGCGGCCTGATGAACGGCGGCGCCGTCGCCGGGCCGCTGGCCGGGGCGCTGGCCTGGATGGCCGGTGCGGTGATCGTGTTCTTCCCGCTGGCCACCTGGGCCTACCGCCGGCGGGTCTGAAAGGCGCCGACGCACGGGGGTGAGTCGCGCCAGGGGGAGCTGGAGGGGACGTCCGCGAGGGCGTCCCCTTCAGCTTATCGCGGCGTACAGCTCGGCGATGGCGTCCTCTTTGGACATCGCGCGCACCGCCGCGATCAGCTCTTCGTACCGCGCGTCGGAAAGCTCCGCGCGCAGGTGGGCGATCAGCTCGCGCACCTCCGGGCTGCCGAGGTCGAACCGGCCGCGAATCAGGGCCGACGCGCCCAGCGTCCGGGCCGCCTCCTCCGGCCGGCCCTGCCGGTCGCGGACCAGCGCCAGCAGCTCGACGGCGCCGGCGAGGTCCGGCATGTCACCGCGATCCCGGCTCGTGGCGATGGCCTTGACCACGTGCGCCTCCGCCACGTCGGGCCGGTGCTCGGCCAGCGCGAGCCGCGCCTCGAACGCGCTCACCCACTCCTCGCCCATGCCCTCGGGGAACGCGGCTTCCCACGTCAGGGACCGGAGCTGGGTCAGCTGCGCGCGTGCGTCGGCCACCCGCCCGCTGCGCAGGCACAGCTCGATCCGGCCGAACATCAGGATCGCCCGCTGTTGCGGGTTCTCGAACGCCCGCCCGTAGCGCTCGGCGGCCTCCTGGTCGCGCCACGCGCCTTCGAGGTCGCCGAGGCGGGCGCGTTCGATGGCCAGGCGCCACCAGTGCTGGACGACGTCCTCGGGCGAGCGCAGCTCCATCGACAGCGCAAGTCCCTGCTCGTAGACGTCGATCGCGCTCTCGCCCTTGCCGGCCTGGGACAGCGCGTTCGCCTTGAAGCTCAACGTCATCGCCGTGCCCCAGCGGTCGCCGACTTCGAGGAAGCCCGCGTGCGCCAGGTCCCGGGCCCGGTCCGCGCCTTCGACGTCCCCGGTGTCGTCGAGCAGGAAGCTTTCGACCCAGTAGCCGCCCGAGCGGGTCCAGGTGTCGTCGTCGGCCTGCGCACGGTGCACCTCGCGCATCGCGAGCTCGCGATCGCCGCCAAGGAACGCCAGCATCGGCAGCGCCACGGACAACCCCGGGTACTTCCCCACCGCCCCGGTACGGACGCACTCGTCGACCACCTCCCGGACGCCGTCCATCGGGAACCGCGACGGCACCTGGTGGAACAGCCGCGAAATCGCGCGGTAGGCGGCGTTGACGTCAGGCGGCAGCCGGTCACCGAAGCCGAGCACCGCGTCGATGAGCTCCTCGGCCCGCTGGCCCTGCCCGAGGATGGTGAAGTACCAGAACATCCCGTTGAGCAGCCGCACCGAAGTGTCCACATCGGACATTTCGATGGCCGTACGCAGGGCGCCGGTCAGGTTGGCCGACTCCGCTTCGTAGACGTCGATCGCGGACAGCTGCTCGCCGGTGCGCAGCAACGGTTCCGCCCATTCGGCGAGGCCGACGTAGTAGTTCGCCATCGCGCGCTGGAACGCGTCCCGCTCGCCGGACTCGGCGAGCCGCTCGCCGGCGTAGGCCCGCAGTGTCTCGAGCATCCGGTACCGCGGCTCCCCGCCGCGGTTCACAGTGTCCACAATCGACTTCTCGACGAGCGTGCCGAGCACGTACGGGACGTCGGCGGCGGACAGCGACTCGTCCGCGCAGACCCGCTCGACGGCGTCCATCGGCGCACCGCTGGGGAACACCGCGAGCCGTCGCGCGAGCACCAGCTCCGGCTCGGTGAGCAGGTCCCAGCTCCACTCGACGACCGCGCGCAGCGTCCGCTGCCGCGGCAGCGCGGTGCGGCTGCCCGAGGTCAGGAGCCGGAACCGGTCGTCGAGCCGGGCGGCGATCTGGGCCGGCGTCATCGACCGCAGCCGCGCGGCGGCCAGCTCCAGGGCGAGTGGCATCCCGTCGAGCCGGCGGCAGATCTGGCCGACGTCGTCCACAGTGGACTCGTCGAGCACGAAGTCGGGCTTGACCGCGCTCGCGCGGTCGAGGAACAACCGCGTCGAGTCCAGTTCGGCGGATTCGGCGGGCGCCGCGCGTTCGGCCGGCACGGGCAGCGGCCCGAGCGGGCAGAGTGCCTCGCCGGTGATGGCCAGCGGCTCGCGGCTGGTCGCCAGGATCCGCAACCCGGGCGCGCGGCTCAGCAGGTCGTCGGCCAGCGTCGCGGCCGCGTCGATGACGTGCTCGCAGTTGTCCAGCACCAGCAGCGCTTCGCCGCCGGCCAGCACCTCGGCGGCCTGGCCGAGCAGGTCCGGCCGCCGCCGCACCTCGGTGTCGGCGCTGCGGATGTCGCGCACCTCCAGCGCGCCGGCCACCGCGCCGACGACATCGCCGGGATCGCGGACGCCGGCCAGCGGCACGAACCACACCCGGCCGCGTGCGTGCGCCGGGTGCCGCGAGGCCGCCTCGGTGGCCAGCCGCGTCTTGCCCGCCCCGCCCGGGCCGGCCAGGGTGACCAGCCGGGCGCCGCCGAGCAGCTCGGCCAGCAGCTTGAGCTCGTCGTCGCGGCCGATGAACGTGGTCAGCCGGGTCGGCAGCCGGTCGGTGACCGGTGCCGGCGGCGCGAACTCGCCGCGCAGCGCCGCGAGGTGGATCTCCTGCAGCTCGGCCGACGGGTCGACGCCGAGCTGGTCGGCCAGGGTGCGGCGGATCCCGGTGTACACGCTCAGCGCCTCCGACTGGCGCCCGGCCGCGCAGAGCGCGCGGATCCGCAGCCCGGCCAGCCGCTCGCGCAGCGGGTCGGCGTCGGCCGCGGCGGCCAGGTCGGCGAGGACGCCGGCGTGCTCGCCCAGCCGGATCAGGGCTTCGAACCGGTCTTCGGCCGCCTCGGCCCGCAGGTCGGCGAGGCGGCGGGCGGGCGCGGACGCGAACGGCGCGTCGAGGACGTCGGCGAGCGCGCCGCCCTGCCAGAGCCCGAGTGCTTCGGCCAGCAGCTCGGCCGCGTGGGCGTCCCGGCCCGCGGCGAGTTCCCGGCGGCCGTCGGCGGCGAGCCGTTCGAACCGCTCGGCGTCGACGTCTTCGCGGGCCACGGCGAGCCGGTAGCCGCCGGGGCCCGACTCGACGGCCACCGGCAACGCCTTCCGCAGCCGCGAGACCAGCGACTGCAGGGCGTTGGCGGCGTCGGCGGGCGGTTCGGCACCCCAGAGTCCGTCGACGAGCGCGTCGGCCGGGACCGCGCGCCCGGCGTCCAGCGCGAGCCGCGCCAGGAGCATGCGGAGGCGGGCTCCGCCGATGTCGATCGGCGTGCCTTCGTCGTCGGTCGCCCGCAGCGGGCCCAGCAGCGCAACGCGCATGCGTCCAGCTTTCCAGACCGCGCCCGGGCGCCGGGGGCGGATGGCCGGAGCGGCACCGACGTAAGTGCTGATTTTCCGGACAAATACGACGTCATACCGCCCGGCGGGACGTTCGTGGCGCTACGTTGCGGTTCCACGTCCACCCCAGACGGACAGGAGCGTTCATGAGGGGACAGAAACCGGTGGTGCTCGCCGCCGCGCTGCTCACCGGCATCTGCTTGAGCAGCGGGGTCGCGGCCGCCGGGAACGACTGGGGCGCCGCGAAGCCGGGCAGCGACGGCGCCGGCGACAGCTACTACCCGCAGGACGGCAACGGCGGCTACGACGTCGCCGACTACGACCTCAAGGTCGGCTACGACCCCGCCTCGCACCAGCTCAAGGGTGCGCAGGACATCTCCGCGCGGGCGACGCAGTCGCTCAGCTCGTTCAACCTCGACTTCCGCGGCCTGACCGTCGACTCGGTGAAGGTCGACGGCCGCGGCGCGAAGTTCAGCCGGACCGGCGACCACGAGCTGGTCGTCACGCCGTCGCGGTCGCTGCGGCGCGGTGAGCACTTCGAGGTCAAGATCGACTACCACGGCGTGCCCGCGCCGATCGAGGACCCGTCGCTCGGCAACAACGGCTGGCAGTACGCCCAGGCCGGCGGCGCGTTCGTCGCCGGCGAGCCGAAGTCGGCGACCACCTGGTACCCGGTCAACGACACCCCGCTCGACAAGGCCACGTTCCACCTCGCGATCACCGTGCCCGACGAGTGGGGGGTGATCGCGAACGGCCGCGAGAAGCCGTCGTTCAAGGCACCGGGCGGCACCACGCACGTCTGGGCCGAGGAAACGCCGATCGTGCCGTACATGACGACGGTCGCGATCGACAAGTGGACCTTCGACCGCCAGAAGCGCAAGGACGGCACGCCGATCGTCAGCGCGTTCGCCCCGGGTGTCCCCGACTCGACGAAGCAGGCCGAGGCGCGGCTGCCGGAGATCCTCGACTTCCTCGAGTCGAAGTTCGGCAAGTACCCGATCGACGCGGCGGGCGGCATCTTCCTCAACGAGCAGATCGGCTTCTCGCTGGAGACGATGAGCCGGCCGATCTACTCCGCGGGCTGGGCCGGCACGGTGCCGACGATCGTCCACGAGAACGCCCACCAGTGGTACGGCGACTCCGTGGCCGTGTCGCATTGGCGTGACGTCTGCCTGAACGAGTGCTTCGCGTCGTACGCGACGTGGCTCTGGGACGAGGCCAAGGAGGGCGTCGACCTGAACAAGCAGTACGCGGACGACGTCAAGAAGGCGTCGACGGCGTTCTGGAACGGCAAGCTGTACGACATGGGCGCCGGCAACGAGTTCACGTACGTGTACTCGAAGGGCCCGATGATGCTGCACGCGCTGCGCAACTACGTCGGGCAGGCCGCGTTCGACCGGGTGCTCAAGACCTGGCCGTCGCTGCACCGGAACGGGAACGCGAGCATGCAGGACTTCCAGCGGTACACCGAGAAGATCGCGCACCAGAACCTCCAGGGGTTCTTCGACGCGTGGGTGTACGGCGCCGGCAAGCCCGCGGACCAGTACCTCTTCCCGGGTGGGCTGAAGCCCGCCGCCTGATCCCGTAGTTCGTGAAGGGCACCCTCATGGCTTTAAAGTCCACGAGGGTGCCCTTCATGGCGATTGGGGAGGACAGATGGCCAAGGTGCTGATGACGGGGTTCGCGCCATTCGACGGGGAGTCGGTGAACCCGTCGTGGCAGGCGGTTTCCCTACTCGCCGCGCGCCGCGACGACGTCGCCGCGGTCGAGCTGCCGTGCGAGTTCGCCGCGTCGCTGCCGGCTTTGTTCGCTGCTGTGCAGGAACACCGGCCGTCGCTGGTGGTGTGCGTGGGCCAGGCGGGCGGCCGCCTCGAGGTGACGCCGGAGCGCGTCGCGGTCAACCTGATCGACGCGCGCATCCCCGACAACGCGGGCGAGCAGCCGGTGGACGTCCCGGTGGTCCCCGAGGGCCCGGCGGCGTACTTCACGACGTTGCCGGTGAAGGCGTGCGTGGCGGAGATCCGCGCGGCGGGCGTGCCGGCCTCGGTGTCCCACACCGCCGGGACGTACGTGTGCAACCAGGTCTTCTACGGGTTGATGCACTTGCTTTCGACCCTGCCGGACGTGCGCGGCGGGTTCGTGCACGTGCCGTTCAGCCCGGAGCAGGTGGCGGCGTCCGGCAAGGCCGCGCCGTCGCTGGGGGTGGACCGCATCGCCGACGCGCTGGAGGTGCTGGTGGACACGGCGCTGCGGACCACGGAAGACCTGGCCGTCAGCGCGGGCGCGGAACACTGACCGCTGCCGTGATCTGAGGCACACCCCTTGTGAAAGACCCTGACGGGCGGCTGAACGGTGTTTACATGATCGGATGGCCGACCGATCAGCGAAACCGGACCGCGAAAGCCTCCTAGGCGAGCTGTCCGCACTGTCGGCGACGGCGACGTCCGCCGACAGCGCCGTCTCGGTATCGGTCAACACCGACGGCGTACTGACCCAGCTTCGGCTCACTGACGCCGTCTCGCGGATGTCGCCGGACGAGATCGCCGACGCCGTGCTTCGCACCTACGTCGAAGCGCAGCGGGACTCGGCGAAGCGGACCAGTCAGCTGCTGGCGCCCCTGGGCAGCGGCGGTTACCTGATGGACCGGCTGCGCTGGCGGGAGCAGTTCGAGCCGGCGCCTCGGCCGTCTGTTCCGCGGCGCGAAGAGCGGACTGACACGGTGCTGCAGGACCGGTCGGCCGAGGCCCCGGCCGTCGCACCGCCGCCCGGCCCGATGGCGGACGACGACTTCTACCGCCAGGGCCCGCGGATGGACCAGGCCTGGTGAGCCGTCAGGCGGGTTTGAGCTCGCCGGTGAAGTACGCGAGTCGCACTAGGTGACGAGAACGAGCACGGTCACCACGATCGCGACGACCACGAGCACCGCCAGCGCGATGAGCCACGGCTTGGCGTTCTTCTCCGGCTTCGGCGGCGGCGCGTACTGAGGTGGCCGTTGCTGCGGTTGCGGTTGCGGTTGCTGCCAGGGCTGCGGCCGCGGCGGCGTCACGGGCGGGCGGACCGGCGCGAACGCGGGCACGGTGAGGTCGGCGGTGTTGCCCAGCGGCACGTGGTGAAGGCCGAACGCGACGGCCGTCTCGGGCTGGTCCTGCGTGGTCGGCGTGACGCCGAGCTGGCGCCCGAGCAGCGTGGCCAGCAGCGGCATCCGGCTCGGGCCGCCGACGAGGTAGACGCCGGCGAGTTGCCCGGGGTTCAGGCCGGCGCGGTGGATCGTCTCGGCGAGCAGCTCGGCGCTGCGCAGCAGGCTGGGCCGGACGAGCGCTTCGAGCTCGTCGCGGCTGACCAGGACGTCACCGAACGGCTCGGGCATCGGCACGTGGGTCTGCGTGTGGCGGGAGAGGCTTTCCTTGGCGTCACGGACGTCCTGCAGCAGCGCACGCCGGGCGCGGCGGTCGGTGGTGGACTGCGGGCGGAGAAGCCGTTGCCACTGCGCGGGATCGGCGTGCGAGACCGAGCGTCCGATGTGGACGAGCAGGGCCTGGTCGATGTCGAGGCTGCCGAGATCGGACAGGCCACCTTCGGCGAGTACGGCGAAGCCCTGCCGGGACACCCCGACAACGGCGCAGTCGAAAGTGCCGGCGCCGAGGTCGTAGATGCCGATCGGGCCGGTGTCGCGGTGGCCGATGCTCGCGTAGTGCGCGGCCGCGGCGACGGGCTCGGGAATCAGCCGGACATCGGTGAGCCCGGCCTTGGCGGCGGCGGTGCGGATCGCTTCCTGCCGGGTGCCGCCCCAGCCGGCGGGGTGCGAGATCCGCGTCTGCCCGGGCGGTCGCCCGAGCTGCCGTTCGGCTTCCTCACCCATCCTGCGCAAGACGGCGGCGAAGGCATCGGTGACGTCCACGGCGGTGTCGCCGAGCCGCAAGGTGCCTTCGTCGATGCGCCGCTTGGGGTTGGGCTCGAACCGGCCGGGATCGAGCCGCGCCCGCCGTTCGGCATCCTGCCCGACGACGAGCAGGCCGTCATCGTTGACGAAGACGGCGGAGGACATGGTGACGGACCCATCGACCTCGATGGCCCGCGGCCCGCGCCCGAAGGCGGAGAGGACGCCGACGGTGCTGGAAGTTCCGAAGTCGATCGACAGCACGTCCACGCGGATTCCCCTCCCAAGGCCCGCGGGCATCGTCTCACGGGTCCGGGGGCGTCCCTCGGTCAGGCGCAGGCGTCGGCGGAACCCCGCTCCGCGGCCGAAACGGTGACATCGTGGTCCTCGAAATCGGCGACCACCCGCATCCGTCCACCGAGCGCCGTGATGTAGCGGCGGAGGGTGTCCAGCTCCATCTGCCCGGGATCACCCTGCTCGAGCTGGCTGATCCGCGGCTGGCTGACGCCCATCCGCCGCGCCAGCTCGGTTTGGCTGATGCCGACGTCCTCGCGGAGCTGAGCCAGGCGAAACCCGAGCACGTAGGCCTGAGTGGCCTCGCGCGCGGCGGTTCGAGCGGCTTCGACGTCCCGGCCCGCCTCCCGATCGACGGCCGCCTTGTCCGCCTTCACTTCCTTCCAGGTCCGGCTCATCTCAGCCCTCCTCTCCGTGCCTCAGGTGCTCGCGGAACCGGTGCTCCGCGATCGGGATGTTCCGGTCGTACCAGCTCTTCCAGTTCCCGGCTTTGTCGCCGGCGACCAGGAGCAACGCGCGTCGGACGGGGTCGAACGCGAAGAGGATCCTGATCTCGCTGCTCCCCGCGGATGCCGGTCGTAGCTCTTTCAAGTTGTGCAGGCTCGAGCCTTTGATCCGGTCGACCAACGGGCGGCCGAGGCGAGGTCCTTCACGGGCGAGCACGTCGATCGCCTCTTCGACCCGGTCCGCCGAGATCGGGTCGTCCCGGCACAGGTCCCCGAACCACCGATCGACCTCGTCGTGCAGTTCGATCTCCCACTCCATCCGACGACTATAATGTACGCCTTATGGGCGGAACTCGCCAGACGCGAGAAGGGCGGCTCCCCGAGGGGAACCGCCCTTCCTGCGAACCAACTCAGCCGATCACTCGCTCTCGGCTTCGCCGCCCTGCTCCTCGTGGCCCGCGCCGATGCTGACCGGCGGGGCGTCCGGGATCGAGGACGGCCGGCGCTCACCGCGGAAGGTGAACTTGGCCTGGTCGTCCTTGTCCTCGGGGTTGCCGCTCCAGCCCTCGACGTCGACCAGGATGATCTGGCCGGGCTCGACCTCGCCGAAGAGGATCTTCTCCGACAGCTGGTCCTCGATCTCGCGCTGGATCGTGCGGCGCAGCGGCCGCGCACCCAGCACCGGGTCGAAGCCGCGCTTGGCCAGCAGGGCCTTCGCCTTCGACGTCAGCTCCAGCTCCATGTCCTTGGCCTTGAGCTGCTTCTCCACCCGGTTGATCATCAGGTCGACCATCATGATGATCTGGTCCTTGGTCAACTGGTGGAACACGATGATGTCATCGATCCGGTTCAGGAACTCCGGGCGGAAATGCTTCTTCATTTCCTCGTTGACCTTTTGCTTCATCTTCTCGTACTTCGTGCTGGAGTCGCTGCCTCCGGCGAAGCCGAGCGAGACGGACTTCGAGATGTCCGACGTGCCCAGGTTGGACGTGAAGATGAGGACCGTGTTCTTGAAGTCGACCGTGCGACCCTGACCGTCGGTCAGGCGGCCGTCCTCCAGCACCTGCAGGAGCGTGTTGTAGATCTCCTGGTGCGCCTTCTCGATCTCGTCGAACAGGACCACCGAGAACGGCTTGCGACGCACCTTCTCCGTCAGCTGGCCGCCCTCTTCGTAGCCGACGTAGCCCGGAGGGGCACCGAAGAGCCGCGAAGCGGTGTAGCGGTCGTGGAACTCGCCCATGTCGATCTGGATGAGCGCGTCGTCCTCGCCGAACAGGAACGCCGCCAGCGCCTTGGAGAGCTCGGTCTTACCGACACCGGACGGGCCGGCGAAGATGAACGAGCCCGACGGGCGCTTCGGGTCCTTCAGACCGGCACGCGTACGGCGGATCGCCTGCGAGACGGCCCTGACCGCGTCCTCCTGGCCGATGATGCGCTTGTGGAGCTCGTCCTCCATGCGCAGCAGCCGGGTGGTCTCCTCCTCGGTCAGCTTGAACACCGGGATGCCGGTCCAGTTGGCTAGCACCTCCGCGATCTGCTCGTCGTCGACCTCGGCGACGACGTCGAGGTCGCCGTCCTTCCACTGCTTCTCCCGCTCGCCCTTCTGGCCGAGGAGCGTCTTCTCCTCGTCACGCAGGCGGGCGGCCCGCTCGAAGTCCTGCGCGTCGATCGCGGACTCCTTGTCGCGGCGGACGTTCGCGATCTTCTCGTCGAACTCGCGCAGGTCCGGCGGCGCGGTCATCCGGCGGATGCGCATCCGCGCGCCGGCCTCGTCGATCAGGTCGATCGCCTTGTCCGGGAGGAACCGGTCGTTGATGTACCGGTCCGCCAGGGTCGCGGCGGCGACCAGCGCCGAGTCGGTGATCGAGACGCGGTGGTGCGCCTCGTACCGGTCGCGCAGGCCCTTGAGGATCTCGATCGTGTGCTCCAGCGACGGCTCGCCGACCTGGATCGGCTGGAACCGGCGCTCGAGGGCGGCGTCCTTCTCGATGTACTTGCGGTACTCCTCGAGCGTGGTCGCGCCGATCGTCTGCAGCTCACCGCGGGCGAGCATCGGCTTCAGGATCGAAGCCGCGTCGATCGCGCCCTCGGCGGCACCCGCCCCGACCAGCGTGTGCAGCTCGTCGATGAACAGGATGATGTCGCCGCGGGTCTTGATCTCCTTGAGCACCTTCTTCAGGCGCTCTTCGAAGTCACCGCGGTAGCGGGAGCCGGCGACCAGGGAGCCCAGGTCCAGCGTGTAGAGCTGCTTGTCCTTGAGCGTCTCGGGCACCTCGCCCTTGACGATGCTCTGCGCGAGGCCCTCGACGACGGCGGTCTTGCCGACGCCGGGCTCGCCGATGAGCACCGGGTTGTTCTTGGTCCGGCGGGACAGGACCTGCATGACCCGCTCGATCTCCTTGCCGCGCCCGATGACCGGGTCGAGCTTGCCCTCGCGGGCGAGCACGGTCATGTTGCGGCCGAACTGGTCCAGCACCAGCGACGACGACGGGGTGCCTTCACCACGGCCGCCGGAACCGGTTTCGGTGGACTCCTTGCCCTGGTAGCCCGAGAGCAGCTGCAGCACCTGCTGACGGACCCGGTTGAGGTCCGCACCCAGCTTGACCAGCACCTGCGCGGCGACGCCTTCGCCTTCGCGGATCAGGCCCAGCAGGATGTGCTCGGTGCCGATGTAGTTGTGGCCGAGCTGCAGCGCTTCGCGCAGCGACAGCTCCAGCACCTTCTTCGCCCGCGGCGTGAACGGGATGTGCCCGCTCGGCGCCTGCTGGCCCTGGCCGATGATCTCTTCGACCTGCTGACGCACGCCCTCCAGGGCGATGCCCAGCGACTCCAGCGCCTTGGCGGCGACACCCTCACCCTCGTGGATCAGACCCAGGAGGATGTGCTCGGTGCCGATGTAGTTGTGGTTGAGCATCCTGGCCTCTTCTTGAGCCAGCACAACCACCCGCCTCGCGCGGTCGGTGAACCTCTCAAACATGTGCACTCCCTCGACTGCTGCGCCGGCGGTCCGTTGTCCATCGTGCTTTCACCGCGATGGATTCAGCACCGTGAGACCACTCTAGTAGCCAACTGGTCGCGCTGGCGTACCACTACGGCTCTTCGCGGTCTTTCCCGCACCCGGACGTGGGGTCTTCCGGATGCTTCCATCATCAGGTTGCCCTGCACCTTTACGTCAACCCCAACGTGCGAGTGGCCACCCGGATTCCGCCATCCGCGCGGTGTCCGCTCACCGCGAACAGGTCCGCAACCTGGGAGTGACCGGGGTGACAGCCACCCGATCGGCGGATCCTGTTAGGTTAGGCAGACCTAAGGAGGATGTCGTTGACGCAGCCGAGCACCCGCCAGACAGACGGCCTCGCGCCGTCCCTGCGGCGGCTCCACCTGCGGCGGGACGTCCCGGCGGGCTGGATCCGCTGCTCGACGGCCCTGGCCGGACCCGGCTTCTTCGACGAGTGGCGCACACGGCTGACCGGGTGGTTGCGGCGCGAGTACGGCGAGGCGCCGCCCCGGACCGCCGACGCCTACCTGATCGCGTGGTACCTGCACGTCCCGGCCCAGGTCGGCGCGCTGCTGCTGCACCACGAGCGGCGGGTGCCCGCGCTCCGGCCCGTGGACCTGGCGTTCCGCGTCGGCGCCGGGCAGCCGTACCCGGACGCCCTGGCGGTGCTCGGCGACGGTTTCCGCTGCCTGCCGACCGACCCGGCCTCGGCCGCCCCGGGAGCGACGGTGGTCCGCGACGAGCGAGCCCTGGCGGCGGTCCTCCGGGCCCGCTACACGGCACACGCGGCCCAGTTCGTCCAGGCCTACGGGCCGCACAGCCGCTTCGGCCGCCGCACGCTCTGGGCCGCGGCGACCGACGCCCTGGAGAACGCCCTGTGGGGAGCGGGCCGGGCGGGCGGCACGGCGGAAGCGGAGGGCGCGGGCGTCGCCGACGCGGCCCTGGTCCTCGACACGCGGTACCCGCCGCTGACGTCGGCCTCGACGTTGCGCCTGGTGGACCGCGACTGGACGCGGCGGCGGGAGAGCTGTTGCTTTTCGTACCTGCTCCCGGCCGAGTCCGAGTGCGACGGCTGCCCCCGCACCTGTTCCCGGTGAGCTAGCGCGTCCAGGCCGGATCGCGCCCCGAGGCTCCCAGCGCCCGCTCGAGCACCGGAGCGTCCGGTGCCACCGGAACCGCGGGCCCGTATACCCCCATCGACCGCGCCTGCTCGCCCATGGCCACCGCCGACTCGTACACCGCCGTCGCCGCCCCTGGCGCGCAGCGGAGCTCCTGGCCGCTCGCCCGGGCCAGGTCCCAGCCGTGCAGGACGAACTCGCCCAGCACCATGTCGCCGACCACCGACGCCGGCAGCCGCGCGGTCCCCAGCGCCGTCGTGCCGGTCCACGCCGACGGCGTCCCGAAGACGTCCACGAGCGTCTCCGTCTGCTTCTCCAGCGCCGCCCGCCAGTCGTCGGTGACGAGCGCCGCCTCCGCCTCGCCCGCGGACGGCGACGGCGGGTCCTCGCGGCGTCCCGCGGCGACGAGCCACGGGCCCCAGTAGAGAAGGTGGTTGAGCAGCCCGCGGACGTCGTAGCCGGCACACGGCGTCGGGACGGTGAGGTCGGCCACGGCGTGGGCGACCCGGAGGAACCCGGCCGCGGCGGGCCGGATGAGCTCGGCAGTCATCCCGCGATCCAATCCTCCGGCCGAAGAAGCCGTCTTGAACGAACGCGACAGCTACCGTGGACAGCGTGGGCGAGCACCGGATCCCGCGCGGCATCGTGGCCGAGGCCACCGCGCGCACGATGTTCACGCTGACCCGGCACGCACCCGCACCCGAACTGGCGGAATTCGTCGACTACCACTGGGTACTGCGCTGGGACCGGCGCGGCAAGCCACCCCACGAACAGCGCGTCCTGCCGAACCTCGCGGTGCACGTGACGTTCTTCCCCGGGGCGTCCGGTGTGTACGGCCCGGCCCACGACGTTTTTTCCCACCACCTCGAAGGCCGCGTCCAGGGCCTCGGCGTGCGTTTCCGGCCCGGGTGCTTCCGCGCGTTCCTCGATGGCCCGGTGAGTGACATCGCCGACCGCGCTGTCCCGCTCGCGGACGTTTTCGGGCCGAAGGCGATCGAAGCCGCGGAATCGGTGCGGACCGCCGCCGATGACGCGCAAATGGTCCGCGCGGTCGACAACTTGCTGATCGCAAATCCCGCGGAGCGGTCGACGGCCGCGCGGCAGGCCGCCGGGGCCGTGGAATCAATCGCGCGCGATCCGGGAATTACCCAGGTGGCGCAACTCTGCGCCGATACTGGACTAACCACCCGGTCCGCGCAGCGGTTGTTCGCCGAACACGTCGGCTGCACACCCAAGTGGGCGATCCGGATATACCGCCTCAACGACGCGGCGCGGCGGATCGCCGCGGAAGGAGCGCCGGATTACGCCGGTCTGGCGGTTCGATTGGGCTATAGCGACCAGTCGCACTTCATCCGCGATTTCCGCGCGGTGACGGGTCAGCCGCCCGCCGAGTACGCCCGGATGGCCCGGGTGGACACCGAACGGACACCGGACAGCGACCGGACATGAACAAAGCCGCCGGGCGAATTCGCCCGGCGGCCTCGGCTGGAACCCCGCTTCGAGGAGTTTCCCCAGTCGTCCCGGTGACCTGCGGACACCCGGACAGCTGAAGGACCCTCAGTTCTTCTTGTGGTAGGCCTCGACGACCTCGGAGGGGATCCGGCCCCGGTCCGAAACGGCGTAACCGTTCTTGCGCGCCCACGACCGAATGGCCTGGTTCTGTTCCCGGTCGACGGCGGCGGGCCGGGCCGGGCCCTTGCCCGTGACCGGCCGCACCGAAGCGCGCTTGCGGCCACCCGCGCGCCGCGCGTGCTCCACATACTGGGCGAGCGCGTCCCGCAGCTCCTCGGCGTTATCCGAAGAGAGGTCGATCTGGTAGCTGACGCCGTCCAAACCGAACTCGACGGTCTCTTCCGCCTCACTGCCGTCGAGGTCGTCGACCAGCGAGACGAGCACCTTCTGTGCCATCCGATTCCTCCTGCGGGGACTTGCTCAATGATCTGGTTACGGGGCGAGCCCCGGGACAGAAGTCTTTGTCTAGAACATTAGTACCCGCTTCGGGAGAGCAGCGCAAATCTCATTGCCATAACTGGTGGCTATCCCACACGGCCGGGTTATTCGGGACGCACGAGCGGGAAGAGGATCGTCTCCCGGATACCGAGACCGGTCAGCGCCATGAGGAGCCGGTCGACTCCCATTCCGACGCCGCCGCTCGGCGGCATTCCGTACTCCAGGGCCCGCAGGAAATCCTCGTCGAGCCGCATGGCTTCGCTATCGCCCTGCGCCGCCAGCAGCGACTGTTCGGTGAGCCGTTCCCGTTCGACGACCGGATCGACCAGCTCGGAGTATCCGGTGGCGAGTTCGAATCCGCGCACGTAGAGGTCCCACTTCTCGGCCACGCCGGCCCGCGAGCGGTGCTGCCTCGTCAATGGCGACGTCTCCAGCGGAAAATCACGGACAAACGTGGGGGCGTGCAGGTGATCGCCGACGAGGTGTTCCCACAGTTCCTCCACCAGCTTCCCGTGCCCGAGCTTCGGATCCACTTCCAGGCCCCTGGCCTGCGCGAATCCGTGCAGTTTGGCGGCGGGCGTCTCCGGTGTCACCTCTTCGCCGAGGGAATCGGACAACGACTCGTACATTCCGAGGGTGGTCCATTCGCCGGACAGGTCGTACTCCGAACCGTCGGCCAGGGTGACGACCTGGGTGTCCAGCACCGCCTGCGCGGCCTCCTGGATCAGCTCCCGCGTCATCACCGCATTCGTGTCGTAGGTGGCGTAGGCCTCGTAGTACTCGAGCATCGCGAACTCCGGCGAGTGCGACGAGTCGCTGCCCTCGTTCCGGAAGTTGCGGTTGATCTCGAAGACCTTTTCGATGCCGCCGACGACGCAGCGCTTGAGGTAGAGCTCCGGCGCGATCCGCAGGAAAAGCTCGAGGTCGAACGCGTTCGAGTGCGTGACGAACGGGCGGGCCGCGGCGCCGCCGTGCAGCGTCTGCAGCATCGGCGTCTCGACCTCGGTGAACCCGCGGCGGTGGAACGACTCCCGCAGCGACCGGACCACGCCGGCGCGCGTGCGCACGACGTCCCGCGCGCGCGGGCGCAGGATGAGGTCGACGTAGCGCTGCCGGATCCGCGTTTCCTCGGCGAGGTCCTTGTAGGCGTTCGGCAGCGGGCGCAGCGCCTTCGACGTGATGCGCCAGGCGTCGGCCATCACGGACAGCTCGCCGCGCTTGGACGTGATGACCTCGCCCTGCACGAACACGTGGTCACCGAGGTCGACGTCGGACTTCCACGCCGCCAGCGCGTCCTCGCCGACCTTCGCCAGGCTGATCATGGCCTGCAGCTCGGTGCCGTCGCCCTCGCGGAGGCTGGCGAAGCACAGCTTGCCCGTGTTGCGCAGGAACATCACCCGGCCGGTGACGCCGACCGTCTCGCCGGTGGCGGTGTCGACGGGCAGTCCCTCGTGCGCCGCCCGCACCTCGGCGAGCGAGTGCGTCCGGGGGACCTCGACCGGGTAGGGATCGATACCCTCCGCGAGGATCCGGTCGCGCTTCTCCCGGCGCACCCGCATCTGCTCGGGCAGTTCGTCTTCGGCGGGCTCGCTGGTGGGAGGGGGCTTTTCGGTCATGGCCATAGGGTACGAACCCGGCCGCGCGCTACGCCAACCGGATTACCTTTCCTTTCCGTCCATTAACCTGGGCCGGTGAGTGATCCCACCCGCGCCCGGCGGGCTTCTTCCTTCGGCAGCCGCGCGGCCGCGTACGCCGAGCACCGGCCCGATTACCCGCGGGAAGCGCTCGCATGGGGCCTTTCGGGCGCGAGCGGAACGCCGCGGCGGGTGCTCGACCTGGGCGCCGGAACGGGCAAGCTCACCCTCGGCCTGGCCGAGCTCGGGCTCGACGTCACCGCGGTCGAACCCGACCCGGAAATGCGCGCCGAACTGGGGCGGCTGGTGCCGTCGGCGACGTCCTTGGCGGGCCAGGCGGAACGGATCCCGTTGCCCGACGCCGAAGTCGACGCGGTTTTCGTCGGCCAGGCGTTCCATTGGTTCGACGTGCCGGCGGCGATGACGGAGATCGGCCGCGTACTGCGCCCGGGCGGCGCACTGGTGCCGATGTGGAACTACGAAGACGATTCGGTGCCGTGGGTCGCGGAGTTCGCGAAACTCGGCCGGACCGGAGTGAGCCGGGCCTGGACCGACGGCAGCCAGGAACCCGCCACCCACGTGTCATTCGAGCCCTTCGAAAGCCAGGCGTTTCACCATGCGCAACGGCGCACGGCGGAAAGCCTCGTCGAAACGATCGCCACGCATTCGCACCTGATCGTCGCGGATCCGGCGGACGCGGCCGCGGTCTTGGCGGAGATCCGCCGTTTCCTCGCGGCGAATCCGCACACCGCGTCCGGCGAGTTCGAGCTGCCGTTGCGCACCTGGGTGTTCCGCGCCCGCCGCCGGTGATTGACCTCGATCGAGGTAGAGGTTCGATACTGGCGTGATGAGCAGGAAATCACTGGGGCGAACCCTGATCTCGCTGGTATCGGTGGTGACGGCCGTAGGCCCGTACCGCGCCGACTGGAACGAAACGCACGTGCTCAACCCGGCGTGGCCCCCGCACGCGAAGTTCCACAACGGCCAGACGATGAGCCTCGGGCTCGCGCTCGGGACCACCAGCCTCTGGCAGCTGTGGCGACGGCCGAGCCGGGCCGGTCTCGACGCCGGGGCGGTCCTGGCGTCGCTGTACTGGCTGACGCAGATCTCGGCGCTGGCCTATCCCGGGTCGAAGGCGGTGGACCCACCCGGAACGGCCAAGTTCCCCCAGGCGGTGGTGGCCTTCCCGGCGTTGGCGGTCACCGCGCTGGGCTACGTGCTGGAGCGGCGCCGGCTGGCCAAGGACTGACGAGCCGTCCGCCCCTGGCCACCCGGTCAGGGGCGGGTGTTCCGCTCGAAAACCAGCCGCAACCCCAGCAGCGTCAAATCCGGCACGTGATCGGTGATCGTCTCCGACTCGCCGATCACCAGCGGTGCCAAACCGCCGGTCGCCAGCACCGCCACCGGTTCCGTCCCGCCCGGGGACAGCTCGCGGACGATCCGGCGGACCAACCCGTCCACCTGCCCGGCGAAGCCGTACAGGATCCCGGATTGCAGACACTCCACAGTGTTCTTCCCGATCACCGACCGCGGCGGCACCAGTTCGACCTTCCGCAACGCCGCCGCGCGCAACGCCAGCGCGTCCACCGAGATCTCGATCCCCGGGGCGAACGCCCCGCCCAGGAACTCGCCCCGCGCGGAAATCGCGTCCACGTTCGTCGACGTCCCGAAGTCCACCACCACACAAGCCGTGTCGTGCAGGTGGTGCGCGGCCAGCGTGTTGACCAGCCGGTCCGCGCCCACCTCCTTCGGGTTGTCCACCAGCAGCGCCACGCCCGTGCGCACTCCCGGCTCGACGACGATCTTCGGAACGCGGGCGTAGTACCGCGAAAGCATCACCCGCAGCTCGCGCAGCACGGCCGGGACCGTCGACAAAGCACTGATCCCGGAAACCGAGTCCGCGTGCGGGCCCAGCAGGCCGCGCACCGTCAACGCCAGCTCGTCGGCCGTCATGCGCGCGTCCGTGCGCATGCGCCAGTCGCCGACCAGTTCGCTGCCGGAGTACAGCCCCAGCACGATGTTCGTGTTGCCGACGTCGACGGTGAGCAGCAAGCGGGTCAGCTTTCCGCGTGCAGCAGCGCGTCGAGGCGGCGCGCGTCCGCCGTCTCCGCGACCGGGAACACCGCCGTCTCCTCCTCCGGCGGCAGGGTCACCGTGCCGGACAGCAGCCCCGAACCCTCGGGCGCGTGGCCCGGGTCGGCGTGCCGGTGGACGACCCGGTTGTCCGCGTCGACGAACACCACGCGCGGCTCGTACGTCGCGGCTTCGGCGTCGTCCATCTGACCGTACGAAATGAGGATGACCAGGTCACCCGGGTGCACCAGGTGCGCCGCGGCGCCGTTGATGCCGAGCACGCCACTGCCGCGCTCGCCCTTGATGACGTAGGTCTCCAGCCGCGCCCCGTTGGTGACGTCCACAATGGACACCTGTTCTCCCGGCAGCAGGTCCGCGGCCTCCATCAGGTCCTCGTCGACGGTGACCGAGCCGACGTAGTGCAGGTCGGCCTGGGTCACGGTGACCCGGTGGATCTTCGACTTGAGCATGGTGCGGTACATAGTGGACTCCTATTCCCCTGCGTCCAGCCGCTCCGGGTGTTCCACGGCAGCGCCGAGCAACACCGGGACGTTGTCGATCAGCCGGGTACTCCCCACCCGGGCCGCGATCAACAGTCGTGCCTCACCGTCGACGGGCGCGGGCCCGAGGTCGGTTCCCCTCAACTCCAGGTAATCCACCTCGACCGCGGGCCGCGCGGCGAGGGTCTTCCACGCGGTCTCGAGGACCGCGTCGGCTCCGTCGCGCCCGACGAACGCGCCCGCGGTGAGGGCGGCCGACAGGACGACGGCGTCTTCACGCTGCTCGGGCGTCAGGTAGACGTTGCGCGACGACAGGGCCAGCCCGTCGCGCTCCCGCACGGTCGGCACGCCGATGACGTGCGTGTCGATGTTCAGGTCCCGCACCATCCGCTTGATCAGGACCAGCTGCTGGTAGTCCTTCTCGCCGAAGAGCGCGTAGTCCGGGCGGAGCAGGTTGAACAGCTTCGCCACGACGGTGAGCACGCCGGCGAAGTGACCGGGCCGGACAGCGCCCTCCAGCTCCTCGCCGAGCGGGCCCGGGTGCACGGTCACGACGGCGCCCTCGCCGTAGAGCGTGTCGGCGCTGGGCGTGAACGCGATTTCGACGCCGTCCTCGGTCAGCACGGCCAGGTCGTTCTCCAACGGCCGCGGGTAGGCCTCGAAGTCCTCGCCCTCGCCGAACTGCAGCGGGTTGACGAAGATCGAGGTCGCCACGACGTTGTTCGGCAGCCGCTTCGCGCGGCGGATCAGCTCGCGGTGCCCGGCGTGCAGCGCGCCCATGGTCGGCACGAGCGCCAGCTTGCGGCCGACGCCGTGCAGGGCCCGGCTGACCTGGCTCATCTGCTCGGGCGACGCGAACGTGTTCAACGTGCCGCGGCTGAATTTCGGTGTGGTCACTGGTCTTGGTGCCCTTCGGCGGGATCGTCGAGGAGTTCGGTGAGGCCTTTGGCGGCCGCGGTGTCCAGCAGCCCGGCGGCCGAGGAACGCGCCACCGTGCGCTTGGCCAGCGCCCGGTAGGCCGGCGCCACGTCCGGTGCCCGGTCCGCCAGCACCTCGAGGTGCTGGCGGACGGTGCCGACGTCGCCACGGGCGACCGGGCCGGTGAGCGCGCGGTCGCCGTGTCGGAGCACATTATCCAACGCCGCCGAAAGCAGTGGCGCCACCAGGCGTTCGGAATGCTCGATTCCCGCTTCCCGCAAGACTTCCGCGCAGTCGGCGACCAGCGTCATCAGGTGGTTCGCGCCGTGGGTCAACGCTGCGTGATAGAGCGCTCGCGCGGAGTCGGGGATGCGCACCGGCTCGGCGCCCATCTCGACCGCGAGGGCCTCGCCGACGCTCCAGGCGGCGTCGTCGTCGGCCGCGGCGGTGACGCCGATGCTGCAGGCCGCCAGCCGCTCGAGGTCCTCCTCGCGGCCGGTGAACGTCATCACCGGGTGCAGCGCGAGCGGCAGCGCCCCGGCCTCGGCGGCGGGCGCCAGCACGTCGATGCCCTGCGCGCCGGAGGTGTGCACGACGATCTGCCCGGGCCGCAGCGACCCGGTCGCGACCAGCCCGCGGACCATGCCGGCCAGCGCGTCGTCGGGGAGGGCGAGCACCACCAGGTCCGCCCGGCGGACAGTCTCGTCCGGCGGCAGCAGGGGCACGTCGGGGAGGAGGCGCTCGGCACGGGCCAGCGACGCGGCGGACAGCCCCGACGCGGCGACCACGGTGTGCCCCGCCCGGGCCAGCGCGGCGCCGAGCACGCTGCCCACCCGGCCGGCGGAGACGACCCCGACCGCGAGGCGAGCGGGCCTGTTCATGGCGTGCGCCTATGGACGCTCATGGTTGGCAGACTCCCTCTGCTCTCGTTCCAGTCCCGTTCCGGGTACCGGACGAACGGCGCGAGACTAACTCGATTGCGCGCGCGGCGTTGAGCCCGGGTGACGAGCTTCACCCGGACCGGGTCACCCTCGGGCGGCCTCGTCGGCGAGGCGCGTCGCCTCCGCCCGGGCGGCCTTCAACGTGCGCAGCAGCTCCTGCTGGCGTTGCCGGTCGGTGTCGGTGGTGAGCTCCCGCCGGTCCAGGAACGCGAGCTCCGTCACGCTCGCCTGGTACACGGCGACGGCCTTCGCGGCCCGCTTGCCGGACTGGCGTTTCGCCTGCCGCCGCCAGGCCCGCCGGCCGGGGAGGCTGGCCAGCAGGTCGACCTCCGACGGCGCGATCCACCGCGCCGTGGCCATGTGCGGCAGGGCGGTGGCGATGATCCGCTGCTCACGCCGTCGTTGCAGGACGACCAGGTAGACCACGCCGAGGAACAGCGGCAGCATGATCAGGAAGTAGACGGTGAGGAACTTCGACCCGCCGAGCAGCGCGGCGCTGTTCCACAGCGCGTGCAGGCAGACGGCGGCCAGGTAGCCGGCGAGCGGCGCCAGCACCTTCATCGCCTTCGTCGTCGTCCGCGCGGCGATGCCGATCCCGATGCCCGTGAGCACGGCGAACAGCGGGTGCGTGAACGGCGCGAGGACGCCGCGGAGGAAGAACGCCGTGATGACGCCCTGGCTGTGCCCGTCGCCGAAGCCGTAGTCGTTGAAGGCGCGGCCGAAGTAGTAGATGTTCTCGGTGAACGCGAAGCCGGCGGCGCTGAACCCGGCGTAGACGACCCCGTCCACGACGCCGTCGAACTCGCTGGAGCGGCGCCAGAGGATGAGGACGACGAAGAGGGCCTTCGCGGCCTCTTCGACGACGGGCGCGGACACCAGCGCGGCGACGGTGTTGCCGCTGCCCTTGCCGAGCAGCTCGTCCCCGACCGCCTCGGCGGTGGTGTTGATGAGCAGCGCGGTGATCGTCGCGATGCAGGCGCCCCAGGCGAAGGCGAGCAGCAGGAACTTCGCCGGTTCGGGCTCCCAGCGGTCGACCCAGAGGAACCCGGCGACGACGCCCGCGACCGGCACGAGCGCGGCGAGGACCCCGATGGTGACGGCGAGGGGGCCGACCCGCGCCGTGGCCAGGCCGAACAGGAACAGGCCGCACAGGGCGACCGCGATCAGCCCGAGCACCGGCAGCAGCACGGTGATCCGGCGAGGCCGCCGTCCGCGATCGAGTCTCGTCGCGGGCGAGAGGGTTCCGCTCACAGCCGGTCACCCTACGCAGACGGGACAGGAAGAGAAACGCCACCTGGCACACACAGCGCTCGCCCGGTGTGACATCGGCCGCGTCCCGAGCGCCCCAATGTGGCCTTCGGTGCGTTCAACGCACCCAAGGGGCCCTTCGGTGCGTTGAACGCAACCAAGGCCACATTGGGGCGTTGGGATCGAGCCGGCCTCAGTCCTCCGCGCGACGGCGGCGGCGGGGCGTCGAGCCCGTGCCGCCGTTCGCCGCCAGGAGCTCGCTCACCGAACGGCCCGCCGTGTGCGATCCGCTGCCCGGCTGCGGCTCGGCCGACCGGTGGCCGTTGCGGGCGTGGCCGTTGCTCGCGCCGTTGTGACCGTTGCCGTTGTGGCTGTTGTGGCCGTTGCCGTGGTGGCCGTTGCCGTTCTGCGGCACGTCCGCCGGGTCGACCGGGGCCATGTTGCGGCGCGACATCGACGCCCGCTCGGCGACCATGCCTTCCCACGCCGGGGGCTCGCCGTCCGGACGACGGCGACGGCCGCCGCCGGTCGGCTCCGGGGCCGGTACCGCCGGCATCTGCTGCGACTCGTCCGGCTTGCGGCGACGGCCACCCGAGCGGCCCTGGTAGTCGCGGACCGACTCCGGGAGCGTCGGGTTCGCCATCGGCGCGGCGGCCTGCGCGGCCTCGGCGGGCGCGCGGTGCGAGCCGCCGTGCCGGGAGGCCGGCTCGTCGAGGATCGGCGACATGTCCGCCCGCGAGAACTGCTCCAGCCGCGACGGACGGCGGCCGTCGGCGGCCGGGACCGGCGTGGTCGGCGGCACCACCGGCGGCAGGTTCGTCCGCGACGGCTGCCGCGCGGCCGGGCTGTTGTTCGGCACCGGTGTCGTCGGCGGGACGACCGGGGGGAGGTCACGACGCGAGGCCGAGGCGTCCCTCGGCGTCGGCGGGGCCTTCGGCTCGGGCGGCTTCGGCCGGTTGGGCCGCTGCCGCTCGGCGAAGTCGTCGCGGTTCTGGAAGGCCGCGCTCAGGTCGGTCACCGGCCGGAGGTCCGACCGGGACATCTCCGACGGCCTCACCGGCGGGGCCGGCCGGGGCGGCGCCGGCCGCGGCGGCTCGGGCGCCTTGCGCGGGTCGGGACGCGCGCCGTTCGGCTGACCGCCGACGCGGGGCAGGTCCGACCGCGACATCTCGACGCGAGGGATGTCGGGGCGCGACATCTCCACCCGCGGGATAGCGGGCATCGACCGCTCGACCCGCGGGATGTCCGGACGCGACATCTCCACCCGGGGAATGGCCGGCATCGACCGCTCGACGCGCGGAATGTCCGGACGGGACATCTCCACGCGGGGGATGTCCGAACGCGACACCTCGCCCGGGCGCACGGGCGGCCGTGACGGGTCGACCCGCGGCAGGTCCGAACGCGACACCTCGGCGGGCCGCATCGCCGGCCGCGACAGCTCCGCCCGGCGGGCGGGCGGCGGCTCGGGGCGGCGGATCTCCGTCTTCGGCTCCGGGGCGCGACGGATCTCGGTCTTGGGGTCGGGCCGCGGCACCTGGCGCGTCGGCTCGGCGGCGGCGTCGGGACGGCGCTCGGGCTGCTTCGCGACCTCTTCCGGCTCCGGCAGCCGCATGGGCTGCGACTCGGCCTGGCGGCGGGCCGCCTCGGCACGCAGCTCGGCGGCCTTCAGCTCGCGCTGCGCGGCGTTCAGGGCCGGGTCGACGGCCGGCACCGGCGGACGGCGTTCGCTCAGCGGCGCCGGCCGGGCGATCTGCTGGGTGCTCTGCGCGTTGACGTTCGCCGGGGCCTTCGGGGCCGGCTTGCCGCCGAAGCCCTTGCCCTTGCCGAGGCCCTTGCCGTTCGCGGGCTTCCCGCCCGACGCCTTGCGGCGACGCTCGTCGAGCACCCGGTCGATCAGCTCGGTCGGCCGCTCGCCCGACTCGGCGGGCTTCTTCCCGGCCATCAGCTGGGCCGGCCTCTTCTTCGGCGCGGCGTCGGGGATCATGCGGTTGTCGTCGGAGAGCTTGCGCATGCGGGTCGCCTGCGCGGTCAGCGCGACGCGTTCGAGCAGCACCTCGCCGCCGAACAGCGACTGGAGGCTGTCGCGCAGCGCGGACACCTCGACGCGCAGCGCCTCCAGCTCATCGCGGCCGCGGGAGTCGGCCTCGCTGCGGTTCTCCGCCTCCACCTCCAGCTCGTATTCGCGCCGGGCCGCGATCTCGCGTTCCAGCTCCAGCTCGTACACAGCCTGCGCCTCGGAGACCGCGTCCTCGCTCTGTGCCGCGTGCTTGCGGTACTTCACGGCGAGAAAAGCGCCGATCAGGGCCGCCCAGAGGGCGGCGACGATCCCGAGCCTGAGATAGCGGAGATCATCGCTGAGCACCAGTGCGAGGGTGGCTCCGATGGCGAGGACGAATCCGACGACGAGCCACGGCCTGCCCAGTAGGCGGCCGCGCGAGTCGTCACCCACGCCGGTCATGCCTGACACCGTACCTGCTCGTAATCCGAACGAGACCTACTCGGTCCCGCGAGCGGTGGGATTCCAGCGCTAACCGGTCGTCCCGCGGGTGTGCTCCCGGTCTTGGTCACGGGGGGTCCGGCAGCAGTGCTCGAGCCACAAACCCGCTGCTACCAGGGCCGCGGAGGACGCGACGCCGACCACGCCGGCGCGGGTGTCGAGCACCGCCGCGACGAATTCGTCACGTCGCGGCAAAACGTAGGCGAGCGCGGCCAGCCAGGCGCCGCCCATGAACGCTCCAGCGAGTGACGAAGCCTTGGCGAGGGCCACCGATCGGGCGATCCCGATAGCGGCAACGACGCGGCCGTTCTTGATCCGAGAGCGAATGGACAGCGCGAGCCCGGCCTCGACGGCGGCCAGCACGGCGAAGGTGACGCCGGCGAGCGTCGGCAGCTGGGGCAGCGAGCCGTACGCCACCAGGAAGAGCAGGTAGCCGAGGACCAGGCCGAGGGCTCCGGCCACCACCAGGTCGCGGGGCCGGGTGAAGTGCATGCTCCAACCGTACCGAGCTGCGCCGTCCGAGGCTCGGGGCTTCGCCATCGGGACCCTCGAGAGCTAGGTTGACTCTCCCCCGACTGGAGAGTTCACCATGCGTCTTGTGGGCACCACCGCGACCTTCACCATCGGCGAGCTGGCCCGGCGGACCGGCCTGCCGGTCAAGACCATCCGCTTCTATTCGGACGAGGGCCTGCTGCCCCCGACCGACCGGACGGACGCCGGCTACCGGCTCTACGACGCGGCGGCGATGGCCCGGCTCGAGCTGGTTCGCACCCTGCGGGAGCTGGGCCTGGGCCTCGCCGACGTCTCCGCGGCGCTGACGCAGTCGACGACCGTCGGCGAGCTGGCGACCCGGCACGTCGAGGCGCTGGACGAGCAGATCCGGCGGCTCCGGCTGCGCCGGGCGGTGTTGCGCGCGGTGGCCAAGCGGAATTCCGAGCTGGAGGAAGTGAACCTGATGAACCGTCTCGCGTCGATGTCCGACGAAGAGCGCAAACGGCTGGTCGACGAGTTCTGGGACGAGATGGTCTCCGGGCTCGAGATCGACGAAGAGTTCTACCGGCGCATGCGCGCGGGCAAGCCCGAACTGCCGGACGACCCGTCGCCCGAACAGCTCGAGGCCTGGATCGAGTTCGCCGAGCTGGTGCAGGACCGGGAGTTCCGGGCACTGATCCGGGGCATGAGCGAAACCCAGGCGCGGCAGATCCGCGAAGGCGAGTTCGAGCAGCCGTCTTCGGCCTGGCAGGAGAACTGGCCGGGCTGGGTCTCCCGCGCGGAGGCGGCCGTGACGGCCGGGGAATCGCCCACGTCAGAGGCAGGGCAAACGCTTGCGGCCGAGATCGCGGCGGCGACGGCTCGCCCGGACCAGGACCCGGCGTCGGCGGAGTTCCGCACGGAGATGGCGGACCGGTTCGCGACGAGCGGCGACCCACGGGCGGAGCGCTACTGGCAGCTGCTGGCGATCATCAACGGCTGGCCCCCGGTCCCGACGGCCCAGCCCGCGGTGCGGTTCATGATCGCCGCCCTGCGCGCCTGACCAGCACAAACGTCATGAACGACCCTTTCATGTCACCAGACGCCATGAAAGGGTCGTTCATGACATTCGCCGAACCGAGGCGGCGACTCGGCGATCCACCGGCCGCCGGGGGTTGACTTGCTCAGCGCAGCTCGAAGTCCGTGCGGCGGACCGAGGCCAGGTCGTCCGCCGGGCGCGCGGCCAGCAGCCCGGCGATCGGGCCGTGCCCCGGCAGCACCGCGGCCGGCTCGATCTCCGCCCAGGGCACCAGCACGCTCGCGCGATCCGGCGTCCCCGGGTGCGGCAGCAGCAGCTCCGGGTCGTCCGACTCGACGCCGTCCACCGTGACCACGTCGACGTCCAGCGTTCGCGGGCCCCAGCGCAGCTCCCGCACCCGGCCCGCCGCCTGCTCGGCCGCCTGGCCCGTGCGCAGCCACGCCCAGTGGTCGCGCGCCGGGTCGTCGACGACGCAGACCGCGTTCAGGAAGTCCGGCTGGTCCTCGACGCCCCACGCCTTGGTCTCGTACACGCCCGACACGGCGACCAGCGCGGGCCGCACGGTGTCCAGCGCCAGCTTGAGGAATCCGAGCCGGTCGCCGAGGTTCGAGCCCAGCGACAGCACCGCGCGGCTCACCGGTCCCGCCGCACCGTCACCGCGACGTCGTCGAAGGTCAGCGGGATCGGCGCCGCCGGCTTGTGCACCGTCACCTCGACCGCGGCCGGCCGCTCGTCGCGCATGACCTCGTCGGCGATCTTGCCCGCGACGCTCTCGATGAGGTCGTACGGCTCGCCCGCGACGATCCCCGCCGCCAGCTCGGCCAGCTCGCCGTAGTGCAGGGTCTTGGTCAGGTCGTCCGACGCGGCGGCCGGCCCGAGGTCCAGCCACACCGTGACGTCGACGACGAATTCCTGCCCGTCCCGCTTCTCGTGCTCGAACACGCCGTGGCGGCCGAACACGCGCAGGCCGGTCAACGTGATCCGGTCAGACATCCGGCGAACCCTTCCACCAGGCGGCGGCCACGGCGACCGCGTCCAGCGACGCCCCGACCTCGTGCACCCGCACGCCCCACGCCCCGGCGGCTGCGGCGAGCGCGGAGATCGCGGCGGTGGCGTCCTCACGACCGTCCGGCGGACGCGGCGTGCCGTCCTCTTCGGACAGCAAGCGGCCGAGGAACCGCTTGCGCGACGCACCGACGAGCACCGGGAAACCGAGGGAAAGCAGCGAGTCCAGCCCGCGCAGCAACGCCCAGTCGTGCTCGGCGTTCTTCGCGAAGCCCAGCCCGGGATCCAGCACGATCGCGCTCTCGGCGACGCCGGCCGCGAGCGCTTCGTCCACTCTGGACAGCAGCTCGGCGCGGACGTCGGCGACGACGTCTTCGTACTTCGCGAGGGCCTGCATGTCCTCGCTGTGCCCCCGCCAGTGCATCAGCACCCACGGCGACCCGGACTCCGCGGCGACGCGGCCCATGTCCGGGTCGGCCAGGCCGCCCGAAACGTCGTTGATCACCTGCGCCCCGGCTTCGAGCGCCTCGGCGGCGACGGAGGCGCGCGTGGTGTCGACCGACAGCCGGATGCCTTCACCGGCGAGCGTCCGGATCACGGGGATGACGCGCTTCAGCTCGGTGCCGGCGTCCACCCGGGCCGCGCCGGGCCGGGTCGACTCGCCGCCGACGTCGATCAGGTCGGCCCCGCGCGCCCACATCTCGCGGGCGTGCTCCAGCGCCTGATCGAGCCCGAGGTACCGGCCACCGTCCGAAAAGGAATCGGACGTCACGTTCAGCACGCCCATCACGACGCACCGGCCCGGAGCGGGAAGCCCCACGCTCACCGGCGTGCCCTGATCAGGTCGAGCGCCTCCGCCCGCGACGACGGGGAGTTCTTCAGCTGCCCGCGCACGGCGGAGGTGGTCGTGCGGGCGCCGGGCTTCCGGATGCCGCGCATGGCCATGCAGAGGTGTTCGGCCTCGATCACGACGATGACCCCGCGCGGTTCGAGCTTCCGCACGATGGCGTCGGCGACCTGGGAGGTCAGGCGCTCTTGGACCTGGGGTCGCTTGGCGTAGAGGTCGACGAGCCGGGCCAGCTTGGAGAGCCCGGTGACCTTCCCGCCGGCATTCGGGATGTACCCGACGTGGGCGACGCCGTGGAACGGCACCAGGTGATGCTCGCAGCTGCTGTACATCGGGATGTCCGTGACCAGCACCAGTTCTTCGTGCGACTCGTCGAACGTGCGGTCCAGCACCGAGTCCGGCTCGGTGTACAGCCCGGCGAACATCTCCTGGTACGCGCGGGCCACCCGGGCGGGGGTCTCCTTGAGACCGTCCCGCTCCGGGTCTTCGCCGCAGGCCAAAAGGAGCTCGCGGATCGCCTTCTCCGCCCGGTCGTGGTCGAAGACCGGGCGGTCGGCGTCACTGGGGCTTTTCTGGTCCATCCACGTCACGACGCTCCCCCTCGCTCTGCTGGTTGCCGGCTTGGTCGGCGAACCAGCCGTGCTCACGAGGGCGTTCTTCACCACCGGGCCGCCACGACTGGCCCGGCTGACCGCCCGGCGAGGTCGCGGGCGTCCAGCCCGGAGGGGCACCGTAGTTCGGGGGACCGCTCTGGGCCGCCGGGCCACCCGGGTAGCCGCCCGACTGCGGGCCACCGGCCTGCGGCCAGTGCGCCGTGCCGTTGGGGCCACCGTTCGAGCTGCCGTAGGGACGGCCGCCGTTCGGGTAGGCGCCCGGCTGCGGCGGGGCGTACGGGTTGGCGTTCGGGTCTGCCGGGGCCGGGTACGGCGGTCCGCCGGGCAGGTCGCCGGCGCCCGGGGCGGTGCCGACCGGGGTCGGCTCCGGCTTCAGGACCGGCTTCTCCTTCTCCGGCGGCGGCCACGGCTCGCCGCGCTCCATCGCCAGCTCGCCCGGGGTCTTGATCGGCGGCTTGTCCGACGGCGTCCGCTCACCGAACTCGTTGAACACGGTGATGTGCGGGCGCTTCTCGACCGTCGCGAAGATCCGCTCCAGGTCCTTGCGGGTCAGCGTCTCCTTCTCCAGGAGCTCGATGACCAGCTCGTCGAGCACGTCGCGGTAGGTGTTGAGCACGTGCCACGCCTCGGTGTGCGCCGTCTCGATGAGCTTGCGCACCTCCTCGTCGATCTCGTGCGCCACCTCGAGCGAGTAGTCCGCCTGACGGCCGGCCGAGCGGCCCAGGAACGGGTCGCCCTGCTCCTGGCCGTACTTGACCGCGCCCAGGCGGGCGCTCATGCCGTACTCGGTGACCATCGCGCGGGCGATCTTCGTCGCCTGCTCGATGTCCGAGGACGCGCCGGTGGTGGGCTCGTGGAAGACGAGCTCCTCCGCCGTGCGGCCACCCATCGCGAAGACCAGCCGCCCGATCATCTCGGAGCGGGTCATCAGCTCCTTGTCGTCCTCGGGGACGAGCAGCGCGTGCCCACCCGTGCGGCCGCGCGGCAGGATCGTCAGCTTGTAGACCGGTTCGATGTCCGGCATCGCCCACGCGGCGAGCGCGTGCCCGCCCTCGTGGTAGGCCGTGATCTTCTTCTCCTTCTCGGAGATGATCCGGCTCTTGCGGGCGGGGCCGCCGACCACGCGGTCGACGGACTCCTCGAGCTCGACGTCGCTGATCACGTGCCCGTTCTTGCGGGCGGTGAGCAGCGCGGCCTCGTTCAGCACGTTGGCCAGGTCGGCGCCGGACATGCCGACGGTCCGCTTGGCCAGGCTGCCCAGGTCGGTGCCCTGGGCGATCGGCTTGCCCTTGGCGTGCACCTCGAGGATCGCGCGACGGCCGCGCATGTCGGGCGCCGACACCGGGATCTGCCGGTCGAACCGGCCCGGGCGCAGCAGCGCCGGGTCGAGGATGTCGGGCCGGTTGGTGGCCGCGATCAGGATGATCCCGCCGCGGGCGTCGAAGCCGTCCATCTCGACGAGCAGCTGGTTCAGCGTCTGCTCGCGCTCGTCGTGCCCGCCGCCGAGGCCGGCGCCGCGCTGGCGGCCGACCGCGTCGATCTCGTCGACGAAGATGATGCAGGGCGCGTTCTGCTTGGCCTGTTCGAACAGGTCACGGACACGCGAAGCACCGACACCGACGAACATCTCGACGAAGTCCGAACCGGAGATCGTGTAGAACGGCACGCCCGCCTCGCCGGCGACGGCTCGTGCGAGCAGCGTCTTGCCGGTACCGGGCGGCCCGTAGAGCAGGACGCCCTTCGGGATCTTCGCGCCGAGCGCTTGATAGCGCGCCGGGTTCTGCAGGAAGTCCTTGATCTCGTACAGCTCTTCGACGGCCTCGTCGGCACCCGCGACGTCCCCGAAGGTCGTCTTGGGCATGTCCTTGTTCAGCTGCTTGGCCTTGGACTTGCCGAAGTTGAGGACGCGGTTGCCGCCGCCCTGCGAGTTGTTCATCATCCACATCAGCAGGCCCAGCACGAGGGCGAGCGGGATGGCGAAGATGAGGATCTGCGTCAGCACGCCCTGCTGGGTCACCTTGGTGGTGAACTTGATCGGCTGGCCGCCGGTCTTGGCCGCGGTCAGCGAGTCGTAGATCGGGCGGGTGGCATCCGCCGGATACTGCGAAATGATCTGGGTGACCTGCTGGCCGTCCACGTCGACGGGCTTGACCAGCAGTAGCTTGAGCTGCTGTTCCTTGTCCTCGAGGCTGGCTTCCTTGACGTTGTTCGAGGAGATCTGGGAGTTCGCCACCGAGATGGGTGCCTGGGTGTACCCACGATCACTGTCGAAGATCGTGTTGTACGCGAACAACGCCAGCAACCCCGCGACGATCCACAGCAGTGGGTTCCTGAGCACGCTCTTCCGGTTCATACGACTCGGCCCTGGTGGCCTCGACCCTCCCTGGTTGGGCGGCTCCTGTGATACCCGCCATCACGATCTTGACAACCCGTGGTGCCTGGACACCCGTTCTCATCAGGGTACCGTCCGCTGCCGCGTTCATCCCCTGTGAGCCTCTCGCAGGTCAACGGGCGATACCGCGCCCGGGTTCCCGCTCGGCGTCCGCGATGGTCACGCTATCGCGTGCCGTCCGACACACTGTTCACCATCTCGCCCAGCCGGGTCCGCAACGTCGCCGGGTCGGCGGGGGCGACCGTGACCCACTCGCGGCCGTCCGTACCTGCGCGGGAGAGGCTGAGGTAGCGCCCGGTCGCGGTGTCGAACCAGGCCAGCACGCGGGACCGTTGCTTGGCCCCGACCTGCGAACGGCTGTTCGCTGCCAGCTGACCGCCGCGTTGCCGCGGCTGCCCGGAGATGCGGCCGTAGGCCTCCCGCGGGTCGGCCGTGACGCGTTCGCTCAACGGCGTCCGGCGCCCCTTCCCGCGTTCCTCGACCGGGCTCGACGGCAGGGACACGGGGATCCGGATCGGCGCGGTGCGCAGCGCCTCGTCCAGTGGAAGTGTGACCGACGCCTCGCTCCCGCGGGGCCCGGCCGGGAGCACGCCGACGACCGCGGAGACCAGGCCGTCCGGTGGGACGTCCCGCAGCCAGATGCCGTCGGCGTCCTGGACCGCGAGGATGCCCTGGGTGCCGTCGGCCGCCGCGAGGACGCCGACGGCGGGCGCCTCGAACTGCGGGATGTGCAGGGCGTCGATGGTCAGCGGGGCGAAGGCCAGCAGCTGCAGCGCGTCCTCGATCGGCGGCGAAAGCCGGCCGCGTGCTTCGCGGATCCCGCGGGCCTTCAGCTCGGCGTCGACGCGGTGGCGCAGCGAGACGCGCTCGTCTTCGGTCGCGCCGTGCGACCGGACCAGCAGGGGGTATGGCAGCTCACCGGCCTGCGCCGACTCCCAGAGGAAGTCGAACGCGAGCGGCGAGAAGAACTCTTGCATCACTACTCTCCCGGATCGGACCCTTGCTCAGCGTAGCCCGCACCACCGACAAAAAGTGATCGTCGGTTCGGGCACGATCGGAGAAGCCGGAGCCCGATCTTGGCAGAGAGCGCGGACGCCCGCGGCGGCACTACCCGGGAAGGCCATGAAGGGCACCTTTATAGCCTTAAGTGCCAGGAGGGTGCCCCTCATGGACGAAGTCAGACGCCGGCGGTCGAACTCGCGAGCATCTCGCCGAGCCGGTGGCGCAGCGTCGCCGCGTCGGCCGGGGCGATCGTGATCCAGTCGCGGCCGTCGCGGCCGGTGGTCGCCTGGGTGAAGTAGCGGCCCGTCTCCGTGTCGAACCAGCTCAGCACCGGCGTCCGCGTGCGGCCGCCCATGCGCGAACGCGCGTTGGCCGCGATCTGACCGCCGCGCAGCCGCGGCTGCGCGTGCAGCTTCGCCAGCGCCTTGCGGTCCTCGTCAGCCGACGCTCGCTCGTCGCCGTTGCCGCGGCGGGACAGGAAGTCGACGCCGTGGGCGCCGACCAGCTGCTCCAGCGGAACCGTGACCGACTTCTCCGAACCGCGCGGGGCGCCCGGGAGCAGCGAGACGATCGCGCTCGCCAGCCCGTCCACTGGGCACGGCTGCAGGTGCAGGCCACGCGGGTCCTGCACCGCGAGCAGCCCCTGCCCGCCGAGCACGCCGGCGATCGCCAGCAGCGGCTCGGCGTCCGGGGCGATCAGCTGGATCGCGTCCAAGCTCAGCTCGGACTGCGCCAGCACGCCGAAGTAGTCCTCGATGTGCGGTTCCGGCCGACCTCGGCCGTCGGCCAGCCCGCGCGCGGCCAGCCCTTCCAACGTGCGCCGGCGCAGCATCGACCGCTCGTCCTCGGTCTCGCCGTGCGAGCGGATGCGCAGCGGGTACGGCAGCTCGCCCAGCCCGGCCGACTCCCACAGGAAGTCCACCTCGACCGGGGTGAGCAGCTCAGCGTTCGGCATCGAGCCACCCCCAAGAGAAACCGGCCGGGCCCGCCGTCGGCGTGCCCGGCCGAAAGGATCAGCGGTCTTCGTCGTCCTCGGACCACGCGCCGATGACCGGCGGCGGGGTCGCCTGGTTCGCGCCGAAGGCCGCGTCCGGGTCCGCCTCGATGAGGAACGACGCGTGCGTGTGCTCCTCGTCCTGCTCGCCCTGAGCACCGTGCGGAGCCATGCCGCCCATGCCGCCCGGGTTCATCGGCGGCGGGGTCTGCTGCCCGCCGATGGTGCCCGCCGACGAGACGAGGCCCTGCTGCGGTGCCTGGGCCGACGCGGCGCTCTGCCCCTGGCCGTCGGCCGAAGCGAGCGACGTCTCGTTCTCCGACTTCGCGCCGGACCGGTTGCCCTTGCCCAGCGCACGGGAAGCCAGCGCGCCGAGGCCGCCGGCGGCCCCGCCGAGGCCGAGGCCCATGCCGATCTTGCTCAGCGGGTTGCTGCCACCCGGCTGCCCGGCACCCGAGGTGACGTGGCCCGCGCCGGTGGTCGTTCCCGTACCCGTTCCCGTACCCGTACCCGAGCCCGCGACGGAGCCGCCGGCGCCGTCACTGCCGAGCGTCGCCGCCGCGTCCTGGCCGAAGCCACCGACGCCGCCGTGGACGCCGTTCGGGCCGACCCCCGCCTGCTGCGCGTCGAACGCGCCGCCGTGGCCGCCGAAGCCCGAGGTGCTGGAAGCGAACACCGCGCCGCCCGGGCCGGACAGGCCCTGCACCGGGCCCGCGTTGCCGATGGAGCTGATGCCGCTGAACGACACCGAGTTGTGCGAGCCCGTCGGTTTCATGCCGAGCGACTCCGGGCCGAAGCTCGGGGTCGAGCCGTCGACCTCGCTCATCGACTCGGTGTAGGCGTTGAAGAACGCGACCTGCTGCGCCTTGACGTCGTTGGCCGCGTCGGCCTGCGCCTTCTGGTCGGCGATCAGCGCCGCCGGGCCGCCGGCCAGCGCGGCCGCCATGGACTGCTTGGGGTCGTAGTCCTTGGGGGCCGGCATCTTCTTGACCTCGGCGGCCGCCGTGGCCTGCCGGGCGAGCCGGTCGGACATCGTGTGCGCGGCCTCGGACGCCTGCGAGCCCGAGTTGGCGATGGCCACCAGCGCGCCCTGCGCGCCCGCCGCACCCCGGCCGACCCACGCGTTGCCCAGCTCGGAGATCGCGTTGTACAGGTGGTCGGACGCCTGCTTCAGCTCGGTGCCGTGGTGCGCCCAGGCGTGCCCGGTCGCCTCGGCCGTGCCGGGGTCGTTGTTGTTGACCGCGCCGTCGTACAGCTGCTGGCTGGCCTGCGCGTTCCAGTTCGGCGGGTTCGCGATCGCGCGGTCGCTGCCCATGTCGAAGCCGTCGGAACGGCCGCGGGCGTCCGCGACGATGTTCTGCGCCGACGAGTTGTCGCCGAGCGGGACCAGCGAGCCCGGGTCGGTCGTGGTCGGCGGCTGGTCGCTGTGGTTCGGAGCCATGACTTCGAAATCCCCCTCTGGACTCAGGCGTTGCGGAACGGGTCGGCCGCGGCGTTGTCGATCTCGTGGTACCGGGACATCGCCGTGACGATGCCCTCCTCGGCGGCGGTGTACTGGCCGAGCAGGTTCTGCAGCGCGGCGGCGTAGGAGTCGTTCCCGCCGTCGGCGCGCTGGACGAACTTGGCGGCCATCGCGTTGCCGACCGGGTTGTCGCCGAGCTTCGGCGGCTGGGCAAGGGTGCCCGCTCCGCTGAGCAGGGCCTCGACCGCGTCCTTGCCGGTGCGGATCTTGTTCAGCACGGTCTGCGCGGCGTCGGGGTCGATTCCGACCTGACCTGCCGCGGCCGCGGCCTTGAAAGCGTTCGCGTCGGCAGCACTGCTGTTCGCCATCTGAGCTCTCTCCCGTTCCCCCCGACCCGGTCACCGCGGGCACGAATGGTCTTCGCATAGGTTAACGCACGTGATCAGAGCGTATGACGCGATCCGCGATGCCGGGGTTCCACAAAGCCGGTAGATGCGGTGAACGGTCGGTGAACTACGCCGTGTACACCTTCGGGTCCAGCGTCCCGATGTAGGGCAGGTCCCGGTACCGCTCGGCGTAGTCCAGGCCGTAGCCCACGACGAACTCGTTGGGGATGTCGAAGCCGATGTACTTCACCGGGACGTCCACCTTGACCGCCTCCGGCTTGCGGAGCAGCGAAACGACCTCGAGCGACGCGGGGTTGCGGCTGTGGAGGTTCTTCAGCAGCCACGAAAGCGTCAGGCCGGAGTCGACGATGTCCTCGACGATCAGCACGTCCCGGCCCGCGATGTCGCGGTCGAGGTCCTTGAGGATGCGGACGACACCGGACGACGACGTCGCGGAGCCGTAGGAGGAGACGGCCATGAATTCCAGCTGCGTCGGCAGCGGCAGCGCACGGGCGAAGTCGGTCATGAACATGACCGCGCCCTTCAGGACACCCACCAGCAGGAGTTCACCCTGCCCGTTGGGCGGATAGTCGGCGGCGATCTGCGCCGACAGCTCCGTGATCTTGTCCTTGATCTGCTGCTCGGTGACGAGCACGGAGGCGATTTCGCCCTCGTACACGGGTCATTCCCCTCGGGTGGTGGGTTGGGAGGTGACGCAGAGCCTGCCATGCGCCCGGCGCGCCTCCAAGTTGCCCGGCAGCCAGACACCGCCCTGACCACGCCACCGGGCGACGAGGTCGTCGACCGCGCGAAGGTGCGCGTCGGTGAGCTCGCGCACACCCGATTGCAGCAACCACCTGCGGATAACCCGCCGCCGGATCGCCGCGGGCTCGGCCGCGAGGACGCCGGCGTCCAGACCTTCGGAGCCGCCCGCGCGGGTGAAGATCATGTCCGCCATTGTGTCCAGCGCCTCACTGTCCTCGCGCAGTTGCGCGGCCGTGCGGGCGAGCGCGCCGGCGACGCCGCCGTTGAGGACGTCCTCCAGCAACGGCAGGACTTCGGTGCGCAAGCGGACGCGGGTGAAGCGCGATTCGGCGTTGTGCGGGTCGTCCCAGGGCTCGACGCCGAGTGCGGCGCAGGCGGCCCGGGTCGTCGCGCGGGGCACCGCCAGCAGCGGACGGCCCCACGGCGGGTCGTGCGGCCGCATCCCGGCGACGCTGCGGGGGCCGGAGCCGCGGCCGAGCCCGAGCAGAACGGTTTCGGCCTGGTCGTCGAGGGTGTGGCCGAGCAGGACGAGGTCGTGGCCGGCCAGCGCGCGGTAGCGGGCCTTGCGCGCAGCGGCTTCCGGGCCGCCCGGGCCGGTGACGTCGGTCCGGCGCACCTCGGCGTCGTCGGCGCCGAGGGACTTCGCGGCCGCGGCGGCGTCGCGCGCGATCTTCGCCGATCCCTCCTGCAGGCCGTGGTCGACGACCAGCGCGCGGACACGGTGACCGCGGTGGTGCCCGACGTACGCCGTGGCCTCGGCGAGTGCGAGGGAGTCGGCGCCGCCGGAGACCGCGACGCAGAGTTCAGGCGGGGCTTCGACCGCGTCCAGGAACGCGCGGACGGCCCGGCGGACGGCCGCGACCGCCTTGTCCGTCATCCGTGCAGGCGCCGGACCCACGCGGCCGGGTCGGCGATCTCGGCGCGCGAGGGCAGGGTGTTCGGCGACCGCCAGACGGCGTTGAAGCCTTCCATGCCGACGGCGTCCACGACGTGCTTCGTGAACTTCGCGCCTTCTTCGTACTGACGGATCTTCGCGTCGACGCCGAGCAGCGCGCGCAGCAGCCGGTCGAAGACGCCGCCGCCCTTGCGCCGGGCGGTGAACCGCGCGCGGATCGTGTCGACGCTCGGCACGACCTGCGGGCCGACGGCGTCCATCACGAAGTCGGCGTGGCCCTCGAGGAGCGTCGAAAGCGCCAGCAGCCTGTCGAAGACCGCGCGCTCCTTCGGCGACTGAAGCAGCTCGGCGAGGTTCAGCTTCGGCCCCTGCTTGATCGCCTCGGGCAGCCGGCCGACCAGGTCGGCGAGGCTGTCGGTGCCGCCGCCGGCGAGCCCGGAGACGAGCCGCTCGACCTCGTCGGCGAAGTAGTCGCGCAGCCAGGTGACCGCGGTGAACTGGAGGCGGTGGGTGCACTCGTGCAGGCAGACCCAGAGCCGGAAGTCGTGGGCGGGGACGTCCATCGCGCGCTCGGCGGCGACGACGTTGGGCGCGACCAGCAGCAGCCGGCCTTCCCGGTCGGGGCCGCCGAAGGGGTCGTACTGGCCGAGCACGCGGCTGGCCAGGAACGCGAGCACCAGCCCGGTCTGCACGCCGGCGCCACCGGCCAGGATCGGCCCGAAGGGGCCGCCCTGCTGCGGCAGCGCGCGCCCGGTGAGCGCGTCGAGCCCGGCCGCGGCCGAGCGCACCCAGCCGGGGCGGTCGACGACTTCGCCGGGCAGCAGCGGCAGGTCGAGGCCGAGGTTCGTCAGCTGCCGGACGTGCCCCTCGGCCTCCATGGTCAGCTCACGGAGGTCGGTGACGGCCGCCTCGGCCTCTTCGCGCGGAACCTGCGGGCCGCCGCGCACGAGCAGCGCGCCGGTCTGCGCGGCGAGCGCCCAGTCGACCATGGGCCGGGTCTCGGTTTCCTGACTCACCCTTCCGACGCTACCTGCCCGGGGCAGGTTTCCGGCCACGATCTTCGTACGGTTCGGCGTCCGAGGAGTGCACCGTTACGAGCAGCCGCACTTGCGGAGGCTCGTCGCCAGTGCGTCGATGGCGTCCCGGCCCGGCTGCTGGTCGGAGCCGTTGGACATGAACGCGAACACCAGCACCCGGCCGTCCTGGTCGAGGACCAGGCCGACGAGGGTGTTGACGCCGGTCAGCGTGCCCGTCTTCGCCCGCACCCACCCCCGGCCGGCCTGCGACGCGGCCGTCTCGAACCGCTTGTCCGCGAGGGTGCCGGAGCCGCCCGCCACCGGGAGGCCGGCCAGCATCGCGCGCAGCTTGGCCGTGTTCGGGTTCTTGCCCTCCGGCGCCGCCGCGGCCGCCATCAGCTGCGTCAGCAGCTTCGCCGGGATCTTGTTCTCCGTCGAGATGCCGCTGCCGTCGGAGAGCTTCACGCCGGTGGTGTCGAAGCCGTGGTCCTTGAGCACCTTGATGGTCGCCGCGGCGCCGCCGGCGAAGGTCGCCTCCTGGCCGGTGGCCAGCGCCACCTGCCGGGCGAGCGCCTCGGCGAGGACGTCGTCGGACAGCTCCATCGTGTCGGAGACCAGCTCGGTCAGCGGCGCCGACTTGACCTCGGCGAGGACCTTCGCGTCCTTCGGCGCGGCCGCCTGGCCGCCGCCCGAGGCGCTGAGCTTCGACGCGATCGTCGACGCCAGCGCGCTGCCCGCGTTGGCCACGCGGTGCGAGCCGTTGTTCTTCGGGTCCTCGCGCCCGGCGTCGGCCATCACCGACGAAATCTGGGTCGCGAACGTCGACGGCGCGTCGCCCGCGGCCCAGCCCGGCGCGGTCGTCGCGCCCTTGAAGAGGCTCAGGTCGACCTGCACCTTCTTGACGTTCGGGTTCGCCTTCTTGACCTGCGCGACGAGGTCGTCGACGTGCGCGGCGCCCGGGTACAGCGGCGACTCGGTGCCCAGCGGCAGCGCGGTGAGGGTGACGTCGCCGCCGCCGACCAGGATCACCGTGCCCGAATCGGCACCCTGGACGATCTTCGTCGACAGCCGCGTGTTCGGGTCCAGCGCGAGCAGCGCGGCCGCGGTGGTCAGCACCTTCGTCGTCGACGCGGGGGTCACCGCCGTCGCCGCGCTGTGGTCCCACAGCGTGGTGCCGCTCACCGGGTCGACGACGCTGCCGTTGAGCTGGCCGAGCGCGCTGTTCCCGGCCGGCCCGGTCAGCACGGACTTGACGCCGTTCGCGGTCGGCGCCTGCCCGGCGGTGTCCGGGCCCTGCAGCCGGCGCGTGGCCGCGGCGGGCTCGGGGCTGTCGCCCTTCGGCGCGTTCGGCGCCCACGGCAGGCCCAGGCGGTTCGACACCTTCGGCGTCGCCGCGGCGATCCCGCCGCCGGCCAGCACCAGCAGGACCACCACGACGAGCGCGATGATCTTGCCCTTGCGCCGCTTCTTCTTCGGCGGCTCCTCCGCGGAGGCGGACGCGGGCTCGGCCGGGGGCGGCGGCTCCGCGGGCGGCTCGGTGCGCGGTTGCGGTTGCTGCTGGAAGGCCCCGGGGAACTGGGTGGGCCGCTCGATCCCGACGGTCGCCTCGGCGTCGAACCGCTGCCCGTCCGGCTCGATCCGCATCGGCCGGGCCAGCGACCCGGCGGACGCCGGCGGGACGACCCCGCGCGGCGGCTCCGGCGGCAGTACGGGCCGGCGGTCGTCCGGCACGTCGAGGCGCTGTGCCCAAGTCTGCTGCTGGGGCTCCTCACGACGCTGCGGCTCCGAGCGCTTCAGCTGCTCTTCGCGGCGCTGCTGCTCCTCACGCCACAACTGCAGCTCTTCCCGCCACGGCTGCGCTTCGGGCTTGCCGGACTGCGGCTCGTCGTGCCGATCCCGCTGCTCACCGGACCAGACGTTGCGCTCGACGGGCACCACCGGCACCTTCCGCGGCTCCATCTGCTGGGTGCTCTGGACGTCCGGCTTCGCCTCGATGTACTGCGTGCTCTCGGCGGCCGGTGCCAGGGACTGCTTGACCTCGATGTACTGGGTGCTCTCCGCGACCGGCGGCGGCGCGGACTCGGGTGCGGGTTCGGGTTCGGGTGCGGGCTGAGGCTCGGCCGGCTCCTGCTTCGGCTGTCGCGAGCCGAGCCGGTCGGCCAGGTCCTGCTTGGCCTGGGTCGGCGGGGGCGGCGGCTCCTCCTCGGCGGGGGCGTTCAGGCCCGGGATCGGCTCGGGCTCGACGTTCGGCGCGAACCACGATCCCTTCGGCGCCTCACTGCTTGTGACCTTGGGCACGCCGGACCCCGCCGCAGCGCCGGCCGGCGGGTCGGGCAGCGACATCGGCGTGGTCTTCCGCGCGCGGGACGACGAGCGGTCTTCGTCCGACGAAGGCCACATCGGCTGGTCGTTTTCCGGCACCCACCACTCCTTCTCACCTGCCCCGGAAGGGGCCAAGCTCACATGCCGTGAGGCCGACATCGATGCGGCCCCCCGGCAGGGCGTAGTCCACACTAGGAGACGTCAAGACAGTCGTTGAGGTTGCCGCCCGCGACGTGCGGGCACGCCCGGATCTATAAAGAAGCAGTGAGGACGCCGTGGAGTTCGACGTCACGATCGAAATCCCCAAAGGGGAGCGCAACAAGTACGAGGTCGACCACAAGACGGGCCGCATCAAGCTGGACCGGACCCTGTTCACGGCCACGCAGTACCCGGCCGACTACGGCTTCATCGACGACACCCTCGGCCAGGACGGCGACCCGCTGGACGTGATGGTGCTGGTCCAGGAGCCCACCTTCCCGGGTTGCCTGATCCGCTGCCGCGCGATCGGCATGTTCCGGATGACCGACGAGAAGGGCCCGGACGACAAGGTCATCGCCGTCCCGTCGAACGACCCGCGCCTCGAGCACCTGCGCGACATCCACCACATGAATGAGTTCCACCGGCTGGAGATCCAGCACTTCTTCGAGGTCTACAAGGACCTCGAGCCCGGCAAGAGCGTCGAAGGCTCATCCTGGGTCGGCCGCACCGAGGCCGAGGCCGAGATCGGCCGTTCGTACGAGCGCGAGACCGACCGCCTGGCCAAGGAGAAGGCCGACGGCGGCGCGGCCCACTAAGACTCCAATGCCGTGAAGGCCCCCTTACCGGCGCTTATGGCCGGTAAGGGGGCCTTCACGGCATTCAGCGGGTCAGTGAGCCAGGGCCAGGGCCGGAGCGGCGTCCGCCTCGGCGTCCGCGCGCTGCTCCATCGCCGACTTGTCCGAGAGCGGCTTCTCCTTGAGGAACCACACCAGGGCGAACCCGACGGTCAGCACGATCCCGCCGACCAGGAACACCGTGCTCATCGACTCGGCGAAGCCCTGCAGGATCGGCCGGGCCAGCGTCGGGTCGAGCGAGGACAGGAACGACGTGTCGTTGACGTCCAGGCCGCTCTGCATCTGCTTCGCGAACTCCGGGTGCTGGGCCAGCGCCGAGACGTAGGCCGGCGTGGTCATCGCCGAGCGGATGGCGTTCGCGATCCGGTCGCCGACCGTGCCGAACAGGATCGACAGGAACACCGCGGTGCCCGCCGTGCCGCCGATCTGCCGGAAGAACGTCGCCGCCGAGGTGGCGACGCCGATGTCCTGCGGGCGGACGTCGTTGGTCGCGGCCAGCACCAGCGTCTGCATCGAGGCGCCGAGGCCGAGGCCGATCACGAAGGCGATCACCATGACGAAGGACAGCGAGGTGTCGACGCTGATCGTCGCCAGCGCGAACAGCGCCGCCGCCATCAGGCCGATCCCGGCCACCGCGAACATCTTGTAGCGCCCGGTCTTGGAGATCAGGCGGCCGCTGGTCAGGCTGGCGATCATGATGCCGAGCGTCAGCGGGAGCATCTGCAGGCCGGCCTGGGTCGGCGTCGCACCCTTGACGATCTGCAGGTACAACGGCAGTGACATCATCGCGCCGAACATCCCGGCGCCCTGCACGACCGTGACGAGCGTCGCCATCCGGAACACCGGGCGCTTGAACAGGCGCAGCGGCAGCAGGGCGGCGTCGCCCATCCGGCGTTCGATCCAGACGAACGCGGCCACGCCCAGCCCGCCGACGACGTACATGGCGATCGAGGCGGCGGAACCCCAGCCCCACTCGCGACCCTGCTCGGCGACGATCAGCAGCGGCACCAGTCCGGTGGCCAGCGCGACGGCGCCCCAGTAGTCGACCTTCTGGTCCACGCGGCTGTGCGGGAGGTTCAGCACCTTGGTGACGACGACCAGCGCGGCGAGCGCGATCGGGACGTTGACCAGGAACACCCAGCGCCAGCCGGTGATGCCGGCGAAGGAGTCGACACCGGCGAAGAAGCCGCCGACGACCGGGCCCAGGACGCTCGAGACACCGAAGACGGCCATGAAGTAGCCCTGGTACTTGCTGCGCTCACGCGGCGCGGTGATGTCGGTGATGATCGCCAGCGCCAGGGACATCAGGCCACCGGCGCCGAGGCCCTGGAACGCGCGGAACGCGGCGAGCTCGTACATCGACGTGGCCATGCCGCTGGCCAGCGAACCGACCAGGAACAGCGAAATCGCCGTCAGGTACATGGGCTTGCGGCCGTAGAGGTCGGACAGCTTGCCGTACAGCGGCGTCGAGAGCGTCGCGGTGATCAGGTACGCCGTGGTGGCCCAGGCCTGCAGGGACAGGCCGTGCAGCTCGTCGGCGATCGTGCGCATCGACGACGAGACGATCGTCTGGTCGAGCGCGGCGAGGAACATGCCGAGCATCAGCCCGGACAGGACGGTCAGGATCTGGCGGTGGGACAGTTTGCCGTTCGTCGCGGCTGCTCCTTCCGCCGTGGTGGTGTCGCTCATGGTGGTCTCCCTCGAAGTCTTCGTAGTTGCTTGTACCTCTCAACTACTTGCTTCGGCCAACTATTCCTCAGAAGCTTGTATGATGCAACCAACTTTTCTGTGAGCCGCGTCTCCCGGCCCCGGAAAGCCGTGAAGGCCACCTTCACGGCCATAAGAGCCGGTAAGGAGGCCTTCACGGACTTGCGTCAGGCGGAGTAGCCCGGGATCGGGAACGGCGCCAGGAACTCGCGGATCTCCGCGGCGATCGTGTCCAGCGAGGACTCGTCGGACGCGGCCGCGGCGGTGATCGTGCGGTCGATCCACGCCGCCACCTCGACCTGGTGCTCCGGCCGGAGGCCGCGGGTGGTGATCGCGGACGTGCCGAGCCGGATGCCGGACGGGTCGAACGGCTTGCGCGGGTCGAACGGCACCGTGTTGTAGTTCAGCTCGATGCCCGCGCGATCGAGGGCCTGCGCGGCCGGCTTGCCCGCGACCGCCTTGTTCGTCAGGTCGATCAGCAGCAGGTGGTTGTCCGTGCCGCCGGACACGAGGTCGTACCCGCACGCGAGCAATGCGTCGGCCAGCGCGCGGGCGTTCGCGACGACGGTGTGCGCGTAGTCGCTGAACGATGGCTGCTGCGCCTCGCCGAGCGCGACGGCGATCGCCGCGGTCGTGTGGTTGTGCGGGCCGCCCTGCAGACCCGGGAACACCGCCTTGTCGACGGCCTTCGCGTGCGAAGCGTCCGAAAGGATCATCGCGCCGCGCGGGCCGCGCAACGTCTTGTGCGTGGTCGTCGTGATCACCTGCGCGTGCCCGACCGGCGACGGGTGCGCGCCGCCCGCGACGAGCCCGGCGATGTGCGCGATGTCGGCGACGAGCACGGCGTCCACCTCGCGCGCGATCTCGGCGAACGCCGGGAAGTCGATCGTGCGCGGGATCGCCGTACCGCCGGCGAAGATCAGCTTCGGCCGGTGCCGGCGCGCGAGGTCGCGCACCTGGTCGAGGTCGACGCGGCCGGTCTCCTTGGCGACGCCGTAGCGCACCGGGTTGAACCACTTGCCGGTCGCGGAGACGCTCCAGCCGTGCGTGAGGTGGCCGCCGTCGGGCAGCGCCATGCCGAGCACGGTGTCGCCCGGCTGCGCGAAGGCCAGGTACACGGCCAGGTTCGCCGGAGACCCGGAGTACGGCTGGACGTTCGCGTGGTCGGCGCCGAACACGGCCTTCGCCCGGTCGATGGCCAGCTGCTCAATCTGGTCGATGAACTGCTGGCCCTCGTAGTAGCGCTTGCCCGCGTACCCCTCGGAGTACTTGTTGGTGAGCACGGTGCCGGTCGCTTCGAGCACGGCCTGCGAGACGTAGTTCTCCGACGCGATCAGGCGGATCTTGTCGTGCTGGCGCTTCGCCTCGTCCTCCACGAGCCCGGCGATCGCGGGGTCGGCGGCGGCGAGGGCGTTCAGTTTCGGCTGGTGTGTCATGGCGTACTCCGGCTCTGGAGTGGCCTTCACCCAGGCGCGCGGTGCCGGCCTCGTCGTCGCTTCCCGGTGGTGCTCCACCTCGATGGCGCCAGTCGCTGCTGCGGGGAAGAGCCTAGTCCACCGCGCTCGAGGCTCGACGGTGTTCGGCGCACGTGGAACGGCGGCGCGACCGGTGCTTGCGCACCTCAGCCGACGACCACGACGCCCATGGACCGGGCCGTGCCCGCGATCGTGCGCATCGCCATCTCGACGTCGGCGGTGTTCAGGTCCGGCAGCTTGCGCTCGGCGATCTCGCGCAGCTGCTGCGTCGTGATCTTGCCCGCGGCCTCGTGCCCGGGCCGCGAGGAACCCTTGTCCCCCAACGCCTTCTTGATAAGAAACGACGTCGGCGGCGTCTTGAGCCGCAGCGCGAACGAGCGGTCTTCGAACACCGAGACGACCACCGGCACGAGGTCGCCGCGCTGGGCCGCCGTCGCCGCGTCGTAGGCCTTCTTGATCTCGACGAGGTTGACCCCGGTCTGCCCCAGCATCTTGCCGAGGTCGACGACCGGGGCGTTGCCCGCGGTGAGCTCGAGGGTGACCTGGTGGGTGAGTTTCTTCGGAGCCATGCCCCGAAGCTAGAGTCTCCAGTTACTGGAGAGTCAATCTCAATCCAGGGCCTCGACGCCGGCCTTGTGCCGCTTCGCCAGGTCTTGGTAAACGGGCGCGTTGTGCTCGACCCACAGGCGCGCGGAGTCGGTCAGCGGCACGAACTTCTTCGCCGGGCTGCCCATCGCTACCACCTCGGACGGCACCTCGGTGCCCGGCGTCACGGTGGCGCCGGCCGCGACCAGCGTCCGCTCGCCGATCTTCGCGTCGTCCAGGATGGTCGAACCGTTCCCGATCAGGGCCTGCTCGCCGACCGTGCAGTCGTGCACCAGGCACTGGTGGCCGACGGTGGCGTTCTTGCCGATCTCGCACACCTTGCCGACGTTGACGTGCACGACCGAGTTGTCCTGGATGTTGGCACCCTCGCGGACGATGATCTTGCCGAAGTCGGCGCGCAGCACGGCGCCGTACCAGACCGAGGCGTCCTTCTCGACGACGACGTCGCCGATGAGCGTGGCGGTGGGCGCGATCCAGGCGTCCGGGTGGACCTGCGGGCGGAGCCCTTCGAACGAGAACAGAGGCATGCCCGCACCCTAGACCGCGCCCGCTGTGACATCCGAGGCTTCGCCTCGGGCCGGGGGCTCCGCCACCCGGAACCCCCGGCAAGCACCATGGGGGTCAGCCGGTGATCGCCGCGTTGATCAGGATGTCGACCGCTTTGTCGTTGCGCGTGGTCTGCGGGCCGATCTGGGTGTCGCGCGGGTAGAAGCCCGGGCTGCTGCCCTTCGGGTACATCTCGAAGGTGAAGCTCCAGATCTTGTGCGTCGCCCACATCCAGTCGTTGACGCTGCCGTCGGTGATGTAGAGGTCGCTGGACTGCTGCGGCGTGTAGCCGTTGGTCGCCGCCATCTGCTTGCCGAGCGTCTCGAACTTCGTCGCCTCGGCGGCGGTGAGGCCGGGCGCGGTCCGGTCGTAGGTGTAGCCGAACGGCCAGAGCACCAGCTCGGAGTAGGTGTGGAAGTCGATGTGCGTCTTGATCTGCTGGACGCCGCCGACCACCCGCGAGGTCACCCAGTTCGCGACGGCCTTGGCCTCCGGCGCCGAGAACGCCGCCGTGCCGCGGTAGGTCTCACTGGACGTCGAGCCCGACGAGCCGCCGCAGCAGCCCCACTTGTAGCCCCAGTTGCGGTTGGTGTCGGTGCCGGGGCCCTGGCGGTTCTTGCGCCAGCTGTGGAACGTGCCGCCGGAGATGTCGTACTCGGCGCCGTCCGGGTTGACGCTCGGCACGACCCAGATCTCGGTGCTGTCGACGAGCCGCTTGATCGCGCTGTCGGTGGCGTACCCGCTGGTCAGCCGCTGCACGATGTGCAGGCACATCTCGGTGGTGAGGTGCTCGCGCGCGTGCTGGTTGCAGGTGAAGAGCACCTCGGGCTCGTTCTCGTCGGTCGCGGCGTTGTCGGAGATCTTGATCAGCGACAGCGCGCGGCCTTCGTAGGAGGTGCCGGCGCTGCCGAGCTTCGTCAACGACGGATAGTTCGCGACGGCCTTCTGCAGCTCGGTCTGGGTTTCGGCGTAGGTGTGGTAGCCGGTGTAGCCGGCCGGGAAGTCCTCGACGGTCGCGGCGGTCTGCGGCCGGTCGACCGCACCGAGCGCCTTGACGCCGAAGCCGAGCGCGCGCAGCTGGGCGGCTTCGCCCGGGTTGGCGATGACGGTGGTCGTCGCGCCTTCGGCGTCGAGGATGTCGGCGCCGGTCCGGGCGACCTCGGTGCGCAGCTGGGCCGTGCCGGTGCCGGTCACCTCGTACACCTGTGGCCCGGCCGGCTGGGCGACGGCCTGGCCGCCGGTGGTGAGCATCAGAAGGACGGCCGCGGCCGCCGCCATGCACGTTCGTGGGCGCATCACGTCTCCTGCTCTCGGGGGTGCTTCGAGATTGGCCGGAGCCGGACGTAAGGCGCAATCCGTACGTCTACGGATCTAAAGGGCGTTGCTAGCCGTAGTTGGCGAAGCAGAGGGCCTCGATGTCGGCACGCAGGGTGGCGAACGGCCGCGGGCGCACCCGCTGCTGGACGACCGTGCCCAGCAGGTACGACAGCAGCGCGCGGGCCCGCGCGCGCGGGTCGTCGACGTCGAGCGGGGCGAGCAGCTCGGCCAGCAGCTCCGTGAGCGACGTGAGCATGGCGTCGATGGCCTGCGGGTGCTGCGCGCGCCCGGCCGCGATCCAGTACTCGAACCAGAGGAACGCCGCGTTCGGGTTGGCGGCGAAGACGCTCAAGTACTCCTCGAGGACAGCGAAGAGGCGCTTGCGGGGCTCGTCGTGCTTCGCGGCGACTTCGCGCAGCCCCGCGGCGAAGGTGGTGATGTGCGCGGCCATGGCGCGGTCGATGAGGACGTCGATGTCGGCGAAGTAGTAGTGGATGGCGCTCTTGGTGAGCGGTCCGGCGTCGGCGATGGCCCGCACGGTGCACCCCGCGAGGCCGTCGCGCGCGAGGACGACCCGCGCGGCTTCGACGATCTGTTCCTGCTTGGCCAGCTGGTTGGGAGAGAGCCGCTCGCTGCGACCGGGGACTGCGCTCACGGTGATTCTCGTTACCTTCTTCCTGGACAGCAGCCCCGAATTCTAGGGCAGACGTCCCGCGGGTGGCCCCGGGGTGAAAAACCGGATTGGCCACCCCGGTCCGCGCAGCGGACAATGCGCGCATGGTGATCTCAGGGGACAAGGGGCTCAGCCCGGCTGCGCGCAGCCAGCTGGAGAAGGAAATTGCGAACTTGCGCGCACAGCGGGAAGCCCTCGCGCCGCAACCCGGCGAGCAGGAGCGCACAGGGGACGCGGCGGACCAGGCAGACGTGATCGACCGCGCGGAGGCCGCAGCGCGGCTGGACCGCCAGATCGCCGACCTGGCCGCGAAGATGGAGCACGGCGGCTACGGCAACGCGCAGCTCCCCGACGGCACGACGGTGGCCCTCCGCTTCTCGGACGGCGACGAAGAGACGTTCCAGGTGGTGACGGTCCCGGGCGAAGACGCGGACGCGATCACCTCCGACAGCCCCCTCGGTCTGGCCCTGGTCGGCCGCAAGGCGGGCGACGAGATCACCTACCGAACGCCCCGAGGCGACGCGAAGGCCACCGTGCTCAAGGTGACGCCCCCGAAGTAGGCCCGACGCGGGTGGGGCGGCGCGGCCGCCCCACCCGCGTCCGGTTCAATACCAGCCGGTGCAGGCGTAAACGGTCTGCGTCGAGTCGTTCTCGGCGCACGCGGACATGGTGTGGCCGTCGTCGTCGAACCAGGGGGTGAAGACGTCGCTGCCAGAAGTGATGGTGGCCTTCCCGAGGTCGTACTCGACATCCGAGGGGTTGCCGTTCCACCGTCGGCTGACGACCACGCTGTCCCCGATCCGCCCTCCCCGGATCCGGCCCCACGCACACGCGTGAGCGGGGCTGTAGCGCAGTTCGATGATGATCGAGCCGTAGGTGGTGCTCTTGGCGGTGATGGTGTCGGTCGCGACCGGCTGCCCGCCATCACAGCTAAGCGGAACGACAGCCTGAGCGACCGGCGCGCTCAGCATCGCCCCGGCCACGGCCAACCCGGCAACAACCCCGGAAGCACGCAGAACTTTCACTGATCTCCCCCTTCAGAAGACGGCCCGAGCGGACCGCAGATCGAGTGAAGCAGCAGCGGCCCAAGATCCGCTTCCGCCGAAGGGGTCTGGACCTATGCCCCAGAGGGGTGATCTTGGGGAACTTTTTCCGCGCACCGACAGGCGTCTTTGTCACTCACTTAGCCACTCACCAGACGAGTCAGGCCCCATCCGAAGACTCTCGGATGGGGCCTGACCTGCTGAGCCGCCTAGGGGAATCGAACCCCTGACCTATTCATTACGAGTGAATCGCTCTGGCCGACTGAGCTAAGGCGGCATGTCTCCGGCTCGCGCTGGCGACGGGCACAAGTGTAGCGGAAGCTGTCACCGTCACTTTCCGGGGGGACTGTCGTTAGGGCCCTATGACGTCGGTCTCACCCCCCGGTCGACCTATCTGGAGGCTCTGGCACATGCGGCGAAGACTGCCCCGTTCGGTGGCCCTGCCGGCGGCCGCGGCGTTGCTCCTGCTCGGCGCGGCGCCGGCGAACGCCGATCCGGCTTATCCGACGACTCCGATCCCGCAGCCGGCGAACCCGGGGCAGGCGCCCATTTCGGCGCCGATCGGGCCGCAGCCGCTGGGGCAGGCCGTCGGGGACGCGGGGACCGCGCTCGGCATCATCCGGTTGCTGCCGAACTCCGTGCCGACGAAGACGATCCTGCCCGGGTTCGGCGACACCTTGCCGAAGCAGTCGGCGCTCGAGGCCGGGATGGGCCTGTCGAGCGCGTCGGCGAACTCCGACGCCTACCTGAGCTACGAGAAGGCGGTCGCGCAGGCCTCGCCGTTCGGGCTGTCGGTGGGTGGGAACGCGCCGCAGACGCCGGGCAGCGTCGTGCAGACGGCGTTGCCGGACAACCCGCAGCCGATCAGCGGCGGGCTGAACGCGCCGCCGAACCCGCTGCTCAACGTGGGTCTGCTCAACGGGAGCGCGCACGCGCGGTGGAGCCCGACGCTCGGCCCGTGCGTCGACACGATCGCCGACGCGAGCACGTCGGTGGCGAGCCTGTCGCTGCTGAACGTCATCCCGTCGATGCCGAACCTCGGGCTGGACGCGCTGAAGCCGAAGCTCGACCCGAGCACCCTGGCGAGCGGGTTCGACCTGACCAAGGGCCTGCAGAGCCTCGGTGGGCTGTTGCAAGGCGGCGGCCAGACCGCGGCGAACGGCAACGGCTCGCTGCTGAGCCTGCCGAACACGCTGTCGTCGCGGTCGCAGGTGAAGCTCGTCGACGTGCCCGGCTCGAAGAACAAGGCCGTGCAGTCGACGTCGACGCTGCAGGCCGCGGACATCGAGATCCTCAAGGGCACGCCGCTGGCGCTGAGCATCAAGGTGGCCAGCCAGCCGACGCTGAAGGTGACCTCCACCGGCGACGCGAAGACGTCCAAAGTGGACTACACCGCGCCGGTGCTGACCATCGAGGCGGCCGGCAAGACGCTGTACACGCTGGACGCGGCGCACCCGACCAAGGACATCCCGATCGGACTGCCGCTGGCCGGGCTGAGCCAGCAGTTCGGGCAGCTCAACGACATCCCGGTGGTCGGTGGGCTGGTTTCGACGCTCACCAAGGGCGTCCAGCAGGTCGGCGACACCGCGGGCACCGTGCTGGACCTCGGCGTCCTGCGGCTGAGCATCGCCGGGCTGGACCAGAAGTCGGCGGAGATGTCCACGCCGTTCAAGGGCTTCCAGCTGGGCGCGTCGGCGCGGCTGTTCGACCTGCAGTTGCTGCCGACGACGAAGCTCAAGAGCCTGCTGCCGGACGACCAGGCGAAGAACCTGCCGTCGTCGCTGGCCCAGCTGTCGCTCGGCGAGCAGGTCGCGCGGGCCTACGCGCCGACCGGCGGCGTCGTCTGCGGGACCACGTCGACGCCGCCCGCGGGCGGTCAGGCACCGAAGGGGCCGGTGAAGAACCTCGCCTACACCGGAGGCGCGTACGACACGGTGCCGCTGTTCTGGACGGGCACCGCGATGCTGCTGCTCGGCGTGGTCATGGTGGCCGCGATGCCGGGCGGGCGACGTCGTCCGCTGGCGGTCACCGTCGAGGAGAAGCCGTTCAAGCCGTCGCCGCGTCCGCGCGAGTGACCCGGACACCGCCCCGGGGGCGATGAAGAAACCCGCCGAGAGCTCCGGCTCTCGGCGGGTTTCTTTGTGTTCAGCCCTGGCGAAGCGTCGTGACCATCGCCTCGACGGCGATGCGCGGCTTCACGTTCAGGTCGATCGCCTCGCGGCATTCCAGCACCGCTTCGAGGCGGCGAAGCGTCGATTCCGGTGTCCACGCCGAAGCCGCCTCGGCGATCTGGTCGGCGTGGTCGGGGTGGTTGAGCGTCGCGCCGGAGCGGGTCGTCGTCACCAGGACGTCGCGGTAGAAGCCGGCCAGGTCGATCAAGGCCAGGTCGAGCGTGTCGCGCTGGGTGCGCGTCGCGCGGGACTTCTGCTTCTTCTCCAGCTGCTTGACCGCCGCTTCGGCGGCCCGCTTGGCCCCGGCGACGCCCTTGCCGATGCCGTCGCCGCCCATCGCCGTGCGCAGTTCGTTGCGCTCGTCCTCGTCGCGGCCCTTGCTCGCCTCGCCCGCGTCGGCCTCCGCCGCGCTGATCAGCTGATCGGCGCAGGTGAAGACGTCGCCGGGCCGGCGCAGGCCCAGTGGGATGCGCAGCACGGTGGCTCGCCGCTGCCGCGCGGCTTCGTCGGTGGCCAGCCGGCGCGCGCGGCCGACGTGGCCACCGCAGACGGCGGCGGCCCACCGCGCGCGCTCCGGATCGACGTGATCGCGGCGGGCCAGGACGTCCGCGATCGCCTCGGGCGGCGGCGTTCGCAGCGTCACCAGGCGGCAGCGCGAACGGATCGTCACCGAGACGTCGTCGGGGTGGTCCGACGGCGCGCAGAGCAGGAACACCGTGCGTTCCGGCGGTTCTTCGACGGCCTTCAGCAGCGCGTTCGACGCGCCTTCGGTGAGCCTGTCGGCGTCTTCGATGATCACGACCTGCCACTTGCCGGTGGTCGGGCGACGCGCGGCCGCCTGCACCAGGGCGCGCATCTCGGCGACCGAGATGGACAGGCCTTCCGGCACCACGAGCCGGACGTCGGCGTGGGTGCCCGCCATCGTCGTGTGGCAGCCCGGGCAGGCGTCGCAGCCGGTGCCGGTGCTGCACTGCAGGGCGGCGGCGAACGTCCGCGCGGCCACCGACCGGCCGGACCCGGGCGGGCCGGTGAGCAGCCACGCGTGCGTCATCGCGCCGGGCGGCGCGGGCTCGCCGGCGACGATCTTCGCGGCGGCCGACGCGGCCGAGGACAGCGTTTCGACCGCGGGCTCCTGGCCGACCAGCTGGTTCCAGACGCCGATGCGTTCGGTCGTCGTCACTTCGCCTCCACGCGAGGCTCTTCCGGGGTCTCCGCGGGCAGGGGGTCGTCGATGTCCAGCGGAAGGATCGACGGCCGGTCCGTCGCCGGCCCGTCGATGGTCGCCGGGGATCCGTTGGCCGGCGCGTCGGCCGCCGGAGCCAGCGCGGACAGGCGGCCGATGAACACGGCCCGCAGCGCGGTGCGGATGCGCTCGGTGACCTCGGTGTCGGTGCCGTCGGCGTCGATCACGACGTACCGTTCCGGGTCGGCCGCGGCCATCTCGGTGAGCAGGTGCTGGACGCGCCACTGGTCGTTCATCGTGGTCGCCCGGTCGCGCGGCGCGCCGGGCGGGGCGGAGTCCAGCAGGACGGTCAGGTCCGGCCGCAACCGCCCGGTCGCCCAGTCGGCGAGGCCTTCGAGCTCGTCGCTGTCCAGCCCGGCGACGGCCGACAGGTGCGCCAGCGGGGAGTCGACGAACCGCTCCATCACGACGACCGAGCCGGCGTCGAGCGCCGGCTGCACGTGCCGCTCGACGATGTCGGCCCGCACCGCGGCGGCGGCCAGCGCCTGGGCCCGCGCCCCGGTCAGTGAAGCGCCGGAGACGAGCGCGGTGAGCCGCTTGTCGTCGAGGGCCGGATCGGCCGCGACCACCACGGGCCGGGTGCCGCCGCGCATCCAGTCGGCGAGGTTGACGGCCTGGATCGCGGTGTTGATCGCGGTGGTGCCCTCGACGGCGATGAGGAAGCCGTTGACGCGCCTCGGCGTGCGGCGCAGCGCGTTGCGCAGGTCCGACAGGATCGGCTCGGTGCGCTTGTCGTCCATCTGCCGGTAGGCGAAGAGGCCGGCGACCAGCGCGATCGCGGCGCCGGCGAGCATCACCGGACGGGTGCCGTCGATGGTGAGCGGGCTGCCCCAGACGGTGATCGTGTGCCGCTGCACCGCGCCGACGATCAACGGCACGGTGACGGTGGTGCCGAACAGCACCAGCTTCATCATCAGCTGGTAGATCGCGTTGATCCGGCCGCGGATGGCGTCTTCGACGCGCGAGCCGATGATCGTCACGCCGGTGAGGAACGCGGTGCCGGCGCAGACGCCGACCAGCACCACGGCGACCAGCGAGATGGTCAGGTGCGGCGACAGCGCCACCAGCAGCAGCGAGATCGCGGCCGCGATGATCGAGAGGCCGAACAGCCGGTCGTGCGGGAGCCGGCGGGCCAGCTTGGGCGCGAAGACCATGCCGGTGGCGAGGCCGAGGAAGACGGCCAGGACGAGCAGGCTGAACGCCGAGTCGCCGGCCAGCAGGCTCGAGGAGTACGGCTTGGCCGAGCCGATCACGGCACCGCCGGCGGCGAACGCGCCGAACGCGCCGACCAGCAGGCCGCGCACGAGCGGCGTGCTGCGGATGAACCGGAAGCCGTCGGCGATCATCGTGCCGATGCCGAGCTTCTCCTCGTCGGCGGCCTTGACCTTCTGGTCCGGCAGCTCGTGGACGTTGCGCAGCGAAAGCTCGGGGATCCGGGTGGCGATGATGATCGCGCTGGCCAGGTAGAGCAGACCGGTGATGATGACGACCAGCTTCGCGATGCTGAGGCTCGCGTTGTCGCCGGGGAAGAGGTGGAAGGTCGTGTTGACGCCGGTGATGATCGCGTTCGCGCCGGCCGCGGTGATGACGGCGAGGCCGTAGGTCATCACCATGCCGAGCTGGTTGGCCGTCTCGACCTGGTCCGGCCGGCGGAGCAGGTTCGGGACCGCGGCCTCTTTCGAGGGGATCCACGCGCTCGCCGCGCTGCCGACCAGGAAGTTGCCGACCAGCAGCCACCAGGGCGCGCTGACGATCGCGACGGACAGCAGGAAGCCGCACCGCAGCAGGTCCGCCACGATCATGACCTTGCGGCGGTCGAACCGGTCCGCGAGCAGCCCGCCGACGGGGGCGAACAGCAGCCCCGGCGCCAGGCCGGTGAGCACCACGCCGACGAACGCGAAGTTCTGGGCGAAGTAGTTGTCGGTCAGCTTCGTGGCCAGGCCGGTCAGGGCGAGGATGTTCAGCCAGTCGGCCACGCTGCACAGGTACGTGACGCCCCAGAGGCGCCGGAAAGGTTTGATCGCCAGTACCCGCCGGACCCGGTTGATCGTGGACGCCTCGGCGCCCGACGACCTACCCGGGCCGGCCCCGGGTACCGATCGCAAGCCCTCGCTGATACGCCCACCCCACTAGTCACCGCGGCGCCGGACGCCCTCATGAGGTCGCCCGACCGTGAAGTCAGGGTAGCCCGATCGGCCCTTGCCTCGCGGACGACCCCGAGGTGCCGGTGGGGCGGGGAACAGCGAGCGAACGCTAGTCGAACAGTCCGGTCACGCTGCTGACCAGGCTGGACACCAGCTCGATGGCGACGAAACCGAACACGATCAGCAACGTCACGGCGAGCATGACCCCCGCCGCACTCGACGACGGCCGGTTGAACGCCGGCATCGACACCGACGGCAGGCGCCGCCGCTTGACGGGCACCACCTCGAGGTCTTCGTCGAAATCGTCCTCGGGGGGTGCCTTCTGCCGCACGGGCCGCTGCAGCAACGGCGGCCGCGTCGGCCACGTGCGCCGCCGGGTCCGCTGGCGCGGCAGAAGCCCCATCGGGGGCGACACCTCTTCGCCGACGCTGCTCGTGGTGCCGGCCGGCGGGATCGCCCTCGGAGTTCCGCCGTTCTCTTCCCGGAGGGTTTCCTCGACCATCCGCCGCACGGCTTCCTCGTCGGGCGGCACGGGCCCGGCTACCGGGAAGGCAGCGGGCTCGTGGCCATCGGCGACCGCGGTGCGTGGCTCGGGGGCCGCCGTGACCAGTCCTGAGACGGGGTCGGCGAACATTTCGCCGGGGGCTTCGGACAACGTGCCGTCGCGCTGAGTGAGCTCGGGGGCATTGAAGAAGGGAGCCTCACCGTTCGCGCTCATGGTGACCACCTCACTACTGAATGTCCTCGCCTTTCCAGGGTAGCGACGATGGCGGATAACGCATCCGCCCAATGGCTCTGTCTGTAATGGAGGGTCGGTTACGCAGCGCAAGCCCGTGCCCGAACCCCCTGCAGTGTCCAGTCCACCGGTGGCCCGGTCGACCCCCAATGGTGACGGATTGTAGTGAGTCGGGTCACAGGGGCCATTGGGCCGGGCCGGCCGGCGGCTGACCCATGGTGACCAGTTTGCCGGGTTCGGCTCGGAGCGGGCATGGGTTCTCCTGGAGCCGGCCGGGAGGCGGGGTGCTCCGGTCGGCCGGTCGCTTGGGGCCGGTTGGAGCACAGGCCCGGCGATGGCGGTAACTCGCTGCACAGGGCGCTTCGGCGGTCCTGGCCAACCGGCGGGACACGCCCGCCGCCGTGCACCGATCGCCGCTTGCTCGGCCGCGTGGGCCTGACGCAGCGCACCGTCCGCCGCCTGCTCGGCCGCGTGGGCCTGACGCAGCCGGGAGCACCGTCCGCCGCCTGCCGGGCCGCGCGGTCCTGCCGCCGCCGGCGTGCACCGACCGCCGCCTGCCCGGCCGCGTGGACCCGACGCCGCCGGGAGCACCGTCCGCCCGGCCGCGCTTCTCACGCCGCCAGGAACGCCGCCAGGCCGGCCCGCCGCGCCGCTCTCTCAGGGCACCTCCTCCTGTCCCAGGTCGATCATCTTCCGGCACCAGTCGCGGAGCATGCCGCGGCTGAAGGGGCTCATGACCAGCTGGCGGTAGCCGTCGCCGCGGTCGAGGGCCGCCAGCGCGAAGCGGCCCAGGTCCGTGTCCACCAGGACGAACCCGTGGTCCGGGAACTCCGCGCACAGGCCGCCGAACGCCAGCATGTCCAGCACCGCCGTGCCGGAGCGCGGGCGGCCCAGCAGCTCGCGCATCGCGCCCACGTCGTCGTCCTGGCCGTCGTGGACCAGGCCGTCGTCGTCGACCGCCAGCCAGATCGCACGGGGTGAAGCGCCGAACGGCGCCTCCGGCAGTTCCGCCACCAGCATCTCCGGCAGCTCCTCGAAGTCGGCGAGGTGGATCGCCGTGCGGCCGGGCAGCGAGCCCATCATGAACGCCCGTTCGCCGTCCGCGTAGCAGCGGATGTCGGCCGTCTCCGGACCCTCGTCGAACACGCCGCACAGCGCCGCCCGGACCGAGCCGCGCAGCATCAGCGACACCACCTCGAAGCCGACCTCGTTGAGCTCGCCGTCCACGCCGAACGGCGTGCCGTCGATCCAGGCGGCCCACGCCGTGTGCCGCTCGACCTCCTCGACCAGGTCGGCCGGGTCGTCGGAGACCGGTCCGTGCACCAGGATGTCGTGGTCGCTGACTTCCGGGTTGTAGAGCCGGTCGACCGGCTCGCGATCCGGCATCGCGGCCAGCACCGGACCGGCGGCCAGCTCGAGCAACTCCCGGGCCTCCGTGCGTTCAACCATGCCGCCGCCTCTCGCCCGTCTCGTCCGCTTCCGCCCGCTGCTCCGGTACGCCGCTGTTCAGCTCGGCCGCCGCGAGGATGGCCTCGCGGACCGTCAGGTCCCGTGGGGCCGCCGCGACCACCCGGTCTACTCCCTCCCCGGCCGTCGACCGCACCGCCGCGTGCTCACGCATGGCTCTGCACCGCCTCGACGATCCACTGCTCGGCCGTGCTCCGCGACGCCGGACCCCACGTGACCGTCCAGCGCCCGGTCCGGCCGACCGCGGCACTGAACTGGTACCGGCCCAGGTCGTTGTCCACCAGCCCGAACGCGCCGTGCGGGTACTCGGCCAGGATCGCGTCGCGCACCGCGAGGTCGACCAGCACCGTGCCCAGCCGCGGCCGGGCCGCGCACTCGCGGATCAGCTCGACCGCCCGCTCGCACCGGCGCGGGATCAGCCCGCCCGCGTCGGTCTCGATGCGCAGGTGCTGCCCCGGTCCGGGCGGCCGTTCGGGCAGGCCGTCGAACACCCAGCCCGGCAGCTCGCTCAGGAAGCCGGACCGCAGCCGCGCGCGGTTGCCCAGCTTGTGCAGCACCGTGGTGTAGTCCTCGTCGCCGAAGAACCGCACCTCCCACGGCTCCCGCCGGGCCGGGAAGACGCCGGTGACCACGCCACGGATGAAGCCGCCTCGCAGCGCCCGGTACAGCCCGACGGCTTCGGCGGTGACCTCGCCACCCGGGGCGAGGCCGATCGCGGCCATCCCGGCGACGAACCGGGTGTACTGCTCCACCTCGTCGGCGAGGCTCCGTGCGGGCGAGGAGCGACGGCCCGGCAGCGGTTCGGTGTCCGCCAGCACCGGCGGGATCTCGAACTCGGGGTCGTAGAACTCCATCACCGAGGGCCGCTCCGGCACCTCGGCCGACAGCGGGGCGATGACCTCGTCGATGACGTCGAAGACGGCGACTGAAGTGTTCACCCCTAGATTGAACACCCTGGCACCGACAATTTCTCGCACATGTGTTCGACTGGGTGACATCGTTCGGTGAGCGGTCGGCGAGCGGCTCAGGCATGCTCCGGCACCCGCCCTTCGACGAACTCCGCGAGCTTCTCCACGCTGCCGGGCAGCCACCAGAACCGGCGGTGACCGCCCCGGCGTCTGCCCAGCGCCGCCAGGTGCCGGCCGCGGTCGTCGTCGACGAACGCCAGCATCTCCCACGGCCACCGCGCGCCGTCGCGGGTGATGTCGAGCTGGACGGTACCGAGCCGCTTCCGGCGCAGGTCGTCCATCAGGTCGAAGAGCAGGCAATCCTGCTCGGGTTCGAGCACTCCGCGCTCGTCAGCGTCGAGGTACATCCCCTCACCTGGCGCCGGCGGATGGGGCGGCAGGCGCGTCAACGCCAAAGCCAGGAACTCCGCGACCGAATCCGGCGAAGGCCCGGACAAGCTCAAGCCGTCGCCGGCAACGCCGAACCGCTTCCGGTCGTCGAAGAACGCCGACGTCCACGGCTCGTCGTACACCGCGACGGCCACGCCGCAGACGCCGCCGCTGCCCGCGAAGCCGGGTAGCGATTCGATCAGGTCCATGGCGGTGGAACTGCCGGCGGCCGCCGCCCGGACCGGCTTGAGGATCTTGGTGGTCACCGTGTGCACGGTGCGTGGTGTTGTGGTCACGCGTTCATGAAACCCGGGACCACCGACAATTTCCCGAACATCCGTTCGAGGTGTCACCCGAAAGTGTGGTCGGACGCCACGAAGGCCCCCGGCGCACCAGGGGCCTTCATGAACGGTCTTACTTGGCCTTCGTCGCGGTCGAGCTGCGCTTCGTCGTGGTGGACTTCGCGGTCGCGGCCTTGGCGGTCTTGCTCGTGCCCGCCTTGACCGTCTTCGCCGTCGTCGAAGCCGGCTTCCGCGCCGGCGCCTTCTTCTTCGGCGCCGGACCCTTCGCCCGCTTCTCGGCCAGGAGCTCGGACGCCCGTTCGGCGGTCAGCGACTCGATTTCGTCGCCCTTCCGCAGCGTCGCGTTGTACTCGCCGTCGGTCACGTACGGGCCGAACCGGCCTTCCTTGACGACCATCGGCTTCTTCGACACCGGGTCCTCGCCGAGCTCCTTGAGCGGCGGCTTCGCCGTGGCGGACCGCCCACGCTGCTTCGGCTCGGCGTAGATCTTCAACGCCTCTTCGACCGTGATCGAGAACAGCTGGTCCTCGGTCGAGAGCGAACGCGAGTCCGTGCCCTTCTTCAGGTACGGCCCGTAGCGCCCGTTCTGCGCCGTGATCTCCTCACCGGACTCCGGGTCCTTGCCGACCACGCGCGGCAGCGAAAGCAGCTTCAGCGCGTCGTCGAGCGTGATGGTCTCGATGTCCATCGACTTGAACAGCGATCCCGTACGCGGCTTCGGCGCCTTCGCCTTGGCGGCCTTCTTCTGCGCCGGCGTGGCGTCCTCGGGGATCTCGATCTCGGGCAGCACCTCGGTCACGTACGGCCCGAAGCGGCCCTCCTTTGCGACGATGTCGTGCCCGCTCACCGGGTCGGCGCCCAGCGTGCGGCCCTCCTGCGGGGTCGCGAACAGCTTCTCCGCGAGCTCCTGCGAGAGCTCGTCCGGCGGCAGGTCCTCGGGCAGGTTCGCGCGCTGCGAGTTCCCGTCGATCTCGCGCTCCAGGTACGGCCCGTAGCGGCCGACCCGGACCACGACGGTGTGCCCGTCGGCGTCGCTGAACAGCGGGATCGAGTTGATCTCCCGCGCGTCGATGTCCTCGACACTGCCTTCGACCAGTTTCTTCAGCCCGCCCAGGCGGCCGATCGAGCCGTCGACGCCCATGTCGCCGCCGAAGTAGAACTTCGACAGCCACTGCGCGCGCTGCTCGTTGCCGGAGGCGATGCGGTCGAGCTCGTCCTCCATGCCGGCGGTGAAGTCGTAGTCGACCAGCCGCTCGAAGTGCCGCTCCAGCAGGCCGATGACGGCGAACGCGACCCACGACGGAACGAGCGCGGAGCCCTTCTTCCAGACGTAGCCGCGGTCCTGGATGGTCTTGATGATCGACGCGTACGTCGACGGGCGGCCGATGCCCAGCTCTTCCAGCTTGCTGACCAGGCTCGGCTCGGAGTACCGCGCCGGCGGCGACGTCGTGTGCCCGTCCGGGCTCAGCTCGGTCGCGGTGAGGGCCTGGTCCTTCTCCAGCACCGGCAGGCGGCTCTGCTTGTCGTCGGCTTCGCCACCGGTCTCGGTGTCGACGGCCTCGACGTACGCCTTGAGGAAGCCCGCGAAGGTGATCGTGCGGCCCGAAGCCGCGAAGGTGCACTCCTCGCCCGAAGTCGCGTTGCCGACGATGCGCACGGACATCGTGGTGCCCTTGGCGTCCGCCATCTGCGACGCGATCGTGCGCTGCCAGATCATCTCGTAGAGGCGGTACTCGTCGGTGTCCAGCTCGCTCGCGACCTGGCCCGGCGTGCGGAAGACCTCACCCGACGGCCGGATCGCCTCGTGCGCCTCCTGCGCGTTCTTGACCTTGCGCGTGTACTGCCGCGGCGACGGCGAGACGTACTCCTTGCCGTACAGCTGCGTGGCCTGGCTGCGCGCGGCCGAGATCGCCGACTCCGACAGCGTCGTGGAGTCGGTACGCATATAGGTGATGTAGCCGTTTTCGTAGAGCTTCTGCGCGATCCGCATCGTGCGCTCCGAGGTGAACCGCATCTTGCGGCCCGCCTCCTGCTGCAGCGTCGACGTCATGAACGGCGCGTACGGCTTCCGCGTGTACGGCTTCTCTTCGACGCTCGAGACCTTGAAGTCCCGCTGCTTCAGCGCGTCGGCCAGGCGCCGCGCGTCGGCCTCGGCCAGCACGCGGATCTCGTTGTTGGAGGACTTGAGCTGCCCGTCCGAGCCGAAGTCGCGGCCGGTGGCCAGGCGCGCGCCGTCGACGGCGATGAGCCGCGCCGGGAAGTTTCGCGGCGAAGCCTCTTCGCCGGCGTCCATGGTCGCCGAGATGTCCCAATACGATGCCGACGTGAAGCGCATCCGCTCGCGCTCCCGCTCGACGACGATCCGGGTCGCCACCGACTGCACGCGGCCCGCCGAAAGCTTCGGCATGACCTTCTTCCACAGCACCGGCGAGACCTCGTAGCCGTAGAGGCGGTCGAGGATGCGGCGGGTCTCCTGCGCGTCGACGAGGTCGGAGTCCAGCTCTCGGGTCGAGTCGGCGGCCGCGAGGATGGCCTGCTCGGTGACCTCGTGGAAGACCATCCGGCGGACCGGGACCTTCGGCTTGAGCGTCTCGAGCAGGTGCCACGCGATGGCTTCGCCCTCGCGGTCGGGGTCCGTGGCGAGGTAGAGCTCGTCGACGTCCTTGAGCAGCCCCTTGAGCTCGCTGACCTTGGACTTCTTGTCCGGGGTGACCACGTAGAGGGCCTTGAAGCCGTTGTCGACGTCGACGCCGAGGCGCGCCCAGGCCTCGCCCTTGTACTGGGCGGGCACGTCGGCGGCACCACGCGGCAGGTCGCGGATGTGCCCGACGGAGGACTCGACGACGTAACCGCCGCCCAGGTAGGGGGCGATCTTGCGGGCCTTCGTCGGGGACTCGACGATCACCAGCCGCCGGTGCCCGGCGCCGTTGTCCGCCGATGCCCCGGTCTTGTTGGTCCGTGCTCCTGCCACGCTGTCCTGCTCTCCGCTCATCTCGTCCCGCCGCCGCGGAACTGCACCACGTCCGGCCCCGTGAGGGTCCGAGCCCGTGTCTCGACCTGTCAGTGTGCACGCTGTCGCGGCCCGGACGGCGCGGAGGTGGCCCAACACGCCGCCGGTCCTGTGCCCAGCGCATCGCCGCTGACCTCGACGATGTTTCCCCAACGTACCTGCCACGTGATTTCGGCCACGTCCCGCGCAGCCTAGCGCGTGACCGTCCGGATACCCTCCGTTCGACGGTGGTGGGCGCGGGGACGTCACCGCTTCACTGGATCCCCCGCCCAGCCGAAAGGATCCGCCATGACCCGACGCCTCCTCGGCGCCCTGCTCACCGCCGCGACCGCCACAGTATTACTGGGGACCACTCCGGCGAGCGCGGCCGCGGCGAACTTCGCCGGCACGGTAGCCCTGTCCAACTGCTCGGGTTCGGTGGTCAAGCCCGCCGCGACACCCGACTCCGCACCCGCGCTCGTCCTGTCCAACGGGCACTGCCTCGAGACCGGCTTCCCCGGGCCCGGTCAGGTCATCACGAACCGGACGTCCAGCCGGACGTTCACGCTGCTCAACGCCGGCGGCGGCAACGCGGGCACGCTGCGGGCCAAGAAGATCGTCTACGGGACGATGACCGACACCGACGTGTCGCTCTACCAGCTCACCACCACCTACGCGCAGATCAAGTCGAGCTACGGGATTTCGCCGCTGGAGCTGTCGAGCGCCCACCCCTCCGCCGGTGCCGCGATCGACGTCGTCTCGGGCTACTGGAAGCGGATCTACTCCTGCAGCGTCGACGGCTTCGTCTACCGGCTGAAGGAGGGCAGCTGGACCTGGAAGGACTCGATCCGCTACACGTCCGCCTGCCAGACCATCGGCGGCACGTCGGGCTCGCCGATCGTGTCCGGCGGCAAGGTCGTCGGCGTGAACAACACCGGCAACGAGGACGGCCAGCGGTGCACGGAGAACAACCCGTGCGAGGTCGACCAGGCCGGGAACGTCACCGTCCACTACAAGACGAACTACGGCCAGGAGACCTACGGCATTCCCGCGTGCCTCACCGCGGCCAACGAAATCGCCCTCACGCAGGCCGGCTGCACGCTGCCCCGGCCCTGACGCGCCGCCCGCGCCCGGTCAGGCCGTGCTCGTCACGGCCTCCGGGTGCGGGACCGGCAACGGCTCCGCGCCGGGCCACGCCGCTTCGGCGCCCGGTGGCGGTTCCCCGATGAGCTCCAGCAGCGCCTCCAACCGGCGTTTCCCGGTGACCTTGACGGCCGGGACCTCGACCTTCGGGCCGGTCAGCTTCGCCGCGACGCCCAGCGGCGTGAGCGCTTCGACCAGCCGCTCGTGCATGCCGGGCGCGAGCGGGTCGACGCCCAGCAGGTAGCCCTGCGTGCCGGGACGGCCGCCCGCCAGCGCCCACATCCGCAGCATCGCCCCGCTCAGCCGGAAGCCGTCCGGCACCGCCTTGCCGGAGTCGTCCTCGACCGGGCCCGCACAGCCCGCACGCAGCCATCTCAGCGCCAGCGGGAGCAGGTCGACCCGGAACGACGTCCGCACCTGCGGATGGCCGCAGTCGGCCTTCGAGACCTGGGCGTCCGCGCCGCGACAGCGGAACTCGCGCGCCAGGATGTGTGCCCGCCACGGTTCCTCGACGACCACCGACAGCCGGGCGGCCGTGCGCCCGAAACCGGTGATCTGGCCGTGGCAGCACAACAGCCCGGCCAGGTCACCCAGACCCGGTCCGCTGGCCTCGGCGGAGAACAGGGAGATCGTCCGATCCACCGCGCCATACTAGAACACAAGTTCGATTCGTGGCAGTGGTCACGCCGATCTTCACCGAGGCGGTTGATCCAGCCGGCGGCAGGCGGGGGCGCGTTGCTCCGCCGCCCGCAGGGCCGGGACGTCGTCGAGGCCCTTGAGGTAGTCGAGTGCGTCGATGCGGTCGAGCGTGGCCCTGGCCTCGCCGAGGGCCTCCTTGGTCGCCGCCGCGTCGCCGCGGACGGCGTCGATGCGCTGACGCGCGTTCTCGGCCTTCTCGCGGATGTCGGCGAACTGCCCGATGACGTCCTCGCGGCCGCCGTCCGCCGACGGCACCGGAGGCGCGCCGAGCGCGTTCAGCCCGGCGAGGCTCTGGTCGAGCCCGCCGACGACCGAGGAGAGCAGGTCGCTGGAGGTCCGGGACGCCTGCTGCGGCGTGCTCGGATCGACGGTGGGCAGCGCCGCCAGGGTGCGGACCAGGTGCGTCACCGCGTCGCAGTAGGCATCCGCCCATCTCGCCGCGGGATCGGTCTGCGGCACCACGGTCGTCACCGACAGACCTTGATCCCGCGCCGGCGTCTGCGGGGCTTGTTGCCCGCAGCCGGCGAGGCCGATGGTGATCGTGATCGTCGTGGTTAGGGCGGCGAAGACGGTTGACCGCGGCCGCACAAGACCTCCTGCTCGACGACGTCCCGGAACGCCCGACGGTACCGATTCGGTACTGCTTCGCAAGTCGCCGAGCCTGGGTGGGATGACCCGGCACGCCCCGGGCCCGGCACGCGACGCTGCGTGCCGGGCCCGGGAACGGCTGTGCGTCAGGCCTTGATCTCCGTCGGGGAGTCGGTCAGGACCGTCCCCCGGCGCTTCGAGACCACGATCGCCGCCACGATGATGGCGACCGCGACCAGCGAGATGATGATGCGGACCGCGGCGTTCTCGTCGGGACCGATCGAGAACTGGACGACGGCGGGCGCGATCAGGACCGAGACCAGGTTCATGACCTTGATCAGCGGGTTGATCGCCGGGCCGGCGGTGTCCTTGAACGGGTCACCCACGGTGTCACCGATGATGGTGGCCTCGTGCGCGGACGAGCCCTTGCCGCCGTGGTTGCCGTCCTCGACCAGCTTCTTCGCGTTGTCCCACGCGCCACCGGAGTTGGCGAGGAAGATCGCCATCAGGGTGCCGCAGGCGATCGCGCCGGCCAGGTAACCGGCGAGCGCGCCGGTGCCCAGGCCGAAGCCGACCGCGATGGGGGCGAAGACCGCCAGCAGACCCGGCGTCGTCAGCTCACGCAGCGAGTCGCGCGTGACGATGTCGACGACCTTGCCGTACTCGGGGCGGGTGGTGCCCTCCATGATGCCCGGGATGTCGCGGAACTGGCGACGGACTTCGTACACGACCGCGCCGGCCGCGCGGGAGACCGCGTTGACGGCGAGACCCGAGAACATGAACACCACGGCCGCACCGATGATCACGCCGACCAGCGTGTTCGGGCTGACGATCGTGTTGGTGAAGGACTTGGCCGCGTCGAGGCCGGTGACCACGCCGTTGCCCATGCCGGCCAGCGTCTTCGAGATCGCGTCCGAGTACGACCCGAACAGCGCCGTCGCCGCGAGCACCGCCGTGGCGATCGCGATGCCCTTGGTGATGGCCTTGGTGGTGTTGCCCACCGCGTCCAGCTCCGTGAGGATCTGCGCGGCCTTCTCGTCGACGTCGCCCGACATCTCGGCGATGCCCTGCGCGTTGTCCGAAACCGGGCCGAAGGTGTCCATCGCGACGATGACGCCGACGGTGGTCAGCAGACCGGTGCCGGCCAGCGCCACGGCGAACAGCGCGACGCCGCCGCCGAGCAGGTACGCGCCGAACACGGCCGCGCCGATCACCAGAGCGGTGTAGACGGCCGACTCGAAACCGACCGAGATGCCGGAGAGGATGACGGTCGCGCCACCGGTCTCCGACGTCTGCGCGACGTCCTTGACCGGCTTGTACTCGGTGCCGGTGTAGTAGCCGGTCAGCTTCAGGATGACCGCGGCGAGCACGATGCCGATGATCACCGCGATGGTCGCGATGACCGCCGGGTTGCCCGAGTTCTCGAAGCCCGCGCCGAAGTCGGAGAAGCTGCTCGGCAGGTACACGAACGCCGCGATCGCCGACAGGACGGCGGAAATGACCGCGGAGATGTAGAAGGAGCGGTTGATCGTGACGAGGCCACCCTCGCCCGCACGCGCCTTCGTGATGTAGACACCGATGACCGCGGTGATGACACCGATGGCCGGCACGATCAGCGGGAAGATCAGGCCGTGCACGCCGAAGGCGGTGCTGCCCAGGATCAGCGCGGCGACCAGCATGACGGCGTAGGACTCGAAGAGGTCCGCCGCCATACCGGCGCAGTCGCCGACGTTGTCACCCACATTGTCCGCGATGGTCGCGGCGTTGCGCGGGTCGTCCTCCGGGATGCCCTGCTCGACCTTGCCGACCAGGTCGGCGCCGACGTCGGCGGCCTTGGTGAAGATACCGCCGCCGACACGCATGAACATCGCGATCAGGGCAGCGCCGAAGCCGAAGCCCTCGAGCACCTTGGGCGCCTGGCCGGTGTAGACCAGCACGACGACCGCGGCACCGAACAGGCCGAGGCCGACGGTGATCATGCCGACGACGCCGCCGGTGCGGAACGCCACGCGCATGGCGATCTCGCGGCCGCCTTCCTCACGCGACGCGGCGGCCACGCGCAGGTTCGCCTGCGTCGCCAGCCACATGCCGAGGTAACCGATCGCGAACGAGAACACCGCGCCGACCAGGAAGAAGATCGAACGACCGATCTTCTCGTTCCAGTCGTCGGCGGGAAGTGCGAAGAGCAGGAGGAACACGATCACGCCGAAAATGGCGAGGGTGTTCCGCTGCCGCTTGAGGTAAGCGGCCGCGCCTTCCTGCACCGCCTTGGCGATGTCCTGCATCTTGGCGGTGCCCTGGCCCGCGGCCAGCACCTCCTTGAGCAAGACGTAGCCGATGACGAGTGCGGCAAGCGCGACCACGGCGACTACACCGACAATCGTGTAGCCACCTCCGGAGAGCGCAATACTGCCCGCGCCCTCCGCGAGGAACTGCCGTGACATTCGTCCTCCAGGAGACGTCGCCGATCGCCAGCGTCGACGGCAAGCCGAGGGTTCGACACGGCCGGCGCTGGCATGGACCCTGTACCGAGCGACACGCTAGCCGTGCGGCGATGCACATCTCGCATGACGCTCACCACAGAGGGTGTGGATTGCGGGAGTGTATTGGTATCGCAACCAGCGCCTTCAAGCCGTCCCGGGGACAGTACATTCCGTTACCTTGTGAGCCTCCTCACTTGATCGATCCCTTCGCCCGGATTTCGTTGGGGTCGCGGGGATCTCCGGAACTGTCGTACCCCTGTGCCAAGCTCGGCTGGTGGACGACTCACGTGGGCGGCGGCTGCTGGGGCGGGTGACCGCCGGCATCCCGTCGCGCGAGAACCCGGTCACGCACGTCGCGGACCTGCCGGGCCGCTCGGCGCGGTCCGTGCCGTGGCCTTCGTGGACCGATCCGGCGGTGGTGAACGCGCTGCGTGACTGCGGGGTGTCGCTGCCGTGGGCGCACCAGGCGGAGGCGGCTTCGCACGCGTACGAAGGTCGTCACGTCGTGATTTCGACCGGCACGGCGTCGGGCAAGTCGCTGGCCTACCAGCTGCCGGTGCTGTCGCGGCTGGCCGCGGGCGAGAAGGCGAACGCGCTGTACCTGTCGCCGACCAAGGCGCTGGGGGCGGACCAGCTGCGGTCCGTGTCCTCTTTGGACGTCCCGGGCGTCCGGGCGGCGTCGTTCGACGGGGACACGCCGATGGTGGAGCGCGACTGGGTGCGCGCGCACGCCAACTGGGTGTTCACCAACCCGGACATGCTGCACCGCGGGATCCTTTCGCAGCACGGGCGGTGGGCGCAGTTCTTCCGGCGGCTCAGCTGCGTGGTGGTCGACGAGTGCCACAGCTACCGCGGCGTCTTCGGCTCGCACGTCGCGTTGCTGCTTCGCCGGCTTCGGCGCGTCGCCGAGCATTACGGCGCTTCGCCGGTGTTCGTGCTCGCATCGGCGACAACGGCTTCGCCTGCTTCGTTCGCTTCGCGGCTTACCGGGGTTTCGTGTGAGGCGGTGACGGAGGACGCGTCACCGCGCGGCGCTCGGACGGTCGTGTTGTGGGAGCCGCCGCTGCTGGAGGAGCTGACCGGGGAGAACGGCGCGCCGGTCCGGCGGTCGGCGGGCGCGGAGACGTCGCGGATCCTGGCGGACCTGGTCGTCGAAGGCGCGCGGTCACTGGCGTTCATCCGGTCGCGACGGGGTGCGGAGCTGGCCGCGCTGGGTGCGCGTCGCATATTGTCCGAAGTGGACCCCGCGTTGACGGAAACCGTTGCGGCGTACAGGTCCGGCTATCTCCCGGAGGAGCGGCGAGCGCTTGAAGCGGCGTTGCTGTCGGGGCGCCTGCTGGGTGTCGCGACGACGAACGCGCTCGAGCTCGGCGTCGACATCGCGGGGCTGGACGCGGTGGTGCTGGCCGGCTACCCGGGCACGCTCGCGTCGTTCTGGCAGCAGGCCGGGCGGGCGGGCCGCTCCGGCGACTCGGCGCTGGTGGTGTTCGTGGCGCGCGACGATCCGCTCGACACGTACCTGGTGCACCACCCGGCGGCGCTGCTCGACCGTCCGGTCGAGACGGCGGTGCTCGACCCGGCGAACCCGTACGTGCTGGCGCCGCAGCTCGCGTGCGCGGTGGCCGAGCTGCCGCTGACGCTCGCCGAGCTGGAGGTGTTCGGCGGCGCGGCGGCCCAGGACGTGCTGGCCGAGCTGGCGGAGCAGAAATTGCTGCGGCGCCGGTCGAGCGGCTGGTACTGGACGTCCCGGGACCGGCCGCACGCCGAGGTCGGGATCCGCGGGACGGGCGGCGAGCAGATCGCGGTGGTCGAGTCGGACTCCGGGCGGATGCTGGGCACGGTCGACCCGGGGTCGGCGTGCTTCGCGGTCCACCCCGGCGCGGTCTACCTGCACCAGGGGTCGTCGTACGTGGTCGACGAGCTGGACCTGGAGCAAGGCTTGGCGATGGTCCACGCGGAGAACCCGGACTGGACGACGACCCCGCGCGAGATCGTGGACATCGCGGTGCTGAGCACGCAGGAGAAACAGGACTTCGGCGGGGTGAGTGTGTGCCTGGGCGAGGTGGCGGTGACGTCGCAGGTGATCGGCTACCTGCGGCGACGTCCGTCGGGCGAGGTGCTGGACCACACGCCGCTCGATCTGCCGGAGCAGAGCCTGCGCACCCGGGCGGTCTGGTACACGATCTCGTCGGAGCTGCTCGGGACCGATGGTCCGCGGGCTTCGGACGCTTCGCCGGTTTCGGCGGGCGCGGCGCCTTCGAGTGGCCCGGACGCTTCGGCTGGCTCCGCGACTGAGGGTGGCGCGGGCGGCTCGGGCATTTCGGCTGATGGCGAGGTGGGGACCGGGGGCCATCGGGTGGGGACCGAATCTGCGGGGCCGGTGGGGACCGGGGAGGAAACCCCGGCAAACGGTCGGGGGCCCGTTCACGAGGGTGGCAGGGCACCGGGGAGTGCCGGATTGATTCCGGCACGAGTCCCCGGTGCCCTGCATGCCGCCGAGCACGCGGCGATCGGCCTGCTACCGCTGTTCGCTACGTGCGACCGATGGGACATCGGCGGGGTGAGTACCGCGTGGCACGAAGACACCGGGGAGGCGACGGTGTTCGTGCATGACGGCCATCCCGGGGGTGCGGGATTTGCCGAACGCGGTTATGCCGCGATTGTCCCGTGGCTGGTCGCTACGCGGGAGGCGATCGTCTCCTGCGAGTGCCCGACGGGATGCCCGTCCTGCGTCCAGTCGCCGAAGTGCGGGAACGGCAACGATCCGCTGGACAAGGCGGGAGCAGTGGCTGTCCTGGGCACCGTGCTCGGGGCGTTGCGTCAACACGGCGCTTGAGACGGCCACTTTGTGGTTCATGGAGTTGTGTCCTGCTCCGCCTCGGCCGGGTTGGGACCGGCCGGCGGCGGTGGTTCGGGTGGTTCAGGCCGCGGTGGTGTGGACCAGCTGCGCGGCGTCGGCGCCGGCCAGGGCGCGGACGAGGACGTCGTGCACCTCGGCGGCGTCCGGCAGCTGCCAGCCGCACACCTCGGGCTTGACGCGCCAGTGCACGACACCGTGCTGGAACGGCGACGGGGGCAGCGGGATGTAGCTGTCCTTGCCGTGCCACTGGATCGAGGCGCGGGTCGCCAGCTCGGCCGGGATGTGGTCGGCGACGGTGGTGAGGAAGAGCCAGCGGCCGTTCGGCATCGCGACGATGGGCGCGGGGTGGCCGAGCGCGCGGAGCAGGCGGCAGGCGCGCTTGCCGAGTTCGTCGTCGACCTCGAGGGCGTCGAGCACGGTGCCGGTGGCGACGAGCAGGCTGTGGGTGCGGTCGGAGAACCAGGTGGCGACCTCGTGGGCGTGGGTGCCGATCTGCTCACGCCAGTGGTCACTGGCCGGGACCGGGCGTCGCCAGGTGAGGTCGTCGCCGCCGGCGAGCGGAGCGGAGTCGACACCCGGGAGCACCGGCCAGCCGCGCCAGGCGAGACCGATCGCCTCCGCCCGCAGTTCGATGCGGAAGGCACCGCGCCAGCTGTCCGGCCAATTCGCGTCCAACATTGTCTTTCCTGCCTTAGGTTCCGGTTCTCCGCGACCCGCTAAACCTTGCCGTGGTGTCGCACATCTCACTTAACGGCAAGTTGCACATTGCCCGGAACCCCCACGCGACAACCGGTGGTTACGCGGCGATGAACGCCCGGTAGTCCCTACCGCCCGACCGAACCCGGCGGCGCGGATCGACGGTGAACGGCAGCCGCCCACGGACCGCTCGTCGCGCGAAGCCCCAGGATCGACAGCCCTCTGACGGGATGCGCGGTCGCCGAGACGCCGCCTATCGGCGCAGGTAGGCCGTGGTTTCGACCGCTCACCGTGCACCACCGACCGCTGCGCGTGACCATCAGCCGCTTATCGTCCGGTCGGACGGATCAGCCGGTCACCGTGGCATACCGACCGGTCGGCGTCCGCCGAGCGGCGGTGTCGACGGGTGTCCCGGTGAGCGGGTCGCGGGGGGTCGGTGCCGGTTCCTCGGAGCGCGACGACGGGCATGCACCCGCGCCCGGCGCAGCGAAGGCCGCTCACGGGGGTTGGCCGGTGGGTCCGGCGCGGGCCCTCGCCGATGGGCCTGGCAGTCCGCCGAAACCCAGGCTCGGCGCCTGGACCTCGACGAAAGCGTCCAGCCGCTGCCATCTGCAGGTCAGGAGGCTGACCGCCATCCGGTCCGTGATCCACCTCGCGCGCTCGCAGGCTTGGGCCGGGCCTTCTGCCGCGTGCGAGGCCGCTGCCAGCGCGCCCAGGTCCGCGGCGCTCTCCGCTCGGTGGCGGGCCAGGACCGCCGCGCCGAGCCAGCAGCCCAGCACCGCCACTCCCGTCAGTGCGGCCACCGCCATCGCCGTCCAGATCGTCGCCACGCCGCTGTCCGGACCGGCGCCGTGGCGCGGATCAACCTGCCGCATCGGCGGCCTCCGTGCCCGGCTCGGCCACCGCGTACGCCGTCGCGTTCAGGTCGATCGCCGGGAGCAGGCCGCCGGCCGGGTGGGCGCTCACCTTGACCGTTATCGCGTCGCCCGCCTGGTGGATGTCGAGGTTTGCCCCGGCTGGGGCTATCTGGTGGACGGCGGCCGCGGCCTCGTGGGGTTGGCCCCTGGCCAGGAGCCGGGCGGCCTCGCGGGCCGCGTCGGTGCAGCGCAGCTGGCTCGTCAGCAGCGTGAGGCCCGCGACCAGCAGGACCGTCACCACCGTCAAGCCAGCCAGGCCGAGCGCCGCTTCGACCGTCACCGCGCCTTCGTCTTCGCGGCTCACGACGGCACCGTCAGGGCTTTCATCACCAGGCTCGTCAGCCACGAAACCACCGAGTCGCCGGTGAGGAGGGTGTAGAGGACGGCCGCGAAGGCGGCGACCGCCACCGTGACGATCGCGTACTCGACCGTTGTGGAGCCGTCGTCGGAGGTGGGCCGTCGGTTGGGCGCGCGCATGGGTTTCCCTTCAGTACTTGTCGGTGGTGGGTCAGAAGAGCGGGCCGAGGCGTCCGGCCAGGCCGAGGACGACCGGCAGCACGCCCAGGCAGAAGAAGGCCGGCAGGAAACACAGGCCGACCGGCAGCGCCAGCGCCACCCCGGCTCGTTCCGCGCGTTCCTCGGCCTCGGTGGCCAGCTCCTCTCGGAACCGTCCGGCGAGGTCGGCGGCCGCCGCGGCGAACGCCGCGCCCGAGCGGGACGTCCGGATCGCCGCGGCCGCCAGCTCGCCGAGGCCCGGGAAGGTCTGCACCGGTGCCCACGCCTCGTCCGCGCCGGAGCCGAGGGCGAGGAGGCCGGCGGTGGAGCGCAGTGCCGTGCCTGCCTCGGCCGGCGCGGTGCCGGCCACCCCATCGAGGGCCGTGGGGACCGGCAGTCCGGCTCGGAGGCACGCCGCCAGGAGATCGAGCGTTCCGGCGAGCCGGAGCTTGGCCGCCAGGTCGACGGTGGGTGCGCGCGGCCGCCGGGTGCGGCGGATCGCCCACCATCCGGCGGCGGTCGCCAATGCGCCCACGACCACGCCGGGGAGCCCGCCGACGAGCACCGCCGTCGATACGCCGCCCAGGGTGGCTGCGATGGGCGGGACGGCCCGGGGCCATTTGTGCGGCTCGGGGCTTCGGCTACCGGCCAGCCAGGTGAAGCGCCGTGCCGCCGCGGAGTCGCTCGGCCAGATGAAGAGAGCCGCGGAGAGGAGAAGGAGCGAGGTCGCGTTCATCGGATTCGCTCCCGCCGGCCGGGCACGCGGCTGAAGAGCTGAAGCGTGGTTGCGTTCATCGGCCGCTCCCGCCGGATGGGCGCGCGACAAAGAGCCGGCGTGCGGTCGCGTTCATCGGATTCGCACCCGGCCCGTCAAGGCGCGGCACCAGGCCGTTCCGGCCCAGAGCAGGATGCTGCCCACTACCAGCAACAACTGACCTGGCCCGCTCTCCGCCAGCACCGACATCGGAGACGCGCCCATCGCCTGGCCGAGCAGTACGCACAAGGCCGGCAAGCCGGTGAGCACCGCCGCGCTTGCTCGGGGCCCTGCCAGCTTCGCGCGGGTTCGGCGGGCGAAGGTCAGGCTCGCTTCGGCGTCGCGGCGGGCTGCGTTCAGGACGTCGGCCATCGGGAGGCCGTAGCGCTTGCCCAATGTCCAGGCCGCGGCCAATCCCGGGAGAGCCGATGCCCGCAGCTCGCCGTCGAGGCGGGCCGATGCTGCCAGGGCGCGGAGGTCGCCCGATACCGCGGGTACGACCTCTGCCGCTGCTTCCGCCGCCGTTACCGGGTGCGCGCCGGAACGGAGTTCGGACACCATTGTGCGCAATGCCGTTGCCGTGTGGGCTGCCATTTCCAGTTCCGCCGTCGTCCGGCGGTGGGCTCGGCGCTCTTGGTGCCACGCCACCGTCAGCACGCCGGCGGCGATCGCGCCTCCGGGGCCTGCGAGCAAGCCGGCCAGGGCGGCCGGGAGCAGCCATCGGAGTGCGGCCCACATGTCGGGCAGGCGGACCGGCGTCGGCTGCTCGACCGCGGCCTGGAGCCTGGTCGGTGCCGCGGGCCAGCACGCCAGGGCCGCGCCGACGCAGAGCGGGAACCACGCCGTGATCATCGTGGTCTCCTTCTTCTACGCGGGAAGATGTTCACCAGCAGGGAGATGCGCACCAGCAGGAGAGTCAGCACGCGATCGCCCCCGTCGTGACGAACAGGTGGCGGTCGACCGTCCAACGGCCCGCGCGCCACACCGGCACGACTCGCGCCCGGCCGTGTTCCGCGCGGAGTACGCCGACCTCCGCGAGGCGGCGACGGCCGCCGGGCTCGCGTCGCATGTGGAGGACCACGCGGATCGCCGCGACGAGCTGGCTGTGCACCGCTTCGCGGCCGAGGCCGCCGAGTGCCGCCAGGGCCTCGATGCGGGCCGGCACCTCGGCCGGTGAGTTCGCGTGGACCGTGCACGCGCCGCCGTCGTGGCCGGTGTTCAGGGCCGTGAGCAGGGCGCCGACCTCGGCGCCGCGGACCTCGCCGACCACCAGGCGGTCGGGACGCATGCGCAGCGCCTGGCGCACGAGCTCCGGCAGGCCCACCGCACCCGCACCCTCCACATTGGCCGGGCGGGCGACCAGGCTGACGAACTGCGGGTGCGCGGGCTGCAGCTCGCCGGCGTCCTCGACGCAGACGATCCGCTCGGCCGGGTCGACCGCACCGAGCAGGGCGGCGAGCAGCGTCGTCTTGCCCGCGCCGGTGCCGCCGGTGACGAGGAACGCCATCCGCCGCGAGACCACCGTCTTCAGCAGCTTCGCGCCGTTCGCGTCGAACGCGCCAAGCTCCTGCAGGGTCGTGAGGTCGTGCGTCGCCGGGCGCAGGACGCGGAGGGACAGGCACGTGCCGACGGCCGCGACCGGCGGAAGGACGGCGTGCACCCGGATGCGGCCGTGCGGGCCGGCGCCGGGCAGCCAGCCGTCCACATAGGGCTGTGCGTCGTCGAGCCGGCGCCCGGCCGCGAGCGCGAGACGCTGGGCCAGGCGGCGGACGGCTTCTTCGTCGGTGAACCGGATGCCGGTGCGGGTGAGGCCGTCCGGACCGTCCGTCCAGACCTCCCCCGGGCCGGTCACCAGCACATCGGTCGTCGCCGGGTTCTCGAGGAGCGGGGCCAGCGGGCCGGCGCCGACGAACTCGTCGCGGGCCTGGCGAACCGCGTCGAGCACCGCGTCGTGGCCGAGGGCGCCGCCGGCTTCGGCGCGGACCGCCGTCGCGACGGCGACCGGGTCGGCTTGGCGGCGCTCGCCCGCGAGGCGGTTGCGGACGCGGTCGACGAAGTCGGTGGTCACGGGTTCGCCGCCTCGGTCCGGGTGCGGTTGGCTGTCACGCGGGTGCCGGCCAGCACGGTCAGGAAGTTCTTCGCGCTCACCGGTCCGCGGCCGGCGAGGGTCAGGACGGTGGGCAGCAGGAGCTCGGCCACCCTGATCGGAGGTCCGGGCGGGCGGAGCCGGGCGGTCATCGGGCCGCCGCCCGGGCCTCGCGGCGCGCCACCGCCAAGACGTCCGCTGCCGCCGTCGCCAAGGGACCTGACGGCTTGGCGGGAAACTCGCCGCGTTCGATCGCCACCGGCAAGCCCCGCTCCGGGGCCATCGACGCCAGCAAGGGCGGGCCGAGGAGGCCGGCCGTCCGGAGGGGCGAGACGCCGGCCCGGGACCGTCCACACGCGACCACCCCCAGCCGGGCCGTCAGTTCCGAGAGCGGCCGCAGCACCTGCTTCGCCGCCATGCAGGCGCGGAACTCCACCGGCACCACCAGCACCACCAGGTCGGCCACGGCGACCGCTTCCGCCGCCGCGTCGCCCAGCGTGCGCGGGAGGTCGCAGACCACCGTGCGACCCGAGCGGCGGCCGGCCGCGAGGACCGCCGACAGGGACTCGACCGCCGGGCCCTCGCCCTCCCGGCCGCACGCCAGCACCGGCAGGCTGCCGCCGCGGTGCCTTCGTTGCGGGAGCGCCGCCGCCAGCGCCGGTACCGAGACCCGGCCGCTCAGCCGCACCTCCGACCAGCGCGGCCCGGGCGTCTTTTCCAGGCCCAGCAACAGGTCCAGACCGCCGCCGAGGGGGTCGCAGTCCACCAGCAGGGCGCCGCCCGGATCCCGGTCGGCCGCCAGTGCCAGCGTCGCGGCGAAGACGGACGCGCCCGCGCCGCCCCGGCCACCGACCACGGCGAGCACCAGGCCGGCTTCCTCCGCCGGGGTCTCGACGACGTCGGCGAACGCGCCCGCGAGCTCGGTCTCCTCGTCGGGCAACGAGATCACGCGCTCGACGCCGACGTGGAACGCGAGCTCCCACGTCCGCGGCCCCGGGCTGCCCTTGCAGACCAGGAGGATCCCGCGCCGCCGGGGCAGGACGGGCGGGAGCCGCGCGGCTTCTTCGTCGAGGATCACCAGTGGCGCCCGGGCCCAGTGCCCGCGGGCCGCCGTCAGGTCCGGTGCCCGGTCGAGCTCGCAGCCCGCGACCGCGGCCACGCGCAGGATCTCGTCGAGCACGGTTTCGTCCGTGGCGACCACGATCGGTCGTTCCCCCGTCATGTGTTCCTCCCCCGTCGTCGGTGCGGGCCGTGGGTGGCCCGGGTTCCACCGTCGCGGTGGGCGGCTCGGGAGCGCAATGGGGCGGACGCGCGGCTGTGGACAACCGGGGGGTTGTGGACAACTTCCGTCCGCGGGACGGCTCGCGGGCCGGTTCTGTCGGTGGGCTGTGCCAGGATCGCGCCCGCCCGCGACGCACGTGCGGCGGGAACCCGCGTGAATACCCGCGTTCAAAGAATCAAAAGTATTGAAGAAAGCACAATCCGACCCGCGAAAACGGAATCGAGAAAGGTTAGCGGAAGGCAAGACAGCGCACGCCGAGAGTGCGAACCGAAAGGCAAGAGGAAGGTTAAGAGGGCGGCCCCCGCCAGGGGGGAGGGACGGGGGCCGCCGTGGGTTCAGCCCCGGGGGGTCGGACTGAACCGGCCCGGTTGGACACCGGGCTCCCTCACTGTAACTCCGCCGGTGGCCGGTTCGCGCGCCGGGCGAGGCACACAGTTCGGTAACGGCACAGCGCGCCGGAAGTGCCTTCCTGTCATGGATTTTCCGCCGCCGCGCCACGCGCGTGGTGGACCAACGGGACGCGCCGCGATCAAGCTCTTATCCTGGGGAGGTGGCCGAACCGAGCAGCGCGCCGTCGCGCATCCGGAACCCGGGCCCGGAGTACGCGGTGGCCGCGTTCTTCGACCTGGACAAGACGATCATCGCCTCCTCGAGCGCGCTGGCGTTCAGCAAACCATTGCTCAAAGAAGGATTGATCAACCGTCGCGCCGCGTTGCGCAGTGCCTACGCGCAGCTGGTGTTCTCACTCGCGGGCGCCGACGAGAACAAGACCGAGCGGCTGCGGGCCGAGGTTTCCGCGCTGTGCGCCGGCTGGGACGTCGCGCAGGTTTCGGCGGTCGTCCGCGAAACCCTGCACGACGTCGTCGACCCGCTCGTGTACGTGGAGGCGGCGGAACTGATCGCGCGCCACCGCGAGGACGGGCACGACGTCATCGTGCTGTCGGCGACCGGCGAGGAGGTCGTCGCGCCGGTCGCGGAAATGCTCGGCGCGACCCGGAGCGTCGCCACGCGGATGCAGATAGTCGACGGCCGCTACTCCGGCGAAGTGGACTTCTACTGCTACGGCGCCAACAAAGCCGTCGCTGCGAAGCAGCTCGCCGCGACTCACGGCTACGACCTCGCCGAGTGCTTCGCCTACACCGATTCGAGCACCGACATCCCGCTGCTCGAGGCCGTCGGGCACCCGCACGCGGTCAACCCGGACAAGCTCCTGCGGCGCGAGGCCCTCGACCGCGGCTGGCCGATCCTGGCCTTCGACCGGCCCATGTCGCTGCGCAGCCGGCTCCCGGCACGATCGGCGGGAATGGTCGCTCTCGGCGTCGGCGCGGTGGCCGCCGGAGCGACCTGGTACAGCCTCAATCGTCGCCGTCGGTCCCGTTAGCCGCCCGGCCGCCACCCACACGGCCGTACGGCCTCCGCTTTGCTTGGCCCAGCCCCGAATTGTCCGTCGCGCAGGGTGCCGGTGTCACCCGATCCAGCCTCTGTACCGGTGCACCCGTCCGCGCACTTGAAGTGACCGGGCTCACGGCGTAGAAAGTAGGTGCGGACGTTCGGTCGGCCAGGGAACAGGTAGAAGAGAAGCCTGTTCCACCCCGGCAAACCTCCGTGCGCGGACTCCGGGTACCCACGCGCAGCGCGCCGCGGGAGGCTCGTCGTCTAGGGACTGCGTAGTGGGACGCCACACGCCGAGTCCATGTAGGTACGACCAGAGTTGCACGCTTGGTCGCCCGAGATGTACGCGCTTGCAGGCGGCGCCCGTTGGCCCTCGGCCACGGGCGCCGCCTCGTTACGTCCAGGGTTGTTGCGGAGCAGCACCCGCGTCACCACCCGTTCGGACCCCTCGCACCTGCGAACGGCGACTTTCTTACCGATCCGGGTACGAACTCCTCCGTTGGTGCCGTCGGTCGATGGACATCGACCGATTCGGTGAGTAGCTTCCCGATACTGGGGCTTCCGAGTGGACTTCTGACGTCCGCCGAGCTCCCGCAACTTTCTGGGAGGCTGGTCGTGACGACCCGAAATCGGAGGTTCCATGCGCTCGCCCTGCCCGTCGCGGGGGTGCTCGCCCTCACCGGTGTGGGTGTCGCGACCGCGGCGAGTGCACCGCGGGTGAGCGCGGGCGCGCAGGCGGAGGCCGCGGCGACGCAGGCCCTGCGGGGGCTGACGCTCGAACAAAAAGTCGGGCAGCTGTTCGTCACCTGGGTGAACGGCAAGACGGCCGACGAAGTGAACCCGAAGAACCAGACGGACTTCGGGGTCGACACCCCGGCTCAGGTGATCCAGAAGTACCACCTGGGCGGCGTCATCTACTTCAACAACGACTCGCGCGACAACTTCGACGACCCCGTGCAGGTCGCGAAGCTGTCCAACGGCCTCCAGAAGGCCGCCATCGGCAGCGGGGCGCACATCCCGTTGCAGATCGGCGCCGACCAGGAGGGCGGCACCGTGACCCGGATGGGCGCGCCCGCCACCGAGTTCCCCAATTCGATGGCCATCTCCGCCGGGCGGGACACCGCGCGGGCGACCAAGGCCGCGACGATCCTCGGCCACGAGCTGCGCGCCGTCGGCATCAACCAGGACTTCGCGCCCGATTCGGACGTCAACTCCAACCCCGTGAACCCGGTCATCGGCGTCCGGTCCTTCGCCGGGCAGCCCGGCCTGGCCAGCGACTTCGTCACCGCCGAAATCAAGGGGTACCAGGACTCCGACTTCCCGACGAAGACCGTCGCCGCCACCGCGAAGCACTTCCCCGGCCACGGCGCCGCCCCGACCGACAGCCACACCGGCCTGCCGCGGATCGATAGCACCGAGGCCCAGTGGCGGGCCACCGACGTGCCGCCGTTCAAGGCGGCCATCAAGGCCGGCATCGACTCGATCATGACCGCGCACATCCAGTTCCCCAGCCTCGACCCGTCGCTGGAGCCGGCCACGCTGTCGAAGCCGATCGTCACCGGCAAGCTGCGCAACGAGCTGGGCTACAACGGCGTCGTCATCACCGACTCCCTCGAAATGCAGGGCGTGCGCGAGATGCACAGCGACGCCGAGATCCCGGTCCTCGCGCTCAAGGCCGGCGTCGACCAGCTGCTTATGCCGGTGCACCTCGACGTCGCCATCAACGCCGTGCTCGCCGCCGTGAAGTCCGGCGAGATCCCGATGCAGCGGATCGACCAGAGCGTGCTGCGCGTCCTGAAGCTGAAGTTCGAGCGCGGCATCCTCTTCTCGCCGTTCAACGACCCGAACCGGGTGATGAAGACCGTCGGCACGCCGGCGAGCCTCAAGACGGCGCAGGACATCGCCGACCGCGGCATCACGGCCGTCGCGAACGACGCCGGCCTCCTGCCGCTGAAGCAGAAGCCCGCCACGGCGCTCGTGACCGGCTGGGGCGTCTCCACGACGACGACGCTCGCGCAGAAGCTGACCGCCCACGGCACGGCCTCGACGGCGTACCAGACCGGTCAGGCCCCGACGGACGCCCAGATCGCGCAAGCCGTCGCGAACGCCAAGAACGTCGACCTCGTCGTCGTGCTGACCAACAACATCGGCGGTTTCCCGCTGCAGACCAAGCTCCTCGACGCCCTTCAGGCCACCGGCAAGCCGGTCGTCGCGGTCGCCGCGCAGATCCCGTACGACGCCGGTTACGCGTCCACGGTGAAGACCTGGCTCGCGACCTACGGCTACATCGGGCCGACGCTGGAAGCACTGGCCAAGGTGATCCTCGGCGAGACGAAGCCGGTCGGGAAGCTGCCGGTCGACATCCCGGCGGGTTCCGACGTGCACACCGTGAAGTACCCCTTCGGCCACGGGCTGACCTGGTGAACCTGAACCGGCGCCACTTCCTCGGAGCGGGCGCGCTCGCCGTCCCGGCCCTGGCGGGCGGCTCGGCCGTCGCCGGGGCCCAGCCCGAAGCCCAGGAACCGGCTCAGGCGCACCCGGGCCGTCTCCTCACCGGTGCCGAGCAGCTGGCCCAGCAGGGCTGGCGGTCCTTCAAAGGCCGCAAGCTCGGCGTCCTGTCGAACCCGACCGGGGTCCTGCTGAACGGCGACCACATCGTCGACTCGATGGTCGCGGCCGGCGTGCGGCCGGTCGCGGCCTTCGGCCCCGAACACGGCTTCCGCGGCAGCGCGCAGGCCGGCGGTTCCGAAGGCGACTACACGGACCCGCGCACCGGCGTACCGGTGTACGACGCGTACGGCGTCGACGCGACGAAGCTCGCTTCGCTGTTCACCAAGGCGGGCGTCGACACCGTCGTCTTCGACATCGCCGACGTCGGCGCGCGCTTCTACACCTACATCTGGTCGCTCTACACGGCGATGGTGGCCGCGGCGCAGGTCAAAGCCGCCTTCGTCGTGCTCGACCGGCCGAACCCCATCGGCGGCCGGTCGGCCGGCCCGCTGCTCGACCCGAAGTTCTCCTCGGGCATCGGGAAGAAGCCGATCGTCCAGCAGCACGGCATGACCGTCGGCGAGCTCGCGCGCTTCTTCGCCGAAGAGTTCCTCCCCGGCGAAGGCGTCCGGCTCGAGAAACTCGACGCCGTCCAGGTACGCGGCTGGCAGCGCGACACGCTCTTCGCGCAGACCGGGCTGAACTGGGTGCTGCCGAGCCCGAACATGCCGACGCCGGACACGGCGCTCGTCTACCCGGGCACCGGCATGTTCGAGGGCACGGTGTTCTCCGAGGGCCGCGGCACGACCAGGCCGTTCGAGATCATCGGCGCGCCCGGCCTCGACTGGCGCTGGCGCGAAAAGCTCGAAGACCTGCGGCTGCCCGGGGCGAAGTTCCGCGAGACCTACTTCGTGCCGACGTTCGGCAAGTTCGTCAACCAGACCTGCGCGGGTGTGCAGGTCAGCGTCGACGACCCGCGGGCCTTCGACGCGATCCGGACCGCGGTCGCGATGCTCGTGACGGCGAAGGCGCTGCACCCGGACGTCTTCGCCTGGCGCCCCGACAACTACATCGACAAGCTCTCCGGGTCCGACCGGCTCCGGACCATGGTCGACGCCGGCGCGGGCGTCGACGAGGTCACCGGGGCCTGGCGGGCCGAGCTGGCCGAGTTCGACCGGAAACGTCGTCGCTACCTGCTCTACCGCTGAGGGGGAACTCGTGCGTGCTAGGAAGGTCATCGCCGCGGCCACCGGAGTGCTGGTCGCGCTGACCACGTTGACCTCAGGAGCCAGCGCCATCACCGGACGCCACGACGACGCGGGCCGCTTCGACCGGCCGCAGCAGGGCTTCGCCCCGGCGTGGACGACCCTGCGCACCGCGAGCCCCCGGGAGGTGAACCTCGACCCGGCGCCGATCAAGGCCGCCGAGGACTTCCTCGCGAGCTGGACGAAGCCGGACGCCACCGGGCACCCGCACTTCGCCGGCGCGGTCGGCCTGCTGGCCCACGACGGCGTGGTCGTCGACCGGTACGCCGTCGGCGGCGCGTTGCGGTACGCCGACGCCGCGGGCACCGAGCTCCCGGCGGACCAGCAGGTCCCGATGCGCAACGACACCATCTTCGACATGGCCTCGATCTCGAAGCTGTTCACCTCGATCGCCGTGCTCCAGCTGGTCGAACGCGGACAGCTCACCATCGACACGCCGGTGAGCCGCTTCTTCCCGGAGTTCGCCACCGGCGACAAGGCCGCCATCACGATCAAGATGCTGCTCACGCACGTCTCCGGGTTCGACGCCGACCCGATCCCCTCGCTGTGGGCCGGCTACCCGGACATCCCGTCGCGCCGGCAGGCGGTGCTCGACAGCCCGCTGAAGAACAAGCCGGGCACGACCTACCTCTACTCCGACATCAACCTGCTCACCCTCGGCTTCATCGTCGAAAAGCTGACCGGGCAATCGCTGGACAAGGTCGTCCACGACCGGATCACCGGGCCCCTGGGCATGGCCGACACCGGGTACAACCCGCCCGCGTCGAAGCTGAACCGGATCGCCGCGACGGAGTACGAGGCCAACCCGCCGCGCGGCATGGTGCGCGGCAGCGTGCACGACGAGAACGCGTGGTCGCTCGGCGGCGTCGCCGGGCACGCCGGGGTGTTCAGCACCGCGAACGACATGGCCACCCTCGCCCAGACGATGCTCAACGGCGGCAGCTACCGCGGGCACCGGATCCTGGGCGAGGAGACCGTGCGGCAGATGATGCTGACGAACTACAACCAGCAGTTCCCGGACGACGCGCACGGCCTCGGCTTCGAGCTCGACCAGCCCTGGTACATGGGCGCGCTGGCCTCCCCGGTCACCGCCGGGCACACCGGCTTCACCGGGACGACGCTGGTCATCGACCCCGAGTCGCGCTCCTTCGCCATCCTGCTGACCAACCGCGTGCACCCGACCCGGAACTGGGGCTCGATCAACACCGCGCGGCAGGTGTGGGCGACGTCGCTGGCGAGGGCCATGGCGGTGAAGCCCGAGGTCGGAAAGGACGCCTGGACGAGCACGCTGGGTAACGCAAGCACGGCCACGCTGAGTACCCGTCCCTTTACTACGCAAAGTGATCAAGCACGGGTGTCCTTCCACGCCTTCGTGGACACCGAGGGCACCACTGATCCATTACAGCTGCAGGCCTCCACCGACGGGGTGAACTGGCAACCGATCGCGCTGTCGGTTTCCGGCCCGGGAGCACCCTCCGGAGATGTGACGTCGCTCTCCGGACACGGACACCGTGCCTGGTGGAAGGCGAGCGGCGCGCTGCCCCAGGGCGCGTCAGTCAGCCTCCGCTGGCGTTACAGCACCGACCCGAACTACACGGGCCGCGGAGTTTCGGTCGACGGTGTGAAAGTCACCGAGAGCGGCCGAGCACTCCTCGACGGTGAACGGAATCCCGCCGCTTTCGTCGCAGAGGGTTGGCAGTTGAGCTCTAGGTGACCGAATTTTCGCTCAGCGTCGAACTTCCGACCCAGTTAACCGTCCCCTTGCCGTTTGCACTGCGACACTAAGTTGCCAAGTCGTTAGCTTGGCCTCGTTAACAAGAGCGACCTGGTTGGCGACTTTCTGGACAGTGATTAATCGCAAATCCAGATCCGCAGACACGGACGGGTTGCGATCATACGGAAGGGTGTGAGTAGCCTTGTCGCAAATGCCAACGGTTAGTAACTTTCCGACGATGATTGATACCGAATCCGTAGTCGGCACGGCACCGTCCGAGCCCGTATCGGTCCAGACGCCCGTGCGGGACGCCGACGCCAGCCCGCTGGTGCGGATCCGGTCCCTGCTCCCCGGCCTGGCCCGCGCCGAGCAGCGCGTGGCCAAGGTGGTCCTGGAGGACCCGGGGCACGTCGCGAGACGCAGCATCACCGAGGTGGCCCTGGCCGCCAACACGAGCGAGACCACCGTGACGCGGTTCTGCAAGGCCGTCGGCGTCGGTGGGTACCCGCAGCTGCGCATCGCGCTGGCCGCGGACACCGCGCGTACCGAGGCGCGCACCACGCGCAACCTCGGCGGCGAGATCGGCCCGGACGACGATCTGGCCGCCGTGATCGGCAAGGTCAGTTTCGCCGACGCGCGTGCGGTCGAAGAGACGGCCGAGCAGCTCGACGTCGCCACGCTCCAGCGCGTGATCGAGGTCGTCGCGAGCGCCGGCCGCGCGGACGTCTACGGCGTCGGCGCCAGCGCGTTCGTCGCCGCGGACCTGCAGCAGAAGCTGCACCGCATCGGCCGCGTGTGCTTCGCGTGGTCGGACACGCACATCATGCTGACCTCGGCCGCGGTGCTGAGCCCGGGAGACGTCGCGATCGGCGTCTCGCACACCGGCGCGACCACCGACACCGTCGAGGCGCTGCGGGTGGCCCGGGAGCACGGCGCGATCACCATCGCCGTGACGAACTTCCCGCGGTCCCCGATCACCGAGGTCGCCGACTACGTTTTGACCACGGCAGCGCGGGAAACCACCTTCCGTTCGGGAGCGACGGCCAGCCGCATCGCCCAGCTCACCGTGATCGACTGCCTGTTCATCGGCGTCGCGCAGCGGCACATGGACGCGTCGGTCAACGCCTTGGACGCCACCAGGGACGCCGTCGGCTCGCACCGCATGGGGGTCAGGCCGGACGGTCGTCGCCGTCCGCGGGAAACCGGCAAGTAATGACCGGAGAAAATGTGAGGCGCATGATGACCGTCCCCGTGCAGGCGGTGCACGTCGATTCGCCGACCGAAACCCGCAATCCCCGCACCACGGACATCGACCTGATGTCGACCGCGGGGATCCTGGGCGCGATCAACGCCGAGGACCGCACAGTCCCCGGCGCGGTCGCCGCGGTGCTGCCCCAGGTGGCACGCGCGGTGGACTACGCGGTGGACGCCCTGCGGGCCGGTGGACGCGTGCACTACGTCGGCGCGGGGACCTCCGGGCGGCTGGCCACGCTGGACGCGGCCGAGCTCGTGCCGACGTTCAACGTGCCGTCGGACTGGTTCATCGCGCACCACGCCGGCGGCGAGCGCGCACTGCGCCAAGCCGTCGAAAACGCGGAGGACGACGACGGGGCCGGTGCGGCCGAGATGGCCGCCATGGTCCAGCCGGGCGACTTCGTGCTGGGGCTGACGGCGTCGGGCCGGACGCCGTACGTCTTGGGCGCGCTGCTGGCCGCGTCGCGCCAGGGCGCCCGCACCGGCCTGGTGTCGGGCAACGCGAAGGCCGCCAAGCCGGCGGGCGTCGACGTGCTCATCGCCGTCGACACGGGCCCGGAGGCGATCGCCGGGTCGACCCGGATGAAGGCGGGCACGGCGCAGAAGATGATCCTCACGTCGTTCTCGACGGCGACGATGATCAAGCTGGGCCGGACCTACTCGAACCTGATGGTCAGCATGCGGGCCACCAACGCGAAACTGCGCGGCCGGACCATCCGGATCCTGCAGGAAGCCACCGGCATGACGATGGCGGACTGCTCGGACGCGCTCACCGAGGCCGGGGGCGACCTCAAGGTGGCGCTGGTGCACTTGCTCTCCGGAGAGGACGTAACGAGCGCGGCGAAGGCGCTGCACGCTTCCGGCGGGCACGTTCGCAAGGCGCTGGACCTGGTGCGGGTGCGCGCCAGCTAGCACCCGGCTTTCGGGGGTTCCGGGTGGCGGAGCCCCCGGCCCGGGGCGGAGTCCCGGTTGTCATTGCCGTTCATCTGTTCACCTGTCTAACCTCTCAGATGAGAGGAAGGCCGGTGGGCGATGGCGGGCACGGGCACGATCGAGGACTCGCGGCGCGGGCTTTCGCGCCGCGAGTGGGTGTCGATCGGCGGGATGGCGGGGTTCATCCTGCTCCTCAACGTCGTGGGCTGGGTGGTGCTGGCGGCCTTCGTCGCCCCCCACCACTACGCGCTGGGCACGACGGGCGTGTTCGGGATCGGGCTGGGCGTCACGGCGTTCACGCTCGGCATGCGGCACGCGTTCGACGCCGACCACATCGCCGCGATCGACAACACCACCCGCAAGCTGATGGCCGACGGCCAGCGGCCGCTGTCGGTCGGCTTCTGGTTCTCGCTCGGGCACTCGACGATCGTCTTCGCGCTGTGCCTGCTGCTCTCCCTGGGCGTCCGAGCGCTGGCCGGGCAGGTCGAGGACGACTCCTCGGCGTTGCACGACGCGACCGGCCTCATCGGGACGTCGGTGTCCGGCGCGTTCCTGTACGTGATCGCGATCCTCAACCTCGTCGTGCTGGTCGGCATCCTGCGGGTGTTCAAGCGGATGCGCCACGGCGAGTTCGACGAGGCCGCCCTGGAACACCAGCTGAACAATCGCGGCGTCATGAATCGGCTGCTGCGCGGCGCGACGAAGTCCGTGCGGAAGCCGTGGCACATCTACCCCGTCGGCGTGCTGTTCGGCCTGGGCTTCGACACCGCGACCGAGATCGGGCTGCTGGTGCTCGCCGCCGGCGCCGCGACATTCGCCCTGCCCTGGTACGCGATCCTCGTGCTGCCGATCCTCTTCGCCGCCGGGATGAGCCTGTTCGACACCGTGGACGGCTGCTTCATGAACTTCGCCTACGGCTGGGCGTTCGCGAAGCCGGTGCGCAAGATCTTCTACAACATCGCGGTGACGTCGTTGTCGGTCGCGGTCGCCTTCGTCATCGGCACGATCGAGCTGGTGTCGATCCTCGCCGAGAAGCTGGCCATCACCTCGGGCCCGCTGGCCGCGATCGCGGCGGTGAACCTGGACTACGTCGGTTTCGGGATCGTCGGGCTGTTCGTGCTGACGTGGGTCGTCGCGCTCGCGGTGTGGCGATTCGGGCGCATCGAAGAGAAGTGGTCGGCGAAACTGTCGGGTTAAGACGCCGCGTCGGAGATGCTCTTCGCTTCGCGCGCCCCCGCTTCGAACGCTTCGCAGCAGAAGAGCAGCCACGCGCGTACGCCTTCGGGCTCCCCGCTCGCGAATCCTTCGGCGGCTTCGAGATAACGCGGCACCCGGCGGAAGAACGCGACTTCGGGCACGCTCAGGGCCTTCGGGTCCAGGCCCGTCGCGATCATCGTCAGGCGGGCCGCGGCCCGGGCCACGACGCCGTCCGCGCTGCCGAACGGCTTGAGCGCCAGCAGTTCCCCGTGCACGACGGCCGTCAGGACGGGCCCCGGCACCGACGACGCGCCCGTCACGAGCTGGGCGAGCAGCTCGAGGCGACCGCCGCCGGAATGCGGGCGCCCCAACGCATCCAGGTCGTCGACGAGGTCCGCCGCGGCCAGGACGTGCAGCCGGGCCAGCGCCTGCATCGGTGCCCGGCGCCACGTCGGGAGCAGCGTTTCCAGCGTCTCCGCGACGCGCAGCGAGCCGGCGAGGATCGGGTCGTCGACCGCGCCGTCGGCGGGCAGTTCGGGGTTCGCGCCCTCGATGCCGGCGGACGCGCGCGCCGCGCGCACCGAAGCTTCCGCCGCCGTCGCCGCGCCGCCGCGGAGGTTCGCGGGCAGGCGGTGCACCGCGAACACGGCGTCCTGCGCGGACTTCGCCGCCGCCGCGACGCCTTCGAGGTCGAGGAGGGGCTTCAGCGGATCAGGCATCGAGGACCTGGCCTTCGCGGGAGACCACGGGCGGCAGCACCGACCACGGGAAGTTGATCCAGCGGTCGGTGTGCCGCCAGACGTACTCGCACTTGACCGTCGAGCGCGGCTTCTCGTAGACGACGGCCGAACGCACCTCGGCGACGTGCTCGACGCAGAAGTCGCGGACCAGCTTGAGCGTGGCGCCGGTGTCGGCGACGTCGTCGGCGATCAGCACCTTCTTGCTCGTCAGGTCGACGACGTTGGGCACCGGCGGCAGCATCACCGGCAGGTCGAGGCGCTGGTCGACGCCGGTGTAGAACTCGACGTTCATCACGTGGAGGTTCTTGACGTCGAGCGCGTAGCCGAGCGCGCCGGCGACGAACAACCCGCCGCGCGCGATGGACAGGATGAGGTCCGGCGCGAAGCCGTCGTCGGCGATGGTGTGAGCCAGTTCATGGCTCGCGGTGCCGAACAGCTCCCAGCTCAGCTCTTCCCGCTCTTCGGCCATCGATCTCGCCCTTCGTCGTGGTCAGCCGAGCATAGGCAACGCCGAAGTGGCCTTCAGAAATGCTCAGAAATTGGCTACCAGAGGAAGCCATTGGCGCGGTTACGGTGATCACGTGAGCGACTGGAGCACCCGACCGACCCTGTCCGGTGAGCACGTCCGCCTGGAGCCGCTGACGCGCGAGCACGCCAAGGGCCTGTTCGAAGCCGGCGCCGACCCGGGCATCTGGGCGTGGCTGAGCATCCGTCAGCCGGGGGATGTTCCCGCGGCGGAACGCATGGTCGAGCAGGCGCTCGCCGACCCCGCACGGCAGCCCTTCGCGCAGATCGACGTCACGTCCGGCCGCGTCGCCGGGACGACGTCGTACTACCAGGTCGTCGAGGCGCACCGGATCCTTTCGATCGGGCACACCTGGATCGGCGCGGACTGGCAGCGCACCGGGCTGAACACCGAGTCGAAGCTGCTGCTGCTCACGCACGCGTTCGAAACCCTTGGCGCGCAACGGGTCGCGTGGGAGACCGACATCCGCAACCTGCGCTCGCAACGCGCCATCGAACGGCTTGGCGCGCTTCGCGAAGGCGTGCTGCGGGCGCACCGGATCCGGCCGGACGGGTCGTCGCGCGACACCGTCCTCTACTCGATGCTCCAGCCCGAGTGGCCGGCGGCGAAGGCGCGGCTGAACGAACGCTCAGTCACCGGGGCTCGCCTGCCTCGGTGAAACCACAGGGCAACGTGGGTGCAACCTTTTACAAGGCGGACTAACGTCGCTAGCGTGCCGCTAGCCGTCGTTTCGGCGCACTACAGGAGGCCTTGCAACCATGACCGAGCAGTCCCCAGCCCTGGACAACCTGCTCACCGAGAGCCGCACCTTCCCGCCCAGCGACGAATTCGCTGGCCAGGCCAACGCGAAGGCCGACCTCTACACCGAGGCGGACGCCGATCGCGAAGCGTTCTGGGCGAAGCAGGCGGAGCGGCTGACGTGGGACACGAAGTGGACCACGGTACTGGACTGGACCAATGCGCCGTTCGCGAAGTGGTTCGTCGGCGGCAAGCTGAACGTCGCGTACAACTGCGTCGACCGGCACGTCGAGTCCGGGCACGGCGAGCAGGTCGCGATCCACTGGGTCGGCGAGCCGGGTGACACGCGGGACATCACCTACGCCGAGCTGAAGACCGAGGTTTCCAGGGCCGCCAACGCACTCGCGTCGCTGGGCGTCACCGCCGGCGACGTCGTCGCGATCCAGCTGCAGATGGTCCCCGAGGCCATCTTCGCGATGCTCGCGTGCGCGCGGATCGGGGCGCTGCACAACGTCGTCTTCGGCGGGTTCTCCCCGACGGCGCTGCGGGCCCGCGTCGACGACGCCGCCGCGAAGGTCGTGATCACCTCCGACGGGCAGTTCCGCCGCGGCAAGGCCGCGCCGATGAAGGCCAATGTCGACGAAGCGCTCGAAGGCGCCGAAACCGTCGAGAAGGTCATCGTCGTGAAGCGCACGGGCGACCAGCTCGAGGGCGACGTGCCGTGGACCGACTCGCGCGACCTCTGGTGGCACGAGCTCGTCGACGGACAGTCCGAAGAGCACACTCCTGAGGCGTTCGACAGCGAGCACCCGCTCTTCATCCTCTACACGTCCGGGACGACCGGGAAGCCGAAGGGCATCCTGCACACCTCCGGCGGCTACCTGACGCAGACGGCGTACACGCACCACAACGTCTTCGACCACAAGCCCGGCGAAGACGTCTACTGGTGCACCGCCGACATCGGCTGGATCACCGGCCACAGCTACATCGTCTACGGCCCGCTCGCGAACCGCGTCACGCAGGTCGTCTACGAAGGCACGCCGAACACCCCGCACGAGGGCCGGCACTGGGAAATCATCCAGAAGCACAAGGTCTCCCTCTACTACACCGCCCCGACGCTGATCCGCACGTTCATGAAGTGGGGCGCGGAAATCCCGGAGAAGTACGACCTGTCGTCGCTGCGGGTGCTGGGCTCGGTCGGCGAGCCGATCAACCCCGAAGCGTGGATCTGGTACCGCGAGAACATCGGCGCGGGCCGGACCCCGATCGTCGACACGTGGTGGCAGACCGAAACCGGCGCGATCATGATCTCGCCGCTGCCGGGCGTCACCTCGACCAAGCCGGGCTCGGCGCAGAAGGCACTGCCCGGCATCTCCGCGAAGGTCGTCGACGACCAGGGCACCGAGGTCGGCCCGGGCGGCGGCGGGTACCTGGTGCTCGACCAGCCGTGGCCGTCGATGCTGCGGGGCGTCTGGGGCGACGAGGAGCGCTTCCGCGACACGTACTGGTCGCGCTTCAAGGACCAGGGCTTCTACTTCGCCGGCGACGGCGCGAAGTACGACAGCGACGGCGACGTCTGGCTGCTGGGCCGCGTCGACGACGTGATGAACGTGTCCGGCCACCGCATCTCGACGACCGAGGTCGAGTCGGCGCTGGTTTCGCACCCGACGGTGGCCGAGGCCGCGGTCGTCGGCGCGACCGACCCGACGACCGGGCAGGGCATCGTCGCGTTCGTCATCCTGCGCGGCAACGCCGTGGACGGTGGTGACGAGGCCATCCAGGCGCTGCGCAACCACGTCGCGAAGGAGATCGGGCCGATCGCGAAGCCGCGTCAGATCATGGTCGTGCCGGAGCTGCCGAAGACCCGCTCGGGCAAGATCATGCGCCGCCTGCTGCGCGACGTCGCGGAGAACCGCCAGGTCGGCGACGTCACCACGCTGGCCGACTCGTCGGTGATGGACCTGATCTCGTCGGGCCTGAAGTCGGGCAAGTCCGAGGAGTGAGCTAGCGTTCCTCTTGTCAGAGCCCTTCCGGCTTCGCGCCGGGAGGGTTCTTTCATGAACCCCCCGAGCGGCGCTTGTCGAACGCATGTTCTACAATGTGCCGCGAACCACACCCCCTTCCCGGGCAAGGAGACGACACGACGATGACCGTGGATGTCCTGACGCACGACGAGGAAACGGCCGAGGCCCCGGCTTCGGCTCCGGCTTCGACTCCGGAGGTTTCCACCGACGAGGCGACCGTCACCGAGTCCGCGTCCCCGGCCTCTTCGGAAAGCCCGGCTGAGCCGGTCGCCGAAGAGGCCCCCAAGCCGAAGCGCGGCCGCCCGAAGGGTGCGGCGGCCTCGACGGCGAAGAAGACCCGCACGGTCGAGCTGATCCTCACGGTCACCGGCACCGCCGATGGCGAGTGGCAGGCCGAGCTGAAGAACGGTTCGAAGTGGGTCGCGAAGGGCCTCGAGATCCCGGCGGCGGCGGTGTCGCGCGCGGCGAAGGAGCTGCACGCGGACCTCTCCGGCCCGATCGACGAGGTGATCAACCAGGCCCGCGAGGCGCAGGCGGCGAAGGTCGCGGCGCTGGAGGCCGAGCTCGAGAAGGCCAAGCAGGCCCTCGCCGAGCTGGACGCCTGAGGCTTCACTCCGGGAAACGCCCGGTTCCGCTTCGAGCGGGGCCGGGCGTTTCCGCTTACCCAGAGTTCCCAAGCGCCCCAATGTGGCCTTCGGTGCGTCAGACGCAACCAAGGCGGCCTTCGGTGCGTCAGACGCAACCAAGGCCACATTGGGGCGTTCAGGCGAGGGGTGAGCGGGCCGGCCGGGGTGACTTGAACTCCACCCACATCGAGTCCGTCAACGCCTCGACGTGGTGGGTCACCCCGCGCGGGTGCAGCGCCGAATCCCCCGGCTCCAGCTCCGCCTCGACCCCGTCGACCGTGCCGCGCAGCCGGCCCGACAGGACGTAGACGATCGAGTCGTGGTCGTGCGCGTGCGGGGGCGATGCCACCCCCGCCGGGTAGTGGATCAGGTACGCCACGCCGCTCTCCGCCGTCTCCAGCAGCCGGAACCGGCCCTCGCCACCCTGGAGCGACAGGCCCTCCACCGTCTTCAGCGGCTGCCACACTTGCTCGTCCATGCCGTCCATCATGACCCAGAACGGCTGAGAGTCCACACAGGACCACTTAGGTAAGGCAGTCATCAATTAGGCGAACCTGACCCGGAATCCTTGTCTCGCCACGATTCTCCATTCGTGTTTCACTGGTTCCGTGACCGAAATCGCCGTGGAACACGCCCACGAACCGCACCAGGGCCTGGGCGGGAAGCTCAACTGGCTGCGGGCCGGGGTTCTCGGGGCGAACGACGGGATCGTGTCGGTCGCCGGCATCGTCGTCGGGGTCGCCGGCGCCACCACCGAAAGCACCACGATCCTCACCGCCGGAATCGCCGGGCTCGTCGCCGGCGCCTTTTCCATGGCCGGCGGGGAATACGTCTCCGTGAGCACCCAGCGCGACACCGAACAGGCCTTGCTCCGGCTGGAAAAGCAGGAGCTCACCACGATGCCGGAGGCCGAGGAGCGCGAGCTCGCCGGCATCTACGAGGCCAAAGGGCTTTCGCCGGACCTGGCGAGCCGGGTCGCCCGCGAACTGACCGAAAAGGACGCTCTGCAGGCGCACGCGGAGGCCGAGCTCGGCATCGACCCGGACAACCTCACGAGCCCGTGGCAGGCGGCCTGGGCGTCGCTGCTCGCGTTCTCCGTCGGCGCGCTGCTGCCGATCCTGTCCATCGCCTGGGCCGGCGTCTCCCTGCGGGTGTGGGCGTGCGCCGCCGCGGTCGTCGTCGGCCTCACGCTGACCGGGTGGGTCAGCGCGAGGTTCGGCGACGCGAACGTGGGGCGCGCGATCCTCCGCAACGTCGGCGTCGGCGCCCTCACCATGGTGGTGACCTACTTCGTCGGGGTGATCTTCGGAGTCACCGTCGGCTAATGAACGCCCTTCATCAGCTTGCGGATGAAGGGCGTCGCCGCCAAGAGCAGCAGCCCGATGACGATCGCGACGCCGCCGACCGTGCCGAAGTACGGCGCCTCGTCGTCCACCGAGTAGTACTCGGCGAGCTTGCCCGACATCGCCGTGCCGAACGAGATCGACAGGAAGTTCAGCGCGACCATCTGCGTCCGGAACGCCGCCGGCGCGAGCTTCGTCGACAGCGACAGCCCGACCGGCGAGAGGCACAGCTCGGCGATCGTGAAGACGAACAGGATGCCCACCATCGCGAGCAGCGGGCTGGCGTTCTGGCCGCTGCCCACCATCGGCAGGAACAGCAGGAACGCGACGCCCATGAGCACCGTGCCGAGCACGAACTTGATCGGCGTCGACGGCTGGCGCTCGCCGAGCTTCGTCCACAGCGCCGCGAGGATCGGGGCGAACACGATGATGAACACCGGGTTGATCGAGTTGACCCAGGACACCGGCATCTGCCAGCCGAACAGGTCCCGGTTCAGCCGCTGGTCGGTGTAGGCCGCGACGACGGTGAACTGCTGCTGGTACAGCGAGAAGAACGCCGCGCTGGCGATGAACATCGGGATGAAGGAGAACACCCGGCTGCGCTCGTCGCCGGTGATCTTGCGGCTGGTCAGGATGACCAGGAAGTAGATCACCGAGATCACGCCGACCACCCAGACGACGACGTCGGCGAGGTTTCCCGGGTTGACGACGCCGGTCAGCACCAGCACCACGACGGCGGCGGCCAGCAGCACCGCGGCCCCGACGGCCGGCAGGCGCTGTGACGACGGCAGCCGGTTCGGCACCTCCTTGGCCTTCTCGCCGAGGTTCTTGCGGCCGAGCGTGTACTGGATCAGGCCGAGCGCCATGCCGATCGCGGCCAGCCCGAAGCCGAGGTGGAAGCCGACCTCCGTCTGCGCCAGCCCGGTCAGCAGCGGCCCGACGAAGGCGCCCAGGTTGACGCCCATGTAGAAGATCGTGAAGCCGGCGTCGCGCCGCGCGTCACCTTCGGCATAGAGCGTGCCGACGATCGCCGTCGCGTTCGACTTCAGCCCGCCGCTGCCGAGCGCGACGCACACGAGGCCGACGCCGATGCCGGCCATGCCTGGCAGGAGCGCCAGGCTGAGGTGGCCGATCATGATCAGCACGGCGCTGTAGAACAGCGTCCGTTCGGAACCGAGCAGCCGGTCCGCGACCCAGGCGCCGATGACGGCGGAGAGGTACACCAGCCCGCCGTACGCGCCGACGATGCCGAGCGCGGACTCCTGCGCCAGCCCCAAGCCGCCCTGTTCGACCTTGTAGTAGAGGTAGATCGGCAGGATGCCGAGCATCCCGTAGAAGGAGAAGCGTTCCCACATCTCCACGCCGAAGAGGTTCGCCAGCCCTCGTGGGTGCCCGAAGAACCTCGTGTCCTGCTGGACCTCGGTTGAGGTGCTCACAACTCTGTCTTCCTTTGTCTCGGACTTCGTTGTCGATTGGCATGCTAAGAGCACACCGTGTGACCCACCACCGCCACCCCGTGTGGCGGTGGTCATGACGATCCGTGACAAAGAGACGGTAAACTGAGGGCGAGGTGCGCCGGGAAGCCTGGTCGGCAACAGTGATCAGCGACCCCAGGAGCCGCCCGTGTCCCGCCCGTTGAGCGAATTCGCGCGCTACCTGCGCACCGAAACCACCGGCGGGCTCATCTTGCTCGGCGCGGCCGCCGTCGCCCTGCTCTGGGCCAATTCCCCGCTGCGCGACAGCTATCACGCGCTGCGCGACTTCCGGCTCGGCCCGGAGTTCCTGCACCTGAACCTGACCATCGGCGACTGGGCGAAGGACGGCCTGCTCGCTCTCTTCTTCTTCGTCGCCGGGCTGGAACTCAAGCGTGAGCTCGTCATCGGCGAGTTGTCGCGGTTCAAGCAGGCGATCCTGCCGGTGGTGGCCGCGATCGGCGGCATGGTCGTGCCCGCGCTCGTCGCGCTGGGCGTCGGCTGGGGAACGCCGGGGATCGAGCGGGCGTGGGCGATCCCGGTGGCCACGGACATCGCCTTCGCGCTCGGTGTGCTGGCGCTGACCGCGTCGAACCTGCCCTCGAGCGCCCGGGTGTTCCTGCTGTCGCTGGCCGTCGTGGACGACCTCGGCGCGATCGTCGTCATCGCCGTGCTGTTCACGACCGGCTTCGACCTGATCGCGGTGGGCGTCGCCGTGGTGGCGCTCGCGCTCTACGCCTTCCTGCAGCACCGCCGCGTCCGGACGCCGTGGCTGTACGTGCCGCTCGCGCTGGTCACCTGGGTCGCGGTGCACTCGGCGGGCATCCACGCGACGATCGCCGGCGTCGCGCTGGGCCTGCTCACCCGCGTCCGCGCCGACGAAGGCGAGTCCGAAGCACCCGCGCTGCGGCTCGAGCACCGGCTCCAGCCGTGGTCGGCCGCCGTCGCCGTGCCGGTGTTCGCCTTGTTCGCGGCCGGGATCTCGGTCAGCGGCGACTCGCTCGGCGCGGTGTTCACGACGGCGTTGCCGCTCGCGGTCCTCGCCGGGCTGCTCGGCGGCAAGGTCGCCGGGATCTTCGGCGCGAGCTGGCTGGCCGTGAAGCTCAAGGCCGCCGAAAAGCCACGGGGCGTGGGCTGGCGGGACATCGGCGCGTTGTCGGTGCTCGGCGGCGTCGGGTTCACGGTCAGCCTGCTGATCGCGGAGCTGGCGTTGCCCGGCGACGCGAGCGAGCTGGCAAAGGCGGCGGTGCTGATCGCCTCGGCGATCGCGTCCCTGCTGGGCGCGGTGATGCTCATGAGGCGGAGCCGCGTGCACGCCGAAGCGGAGTGATCTCGCGACACTCGGCTACGCCGCCGCGCCTTGATTCCGGACACATGGCACGATGACCCGGTGAGCAGCCCCAAACACGAACGCACCGGCCCCGACGGCGTGGGGGCCGTGCCTTACCTCCCGCTGTCCTCCGACTCCGACATCCCCGGCGACCAGTCCCTCGGCCGTCTGGTCGGCGACGCGACCCAGCACATCTCCACCTTGGTCAGGGCCGAGATGGAGCTGGCGAAGTCCGAGCTGGTCGGCGAGGTGAAGAAGGGCCTCAAGGGGGCCGTCTACTTCCTGATCGCGCTGACGGTCTTCCTGTACAGCACGTTCTTCCTGTTCTTCTTCGCCGCCGAAGGCCTGGCCGAGTGGGTGCGCTACCGCTGGATCGCGTTCGGCATCGTGTTCTTCGTGATGCTGCTGGTCGCGGGGGTGGCCGGGTTCCTCGGCTACCGCAAGGTGAAGAAGTTCAAGGCACCCGAGCGGACCATCGCCAGCGTCAAGGAGACCGCCGCCGCGCTCAAGCCGCAGAAGGCGCCGGACGCCGACCTGACGACCACGCGCGACTGAGTTCGTTGCCCGCGTCCCCCGACCCGTCGAGCGTCCGGCTCGACGGCCCGTGGGTCCACCGCGACGTGTCCGCGAACGGCATCCGGCTGCACGTCGCCGAGCTCGGCGAGGGGCCCGTCGTCGTGTTGCTGCACGGGTTCGCCGAGTTCTGGTGGACCTGGCACCACCAGCTGCGGGCCCTCGCCGACGCCGGGTTCCGCGCGGTCGCCGTCGACCTGCGCGGCTACGGCGACTCGGACAAGCCGCCGCGCGGCTACGACGCGTGGACGCTCGCCGGGGACGTCGGCGGCCTGGTCAAGTCGCTCGGCGCGCGCCGAGCGCACCTCGTCGGGCACGCGTGGGGCGGCATGCTCGCCTGGACGGTCGCGGCCCTGCACCCCCGGCTCGTGTCGTCGGTGACGGCGATCGGTGCCGCCCACCCGCTGGCCCTGCGGTCGTCGGCGGCCCGTCCGTGGCGAGGCCAGGGGCGGGCCACCGGGCACCTCTTCCGCTTCCAGGTGCCGATGGCGCCGGAGAAGTGGCTCGTGAAGAACGACGCCCAGGCCGTCGAAGACCTCTTCGGCGGCTGGTCCGGAAGCCGCTGGCAGTCCACTTCGGACTTCGCCGGCAGCGTCGCGGCCTTCCGGCGGGCGATGCTCGTCCCCGGCGTCGCGCACAGCGCGCTCGAGTACTACCGCTGGGCATTCCGTGCGCAGTTCCGCGGCGAAGGCCGCCGGTTCACCGACGCCGTCGGCGCCCGGATCACGGCGCCGACGTTGCAGCTGCACGGCGCCGACGACACCTGCATCCTGCCCGAGACGGCGACGTCGTCGGTGCGCTGGGCGGGCCCGCACGCCGAGCCGGAGCTCTGGCCGGGCGTCGGGCACTTCCCCCACCTCGAGGCGCCGGAACGCACCTCGGCGGCCCTCGTCGACTTCCTCAAGTGAGGTCGATGGCGTTCTTCGCCCGCTCGATCGACTCCTCCGCCGGGCCGCCCGTCGGGTTCTCCGTGGCCAGCGCCTGGTTGAGCGCGGCGAACTGCCGCATCCGGCGCTCGTAAGCCGCGAAGGCCGCTTCGTGCTCCGCGCGGCCCAGCTCCTCAGCGAGGACGTACGCGCCGACCAGCGCGAGGCTCGTCCCCTGACCCGACAGCGCCGAAGCGCAGTAGGCCGCGTCGCCGAGCAGCACGACCCGGCCCGCCGACCAGCGGTCCAGGTGGATCTGCGCCATCGCGTCGAAGTAGAAGACGTCCGCGGCGGCCATCGCCTCCAGGAGCTTCGGCACCTCCCAGCCGACTCCCCCCAGCCGCTCGGCGATGAGCCGCTTCTGGTCCTCGACGTCCATCCGGGGCAGCGGGTCCGAGCCGAAGCCGAGGGTGACGCGCAGCTCGGTGTTGTCCCGGACCGGGTAGATCGCCCCGCCGGTCTCCTCGTGCCGGAACCAGACCTGCCAGTCCTCGAGGCCCAGGAAGTTCGGTGCCGGGAAGATCGCCAGGTACTGGCCGAGGTGGCGGACGAACCGCTCTTCCGGCCCGAAGGCCAGCCGCCGCACCGCCGAGTGCAGGCCGTCCGCGCCGACGACCAGGTCGAACGTCCGGAAGCCGCCGCGCTCGAACTCGACGCGCACGCCGTGCGCCTCCTCCGTCAACGCCGTGATCGAGTCGCCGAAGACGTACTCGACGTCGGACGCCTCGAGCAGGATCTCCACGACGTCGTCGCGCAGGATCTCGAAGTCGTCGCTGTCGAGCCGCCCGCTGCTGTAGGTGAACTCCTCGGACCGGAACAGCTCCTGCCCGTCGCCGTCCACCATGGACATCCCGCGCATGCGGGTGCGCACCGCGCGCATCCGCTCGCCGAGACCCATCCGGTCGACGACGTCGAGTGCGGCGCCCCGCACGTCGATCGCCTGGCCGCCGGTGCGCGGGGCCGACGCGCGCTCCACGACGGTCACCGCCCAGCCCGCGCGGGACAGGAACCAGGCCAGGGTGCCGCCGGCGACACCGGCACCGGAGATCAGGACGTTTCGCAAGGGATCCTCCAGAGTTGTACGCTTGTCCGCACCACAGTGTGGTTTCCGCAGGTGAACAGCCAAATCTGTACTAGTACAGGTGCCGTGCTGTCCTAGCTCAGGGAGAGCCGTGAAGTACGTGGTCATCGCCGACGAACTGCGGGGCCGGATCGCCCGCGGCGAGCTTCCGCCGGGTGCGCGGGTGCCCTCGACCCGGCGGCTCGCGACCGACCACGGCGTGGCGATGGCGACCGCCGCCAAGGCACTGGCCCTGCTGGGCCAGGAAGGGCTGGTGCGCGCCGAGCCGCGCTCGGGCACGGTCGTCGCGAGCCGGGAGCGACGCGGTAGCCAGCGGGGCCTGACCCGCGACCGGATCGTGCGCGCGGCGATCGAGATCGCCGACGCGGAAGGCCTGGCCGCGTTGTCCATGCGCGGCGTCGCGGCTCGCCTGGGTGCCGCGACCATGGCGCCGTACAAGTACGTGACCGGCAAGGACGAGCTCGTGCTGTTGATGGCCGACGCGGCGTACGGCGAGCGCGGCTACCCGGAGAACCCGCCGCCGGGCTGGCGGGAACGGCTGACGCTCGGCGGCCGGACGCTCTGGTCGCTCTACCGCCGGCACCCGTGGCTGGCCCAGCTCGCGCCGATCACCCGCCCGCTGCCGCTGCGCAACCTCGGCCTGCACGCCGAGTGGGCCCTGGCCGCGCTGGCCGAGCTCGGCGTCGACGCGGCGACGCTGTGCGATCTCCACGTGCTGTTCTTCAGCTACGTCCAGGGCATCGCGATCCACCTCGAACGCGAGCAGCACGCCCTTGCCGCGTCCGGGCTGTCCGAGGAGCAGTGGATGGACAAGCAGGCCCCGGCGATGGCGCCGATGACCCTCGGCAGGCCGGTGTTCGCCAAGATGCTCCGGGAGCTGGGCGAGACCGGCTACGACCTGGTGCTCGAAGACATCTTCGAGTCGGGCATGCGGGCGCTGCTGGACGGCCTCGCGCTGCGGTTCGGGCGCTAGGCGGCGCAGGAGCCGGTGGACACGTTCGCCGACTGCGACGGCGCCGCGTCGACCTCGGCCCGCACCTGCTCGGCCGTGAGCGTGAAGCCCGTCTCCGGATCCTCGACCGCCGCGCCGAACACGACGCCGATGACCTGGCCGTCCGGGGTCACCATCGGGCCGCCCGAGTTGCCGCTGCGGATCTCCGCGCGGACGGTGAAGACGTCCCGCTGCACGGTGTTGGCGTCGTAGATGTCCGGGCCGCGCAGGTTGATCCGGCCGCGCACGCGGGCCGGCGTCGCCCGGTACGGGCCGTCGAGCGGGTAGCCGAGCACGATCGCGCTGTCGCCCGCCCGCGCCGTCTCCGACGCGAACTGCAGGGCCGGGGCGCGCAGCCGCGGCACGGCGAGCACCGCGATGTCGACCTCCGGGTCGAAGTACACGACGCGCGCCGGGTAGTCGCCCTGCGTCGTCTCGATGCCGACGGTGTCGGTGCCCGCCACGACGTGCGCGTTCGTCATCACCCGCTGCGGCGCGATCACGAACCCGCTGCCTTCCAGGGATCGCGAGCACGAGCTGGCGCTGCCGCGGATCTTGACGACGCTGCCGTGCAGCTGCTGGACCGTGCCGCTGCTCTGCAGCGCCGGGTCCGGCGGCGAGGTGTCCGCCGTCGGGGCCTTCTGGAACGGGTCCATGACCGACGGGAAGCCGGAGGCGTCGAGCAGCTTGCGCAGCTGGCTGGGGAAGCCCTGCGCGGCCTCCGGCATGGCGTCGTTGACCTTGCCGAGCACCACCGAGCCGTTGATCGCCTTGGCGAGCCCCGGCAGGCCGGACACGGTCGTCAGCGGCGTCGCGATCAGCCACGCCACGATGAAGACGACGAGGGCCTGCACGACCGCGCCGAGCGTCTTGTCGACACCGGACAGCTTGTCCGGGTTGATCTTCTGACGCAGCCGTCGCCCGACGTAGACACCGAGGGCCTCGCCGAACGCGACCAGGAACACCACGGTCGCGACCGCGAACGCGACCTTCCACACGGGATCGTCGAAGAACGAGACGACGACCGGCGCGAGCTTGATCCCGGCGAGCGCGCCGAGCACGACCCCGACCAGCGACGGCAGCGCGACGATCACGCCCTGGTATGCGCCGGACACCGCCGCCAGCACGGCCAGCAGCAGGACCAGCACATCGACCCAGTTCACGCGTTACCCCTTGCCGTCCAGTCGCGCCTGGTACGCCGCCAGCGCTTCGTCGAGGTCCCGGACTTCGTCCGAGTCCCATTCGCGTTCCCAGCCTCCCAGGCCGAGCAGGACGGAGAGCAACCCGGCGGTGAACCCCCACACGAACAGGCCCGAAACCTCGAAGGCCGGCCCCTTCCACGGCGCGCCGGCCTTCTTGACCATGAACCGGTTGGCCGGGTCGACCAGGTCGGCGAGGGGGACGCGGGCGACGGACGCCGTCTCGGCCAGGTCGACCGCGTGCACCGGAGACGGCTCGGCCCAGTGCGCCAGCACCGGCGTCACCGCGAACTTCGACACCGGGACGAACAGCTCCGGCAGCACCGCGACCGGCCGGACGCCGGACGGGACGACCCCGGTCTCCTCTTCGGCCTCGCGCAGCGCGGTGCCGACCGGGCCGCCGTCGCCGTCCTCGGCGCCGCCGCCGGGGAACGCGACCTGCCCGGCGTGCGAGCCCAGCGTGTCGGCGCGGCGCTGCAGCAGGACGTCGGGCTCGCCGTCGGCTTCGCGCTCGCCGAAGAGGATGAGCACGGCCGCGGCGCGCGTGTAGGTGTCCTCGGGCGGGCTGAACCTGGTGAACGTCTTCGAATCGACCTCGGCGCTGACCTTGACCAGCGGCCGGAGCCACTCGGGCACCGACTCCGGCTCGACCAGTGGTCCGATCACGATGCCCCCTCGACTGCCGCGCGCACCTGGTCAGTGTTCCCGAACGTGCGTGGATTCGCGATGAACCGCACCTCGCCCGCGGCGGTGACCAGGTAGGACGCCGGGAGCGACGACGGCACCTTCAACGCCGTCCGGACGGGCCCGCCCGGCCCGTCGCCGTCGAACACCGACGGTAGGTGCACGCCCAGTTTCGCCAGCAGGTTCAAGCCGTCCTCCGCCGGGCTCTGGACCTGGACGCCGAGCACGCGCACGGCACCCGGCTGCCGGGCGTACTCCTGGAGCACGGGCAGCTCGGTCCGGCACGGCTCGCACCACGACGCCCACACGTTGACCAGCGCGGGAGCACCGGCGAGGGCCTTGCCGACGTCGACGCTCGCGCCGTCGCCGAGGCAGTCCGCCTCGACACCGTCGAACTGCTTCACCGGCTGCGCGGGACCGGCGGCGGGGCAGGGTTGGAGCGCCGCCGCAGACCGGGCCGGGGCCAGGGCGGCAGAGTCTTCAGACGGTCCCGCGGCGCTGTCGTCACCCCCGCGCGGCAGCAGCGCGACGATGAGCGCCACCGCCAGCACGGCGGCGGCCAGCGCCCATTTGGTGACGGTCGTCACCGGGGCGCCGCCAGCGCCAGGATGTGATCCTTTTCGACGCCTTTGACCAGTTTCGCGGCTTCTTCGAACCCGGTCGGGCCGGTGCCGTAGGACGGGCAGTCCCTGGCCAGCGGGCAGGCGCCGCAGGCCGGCTTCTTGGCGTGGCAGACGCGCCGGCCGTGGAAGATCACCCGGTGCGAGAGCATCGTCCACTCCTTGCGGGGGATCAGCTCGCCGACCGCGTGCTCGACCTTGACCGGGTCCTCTTCGGCCGTCCAGCCCCAGCGCCGGACCAGCCGGCCGAAGTGGGTGTCGACCGTGATGCCCGGCACGTCGAAGGCGTTCCCGAGCACGACGTTGGCGGTCTTGCGGCCGACGCCGGGCAGCGTGACGAGGTCGTCGAGCTTGCCGGGGACCTCGCCGTCGAAGCGCTCGACCAGCGCCGCGCCGAGGCCCATCACGGAGTTCGCCTTGGCCCGGTAGAAGCCGGTGCTCCGGAGGAACTCCTCCAGCTCGGTGCGGTCGGCGCCCGCGTAGTCGGCGGCGGTCCGGTAGCGCTTGAACAGCGCGGGCGTGACCAGGTTCACCCGGACGTCGGTGGTCTGCGCGGACAGCACGACCGCGACCAGCAGTTCCAGCGGAGTGGTGAAG